>CAMDDQ010000105.1 GCA_945892765.1 Asaia bogorensis
CAGGTCTCGCGCAACATGTTCCGCGGGACCCCGCGCGCTTTCGCGACGGATGGAGCGGTCCGCGACATCGCCGTGCGCGCGATCGGCCGCGGATTGGATCTCGCGGTTGCCGCGGAGAGGTGAACCTTCTTTTTTCTGCCCCTGGAACACAGCGAATCCCTCGATGACCAAAAACGGTGCGTGGAGCTATTCCGCGCCGCCGGCCACGCCAGCCAAGGTCTCGACTACGCCCTTCGGCACCTGCGCATCATCGAACGCTTCGGCCGGTTTCCTCATCGCAACGCCATTCTCGGCCGGATTTCGACGCCCAAGGAAATCGCCTTCTTGGCCGAACCTGGTTCGTCCTTTTGATTGCCGCCTCATAGAGCCTACGGCCCGGAGGCCAAAGCCTGCATGAACATCTTGGCGAAACTCGTGGACGCCTTGGTGTCGTGAGCCAACAGCACGTTCAGCGCCAGGTCGTGGGAGCCGTAGAGATTGTGCAGGATGACCGCCAACTTCAGGAGTTTGTCGGCAGTCATTTTGCCCAGCCGTGTGATGTCGCGAACGAACACCGCGTCGGCCCATAACAGCTGGCTGAAACCTGCATAAACGTCGTTGTTGACGATCATCGGTTGCACAACACGGCTGACGAGCGGCTCGAATTTGTGAAGCATGAAGCCGCGTTCACGAAGGAACATCTCCACTTCCGAGAACAGCGGCTGGCCGACATACATCGGCAGAAACTCCACCTCGGCATGGATCGCGACACAATTAGCTAGGTGGCGCTCACCGTGACGAAAAACCGTCAACTCGGCGCCCTGAACATCAATTTTCTGGAAATCGATGGACTGGATGGCGGTCACCTCATCGAGGCGCACGGTCTCCACCGGCGTCCGGGCGACCACCTCGCTCCATTCGGGAAACCCGTGAAAAAACTTCAGCAAGTCCCGGTTCGGCGGCAAGAGCGAGGACATTCCCGGCGCCTTGCAGACATTGAGAAGGTGACGGCCGCCGTCATAGACCGCGTGCGGAAGATAGGTTTCGTGCGGACCCTTGCGCCGATTGAGTTCGGCCAAGCCCTGCGGGTTCGGCTCGAAACCGACCAGCCTCGCCCGGCCCGCATCCAGGAGTGGCTTGTAGGGGGGATCGCCGTCGATCGGATTGGCGCCGATATCGACCACATCGATCGTCGCGACCACACCCAGAATATCAAAAAGCGACTTGGACGCCGAGCGTAGGGACGCCGCCATGAACTCTTCCGGCCCGATCTAGTGTCGCGCGCAGCTTGGGGCTAGCGGCGGCGTTCTCTTTGGTGTTGCCCTCCTGCCAAATCCCCCCGCCCAGTTCGTTTGCGGTGTTTGTCTTTACCCGGACGGACGGCTACCGCCATGACTCCATTCCCGCGGGGATCGCGGCTATCCGGGCGCTTGGAGCACAACATGGCTTTTCGGTCGACGCGTCAGAGGATTCCGGACAATTCACCGATTCCGGCCTGCGCCACTATCGCGCTGTGGTTTTCCTCAACACCACCGGAACCATACTCGACCCATCGCAGCGGGCGGCGTTCGAGCGCTTCATTCGTGGCGGCGGCGGCTTTGTCGGCATTCATTCCGCCGCCGACACCGAGCATGATTGGCCCTGGTATGGTCGGTTGATCGGCGCTTATTTCGAGAGCCACCCCGAGATTCAGGCGGCGAGCCTTCAGGTAGAGGATCGCGGGCACCCATCGACGCGATCGCCGCCGGAAACTTGGCGGCGCACGGACGAGTGGTACAATTTCACTGCCGACCCAAGGAACAAAACGCGGGTGCTGGCCCGGCTGGATGAATTGAGTTATTCCGGCGGGACCATGGGGGTCGATCACCCGATCGCCTGGTGCCACGATTTCGATGGCGGCCGCAGTTGGTACACGGCGCTGGGCCATACCGCCGCATCCTACGACGAACCGCTGTTTCGGCGGCACTTGCTCGGCGGCATTCAAAGCGTCGCCGATCGCGACGGCGCCGGTTGCCCGATTGGACCGTGATCCGCAGCCGCGGTTACGGTAAAAATGACTCCTCCAATTGCGAAGGAAGAGGAATTCAAGGTCGATGGCTCAGGAAGAAACCGGTTCCGGCGGCGAAGAGACTTGGGAAGACGTAATCGCCCTCGGCGTCGCCGCCAATATGGCGGGTCGGCATGACGAAGCCGCCAAGACGTTCGCGACGGCGATGGTCAAGGCCTCCGCGTTCGGCGCCGAAGACCTTCGCGTGAGCGCCACGCTCGATCACCTCGCGGCGGCGCTCATGCCCGCCGGTCGACACCAAGAGGCCGAAGATGCGCTGTCGCGCTCGATCGCGATTTGGGAGAAAAACCTGGGGCCCCATCACCCGACCTATTCCTTCGTCGCCGAGAGGCTCCAGATCCTGGCCGAAGTGTTGACGGCCCAAGCCAAATATGACGAAGCCGAGGCCGCCCTGCGCCGGGCGTGGGACATATTGCAGCGCACGCTGGGGCCGCGGCACTCGGATTTGGCGCCGCTTCTCGAAACCTACGCCGCGCTTTTGCGCAAGATGGGCCGCAACGACGACGCCGACGCCATCGATCAACAGGGCGGGAGACTTTACTTTCCGATGCGATAGTCGCGACCTCGGCGTCTTGGCGAGGTGCTTGCGGTGCGCGCACGGAGCCATCAAGTTTCGTTGATCCGAGCGATCGAGGGTTGAGCTTGACGCTCGCGGGGAGTGCAGCCCACAGTAACCCCACGAGGGAGCTTCGCTTTCCATCCATTTCTTGCGCCAGGGGACATACCTATGCACCGAAATTCCGCAATCGGCGGCATCGTGGCTTTCGTCGTTACCGCGTTCATCGCCACGTCGCCCGCCACGGCGCAGACCTACCGATTCGTCACCGGCCCCGAAGGCAGCAATCTGCCCGCGCTCGGTATGGCTCTTAAGTCGTTTTGGGACGCGGAGATGCCGAAGACCAACCCAAATTATCAGACGACCAACGTATTGCCGGGCGACGCGGTGGCGAATGTGACCGCCATCGAAGACGGCACCGCCGATCTCGCCATCGGCAATACCATGATCACGAACGATGCGATCGAAGGCCGCGCGCCATTCACGAAGAAACACGAAAAGGTCTGCCAGTTGGCGTTGCTGTACTTGCAAGCCCTGCAAGTGTTGGCGATGCCCGACGCCAATATCCAGACTGTCTCCGATCTGAAAGGTAAGACGGTAGCCGTGCCCTTGAAGGGCGACCTCGCCGACCCCGTCGCGCGGCGGATGTTGGAGGTGAGTGGCCTGACCGACATGAAGACGGTTCCGGCTGGAACCAAGGACGCCCTCAAGATGCTTAGGGAGGGCAAGGTTCATGCCGCGATGGTCGGTGCCCCGGTGCCGTCGCCGGAAATCGCCGAGATGGGCGGGGGCAAGCCCTTGGCGGTCGTGGGTGTGGCCCAGAACCTGATTTCTCAGATCGAAACCGTCAATCAAGGCTTTCTTACGGCCACCCTTGAACCGGGGACCTACCCCGGCCAAAACAACCAGGCACTCGCGGCGGCCTATGCCGCGCAGATCCTGGCGCCGTGCGACATGATTGATCGCCGCGCCTTCAATCTGACCAGGATCGTGGTCAGCAATCTGTCGGCCCTCACCAAGACCGAGGGGTCGATGAAGGAAATGGAAAAGGACATGATGGGGGTTGAACTCGGCACACGCGCCCACCCCGCAGCCGGAAGCTTCCATGAGGGCGCCGCCGGCAATTGCCCGGGCGGCTGCTAGTCACAATTTTTGCGAGTTCGTGGGTCGCCCTGGGCGACCCACGAACGGCGAATTCCGCACGGAATCCGCGGCACGCACTCGCGGGTAGTTCGCCAACCCAAGCCGGCCATGCAAATTGCAATTGACCCGGGAGTCAGCGCCGCAATTTGCATGCGAGACAAAATTTTGCCATAATCGCCAAAGTTGTCGAAGTGCTTGGGGGGCGAGCTATGGGTCTTGACCGCAATATTCGCGGCGTGACGACAAGCATTGCGGCTTTTGTAGCCGTCTTGGCGTCCTTGGCCGTTGCGGCCAGCCCGGCCGCGGCCGTCGAAAAGCTCCAAGCGAATGAACGCCAGGCCGTTCAAATCCGCGTGCTGCAAAGCGACATGATGGTGGCGGCTCTGGCGCCCAGATAAAGACCTTCCGCCATCATTTCCTGGGCAGCGGCCCCAAAGGCGCTTCCAGCCAGGATTGCGGTACCGATCACGAGCGGGCCAAATCTCTTAGTCACGGGATTGCCTCCAATTTTGCTGGGCCGCGTCGCGCCAAGCCAACGCCGGCCACGACTCTTTAGCTCTTGGCCTTTACCACAAAATGGTCGCCACATCTGTAGCTTTTGGGTCACAGTCGCCATAGGCCGTTCGATCCAGCCGGGACCGTGTTTGCCGCGACACAGCCACCGAGGACATGGGCGTCAACCGGCGACTATCGTTTCGGCGCGGCGTCGAATGCCTTGGCCATCGCCTGCCACATTGGTTTGCGGTTCAATTGATCATCAAGCGGTAGCGGGCGTTTTGCCAAACCATCTTTGCGACGTTCCGTGTTTGGCCTGTTTAGCCAACTGGTCATGTCGGCCAACCCCCATGTCAGAACGGCAACGCAGTCATTTCTCGACAAAATGACGTTGAGAAAGGTTCCCACAAGATCGGCGCAAGCTTTGTCGCGCGCGGCGATATCGCCGCTCTGATAGTCCTGGTCGTTAACGTCCAGTTCGGTAACTAATATTTTCAGTCCCATTTCCGCGACGTCACCGATAAATCCAGCGAACCCCTTTTCGTTGAATGGCCGACCAATTCGCAGATGCGCCTGAATTCCCAATGCCTGAACGGGCACACCACGCGCTTTCATTCCCGCCAGCATCCGCAGCACGGCGGCCCGCTTCCTGTCGGCATTGGGAACTGTCTGCTCCAAGCCAAACTCGTTGTACACAAGCAGAGCATCCGGATCAGACTCATGCGCCGCTTGAAATGCGATGTCTAGATATTGGGGTCCAAGCGCTCTTAGGAAAGGCGTTTGCCTCAATCCGTCGGGACGACCTGCGCTTGGATCGATCGCCTCGTTGACCACATCCCAAGAATGGACGCGACCCTTATAGTGGCCGACGACTTCCCTAACGTGCTTCTTAACCACATCCTCGAACTTGCCTTCGGAGAGCGCCGCCTCGACCCAATTTGGCACTTGTTGATGCCAAATCAGGGTGTGACCGCGCAGCTTGGCATCGTTTGCGACCCCGAAACTCGCTAAGCGATCCGCTTCGGCAAAATTCAACTTGCCGCGAACCCTCTCCAACGACCCCCATTTCAGCTGGTTTTCAGGAACGAGGATGCTGCATTCGCGGCTGATGGCGGACATCAGCCGCGCATCGGCAAATGTCGCTTCGCCAGCGTTCACGGCGCAGCCATAGAGAAGGCCGCGCGCCTTGGCGATGTCCCGCAGGCCTTGATCCGGAGCGGCCGAGGCGGGCAGCGTGTCGGAGGCGAGCGCCAGAGCGCCTGCGCCCGCTAGCGCCTCGCGACGGGAGATCTGCTTGTCTGTGATTCTCATCGGTTCAGACCGCGCTCACAGGTCCTGACGCGTTCATACCTAGCGAGGGTCAATCACATCGCGTGGAGACTTTGGTGGTATTTTTCGATCCTCTTTCGGCAACCTATTGTTTTATGATGTTAAACATAAAATGGCGTCCCCTAGGGGATTCGAACCCCTGTTCTCGCCGTGAGAGGGCGATGTCCTGGGCCTCTAGACGAAGGGGACTAAGGAGGCCTATTCCCCCTCTTACCGAAACCGCCCGGGCCGAGCAAGCTGCGTGAAGTCGGGCCTCCAACAAGCGGAGGTCCAAATGGCTGTTTTTCTTCGCGGTTCGTCCTACTATCTCAAAATTCGTGTCCGTGGTCGGCAGGTTCTTCGCTCACTTAATACGCTCGATGCCAGGGATGAGCGAAACAAGGCGAGGCTGCTTCTAGCCACGCTCGAAGGTCCCATTGATACCGCTTCTGATACCACTCTCCCCGGCACCTTCGGCGAACTGTTCGCGATCTTCCAGGATCTGAGGTACTCCCCATTCGTGGGACAGGTTTGGTAGCGATCTAAGCTACAGTTTGGGCCTGCTGATCGGGGTTCGTGTCACGCTCGTTATGCCACGAGGGCTGTCGGGTGGAGGTCCGGGCGTAAGCCCGGGCCTGAAGCCGACAGCCGTCCTCGATATACGCCGACCGGCGTCTCGCCGCCATGCGCCGTATGCGGGCGGCGGTGGTTGTAGAAGGTCATCCAGTCGCCGATGCCCTGACGGGCTTCGTGCCCGCCCGAGAAGGCGTGCAGATGGACGCACTCGTACTTCAGTGAGCGCCACAGGCGCTCGATGAAGATGTTGTCGAGGAAGCGGCCGCGCCCATCCATCGAGATTCGCACCCCGGCCTGTTGCAGCCGCTACGTCCACACCCACGACGTGAACTGGCTGCCCTGGTCGGTGTTGAAGATCTCCGGCGCGCCATGCCGGCCCAGCGCGTCATCGAGCGCGTCGATGCAGAACTGCACGTCCATGGTGTTCGATAGCCGCCAGGCCAGAACCTTGCGGCTCCACCAGTCCATGATCGCCACCAGGTACAGGAAGCCCTTGGCCAGCGGGATGTAGGTGATGTCGGCGCACCACACCTGGTTGGGCCGGTCGATACGGACGCCCCGTAGCAGATACGGGTACAGCTTGTGCCCCTTGGCGGGAATGCTGGTCCGCGGCTGCCGGTAGATCGGCATCAACCCCATCAGCCGCATCAGGCGGCGCACCCGCTTGATGTTCACCGCATGCTCCGCGGCACACAGGTGCCACGTCATCTGCCGCGCACCAAAGAACGGCGTCTCCAGGAACTGGCGGTCGATCTCGGCCATCAGCGCCAGGTTCTCCGGGCTCTCGCCCAGGGGCACGCGAT
>CAMDDQ010000106.1 GCA_945892765.1 Asaia bogorensis
ATACCAAATCCGATGGTCACGAAGCCGACAGCGGCCATCACCAGGCCAATTCCCAACAACACGACATACATACGCTTACGTCCCCTAACGCGTGTAAGGGCGACGGACCCGGCACTGCCCACAATTGCGGCGGCCGGCCGACCCTCCACAAGAACCCTAGTTCACATCATATCGGGTGCAAATCTACGTTTCATTAACGCTGTTGGACCGGGCGGGACGGCGATCCGGCCGGAATCGCCCGAAATGCCGCCCGGCCTTATTCCTCCGGGATCGGCGTTGCCCTGATGCGCCGCAGCGCCTAATTAAGACGTAAGGCCCGTTGCGTGCCGGTCGCAGCCGTCGAAATTCATTGTATCCCACCGGTTTTGCATCCCGAGGAGACATCCCATGGCGTTCTCGTTGCCCGACCTGCCCTATTCGCACGATGCGCTCGCCCCCTACATGTCGAAGGAGACGCTGGAGTTCCATCACGACAAGCACCACCTCGCCTACGTCAACAACGGCAATAACCTGCTCAAGGGCACCGAGTGGGAGAACAAGTCGCTGGAGGAGATCGTGCAGGGCTCGCACGGCAAGAACGCCGGCCTCTTCAACAACGCCGGCCAGCACTACAACCACATGCACTTCTGGAAGTGGATGAAGCCGAATGGCGGCGGGGATAAGATCCCGGGCGGACTGAAGGCCAAGATCGACAGCGATCTCGGCGGCGTCGCCAAGGCCAAGGAGGATTTCATCCAGGCCGGCGTGACCCAGTTCGGCTCCGGCTGGGCCTGGATCGCGGTGAAGGACGGCAAGCTGGTCATCGCCAAGACCGCCAATGGCGAAAGCCCGCTGGTGCAGGGCGCGAAGCCGATCCTCGGCTGCGACGTGTGGGAGCACTCCTATTACATCGACTACCGCAACCGCCGGCCCGACTATCTCAAGGCGTTCTGGGAAAACCTGGTGAACTGGGACTACGTCGACGAGATGTACGGCGCGGCGAGCAAGTAGTTCGCACGGCTTACACAATCGCCACCTGAGCAAGCGGGGCCATTCGGCCCCGCTTCGCATTTGGGCGGCTTGCGGAATCCCCCCATAATCGCGGCGATGCTTGTGGCTCAATCCAGGACATGGCCAGACGATCGCGCCTTTGACGCGATGGCGGTTGGCGTTCTTGCGGTTATTGCTGTCATCGCGGTTCTGACGTTCCGCGACCATGGGCTCGGTTGGGACGACTTCACCCATTCGCAGCACGGTGAGCTGCTGCTCAGCCTCTACTCATCGGGCTTTCGCGACACTCGCGCGCTCTCGTTCGTCAATCTCTACATGTACGGCGGCGGCTTCGACATGGCCGCGGCGCTGCTGGCGAAGGTCCTGCCGTTCGATCTGTTTGAAACGCGGCGGCTTGCGGGCGCTTTGGTCGGGCTGATTGGACTGTTTGCCACCTGGCGGCTTGGGCGGCGGATCGGCGGTGCTCGTGCGGGCCTGGTCGCGCTCATGCTGCTCGCGACCTGCTCGCTGTACTACGGGCACATGTTCATGAACCCGAAGGATGTGCCGTTCGCGGTGGCGATGGCGGTGTTCCTGCTCGGGCTGGTGCGGGTGCTGGAGGAGTATCCGCAGCCGTCGCCCATGAGCACGCTGCTCATCGGTGCCGGGCTCGGCCTCGCGGTCGGCTCACGCATCATGGGCGGCTTCGGCGTGCTCTACGGATTGGCGGCCGTGCTGCTGATCGTGAGCCTGGACGCCCGCGTCGCCGGCTTCCGCGCCGCCATGGGCCGCCTCGCATACTTTACTTTCTCGCTGCTGCCCGGCCTGCTCATGGCCTGTCTGTTGATGGTGCTCATCTGGCCCTGGGTCGCGCTCAGCCCGCTCAATTTGCCGCGGGCGATTGGTTACTTCGCCAACTTCTTTGAGCAGCCGTGGCAGGAGCTTTTCGCCGGCGCATTGGTCGCCGTGCCGGACATGCCGCGCACTTACGTGCCGACGCTGCTGCTGTTGCAGATGCCGGAGATTTTTCTAGCGTTGGGCAGCGCGGGAATCGTCGGCGCGCTGATGGTCGTGTGTGGGCCGGATGTTACGCCGCAACGCCGCGCGGTGTTCCTCAGCGTGACGCTCGCCGCCATCCTGCCGATCGTGGTGGCGGTCATCACCCGGCCGGCGATGTACAACGGCATCCGGCATTTCATCTTCGTCATTCCGCCGCTCGCGGTGTTGGGCGGGTTCGCGGCGAATTGGATCGCCGAGCGCCTGCACCGCTTCGGCCGTGTTGCGGTCTTCGCTGCCGTCTTCGTTGCCGGTATCGCGTCGCCAGTGGTCGAGATGGCGCGGCTGCATCCGTATGAATACGTGCACTTCAATCGTCTCGCCGGCGGCGCGCGCGCGGCCGATAGCCGCTACATGCTCGACTACTGGGGGCTGTCGTTCAAACAGGCGGGCGAGGCGTTGCGGGCCAAGCTCGCAGAGCGCGGCGAGCAGCCGCCTTCCGGACGCAAATGGAAGATCGCGGTGTGCGGCCCGCATCCGCCGGCCGTGGCCGCGCTCGGCGAACAGTTCGAACCGACCTGGGATCCCAAGGGCGCCGACTTCGCGCTGATGCTCGGCGCATTCTATTGCGCCAGGCTGGATGCGCCGCTGCTGGCGGAGGTCGAGCGCGCCGGCGTGACGTTCGCTCGGGCCTACGACATTCGCGGCCGCACCGTGCAAGACCTCTTCACCATTCCGCCGGTCGAGCGCGACGAGCGGATGCAGGTGCCTGCGCCGCGGTGAGGCGGGTGCGAGCCTTGCGTCCCTCGCACCGCAAGGCGTATCTCTAGCCACCGCTGGTGTCATGGCGGCGGCATGTCAGGCCGATCAAACATTTTGCATTGGGAACGATGATGGCCAGCGACGACAAGAAAACCAAAACCACTCCGGCGCCAAAAGCAGAGGCCCCACCAAAAGCAGAGGCGGCACCAAAAGACACAAAAACACCGAGCGCAGAGCCGTCCACGCCAGCGGCAGAGCCATCCAAGGCTGCGGACGGCGAGAAGGCCGCAGCCGCACCGAGGTACAGTCGCGGTGAAGGTCAGAAGGCTGTTACTCAAGCCTACAAAGACAACTGGAACGATATTTTCGCCAAGAAAAAGACGACGACCAAGAAAAAGAAAAAGCGATAGCCGAGCATGCAGCGGATTGAAACGCCTCACGGCGCGGCGACCATTTGCTCTCCCGCTTGTTAGCGAGCCATCCGTGATTCCGTGGTCTCTTGTCGACACGGCACATGTTCCCGGCGGAGGCGAACTGCGCCTCATGCGGCGTGGCGCGGAATTTTCAATCCGGCTGGGTCACAACGAACTGATGAACAGCCGCCTCGGCGGTTCCGAGCAGGCGCTGGCGACGATCGCCTGCGAGAGAATTCGATCTTGCAAGAGTCCGCGGATATTGATTGGCGGATTGGGCATGGGCTTCACGCTTCGCGCCGCGCTTGGCGCGCTCGGACCGGATGCCCGGATCGTCGTGGCTGAGCTGGTGCCGGCGGTTTTGGCATGGGCCCGGGGTTCGATGGCGGAGGTGTTCGGAAACAGCCTGGACGATCCCCGCGTCAGCATCCGCGAAGCCGATGTCGGCCAACTGATCCGGTCTGGCGTGTCGAGTTTCGATGCGATCCTGCTCGATGTCGATAACGGTCCGGAGGGACTGTCCCGAAAAGCCAATGATGTCCTCTATGGCCTGGAGGGATTGAGCATCGCGCGCGCGGCGCTACGTCCCGGCGGCGTATTTGCCGTCTGGTCGTCGGGGCCGAGTCAGAAATTCACCCAACGGCTTCGCAAGAGCGGTTTTGACGAAGAGGAGGTCAAGGTGCGCGCCAACGGCTCACGTGGCGGTGCGCGGCATGTCATCTGGATCGCGACACGCGCGCGTTGATGATCAACGCCCTAAACACCCCTTGATCCGCCGCGCGGGGACGCCTCTGATAGCCGCCGGGTTCCGGACGGCGGGAGGCACGATGACCACCACTCGAACGCTGCTGTCGGCCCTCGTCTGGCTCGGCATCGGATATAGCGGCAGCGCGCATTCGCAGAGCTATCCCGACAAGCCGGTCAAGCTGATCCTGCCCTACACCGCCGGTTCGCCGAACGACGTGCTCGCCCGCCTCATCGCGCCGCCCCTGTCGGCGCGCCTGCGGCAGTCGGTGATCATCGAAAACCGCCCCGGCGGCGGCACCGCGATCGGCGTCAAGGCGGTGCTGACCGCGGAGCCCGACGGCTACACGCTGCTCTATTCCAACACGCCGGCGCATCTGATCGCGCCGCTCGCGAGCCGTAGCGCCAGCTACGATCCGATCAAGGATTTCGTGCCGATCGCGATGATGGGCACGTCGTCGCTGATCCTGGTGATCTCGCCCGCCGTGCCGGCAAACACCATCCAGGAGTTCATCGCCTACGCCAAGGCGAACCCGGGCAAGCTGAGCTTCGGCTTCGGCCAGGGCACACTGCCGCACCTGGTGGGCGAGATGTTCAAGGTCGCCACCGCGACCGACATCGCCAGCATTCCCTATCGCGGCGGCGCGCAGGCGGTGCCCGACATCCTCGGCGGCCGCATCCACATGAACTTCGGGACGCCTGCAACGCTGGCGCCGTTGATCCGGGAGGGCAAGCTGCGCGCGCTCGCCACCACCAGTCCGACGCGCTACGCCGACCTGCCTGACGTGCCGACCATGATCGAGAGCGGGCTGCCCAGCGTGACCGCGGTGACCTACTACGGGATCCTCGGCCCGGCCGGAACGCCGGCTGGCGTCGTGACCAAAATCAACGCCGAGGTGAACGAGAGCCTGAAGACCGCCGAGCTGTCGGCCGGCATCACCAGGGTCGGGTTCGGACTGGCGAGCGGATCGCCGCAGGACTTCGCGACCCTGATGGCGAGCGAGATGCAGAAATGGGCGCCGGTGGTGGCGTCGACCGGTTTCCGGATCGATTGACCTGAAAGGACATCAGGCGCCGTGAGTGAGCCCTCGCCGTCATCCGCCCGACCGATCGACGCCGCGCTGCTCGACGATCTCGTCACCGCGAGCCGCATCCTCGCCGACCAGGGGGTGCTCGATGCGTTCGGCCATGTCAGCATGCGCCATCCCGGCAATCCCGAGCGCTATTTGCTGGCGCGCGCGCTGGCGCCGGCGCTGGTGACCTCAGGCGACATCATGGAGTTCGATCTCGATTCCAATCCGGTCGATCAGCGCGACCGCCGCGTGTTCCTCGAGCGCTTCATCCACGGCCAGGTCTACAAGGCGCGGCCCGACGTCAACGCGGTGGTGCATAGCCATTCGTCCACGGTCATTCCGTTCAGCGTCACCAAGGTGCCGCTGCGGCCGATCGCCAACACCGCGTCGTTCCTGATCGGCGGCGTGCCGGTGTTCGACATCCGCGACGTCGGCATCGTCAACGGCACGCTGGTCGCCAACAATACGGCCGGCCAGGCGCTGGCGACGACGCTCGGCGACAAGAACGTCGCCCTGCTGCGCGGCCACGGCGACGTGGTGGTCGCGCCCAACGTGCGGCGCGTGGTGCTGCGGGCGATCTACAATCTGGTGAACGCAAGGCTGCTGGCGACCGCGCTGACGTTCAACAGCCCGATCACCTACATCTCGCCGGACGAGGCGCAGGAGCCGGTGCGCCTGGATGACGCCTGGCAGTTGCTCAAGCGCGACGCGATGCGAAATGGAAATTAGGCCGTGCCGGGAGTTCGCTTTTTTAACCGCTCAGCGACACATACGTTCACGTTGGGGAGGCTAAATTTGCTATCGTGAAGCAAGACTACAAAGAGGGGCCGCCATGAAACTTCGTCGTCGTCGATTTCTGCAACTCGCCGCGGGCGCCGTCGCGCTGCCGGCCGCATCGCGCTCGGCCTGGGCGCAGTCCTACCCGACGCAGCCGGTGCGCATCATCGTCGGCTTCGCCCCCGGCAGCGGATCCGACATCTTCGCCCGGCTGATGGGGCAATGGCTGTCGGAGCGGCTCGGCCAATCGGTTCTCATCGAGAACCGGCCGGGCGCCGGCGGCAACATCGGCACCGAGGCGGTCGTGAAGTCGCCGCCGGACGGCTACACGCTGCTCCAGGTGGTTCCGGCGCATTCGGTCAACGACACGCTCTACCAGAAGCTGACCACCAATTTTCTCCGCGACCTCGCGCCGGTCGGCGGCACCGCGCGGGTGCCGTTCGTGCTCGAGGTCAATCTGTCGGTGCCGGTCACGACGGTTCCGGAATTCATCGCCTACGCGAAAGCCAATCCCGGTAAGCTCAACTTCGCCTCGCCCGGCATCGGCACCGGCATCCACATGGCGGGCGAGCTGTTCAAGCTGATGACCGGCGTGAACATGGTGCATGTGCCGTATCGCGGCGCCGCCGGCGCAATGACCGACCTGATCGGCGGCCAGGTGCAGGTCATGTTCGACACCATGGCGGCCTCGATCCCGCACATCAAAGGCGGCAAGGTCCGTCCGCTGGCGGTGACCACGGCGGGGCGCTCGGCGCTGCTGCCCGACCTGCCGACCGTCGGCGATTTCGTCCCCGGCTATGAGGCGAGCGGGCCGTTCGGGCTCGCCGCGCCGAAGAACACGCCGGCCGAGATCGTCGCCCGGATCAACAAGGAGATGAACGCGGTGCTGGCCGATCCCAAGATCAAGGCACGCCTGGCCGATCTGGGCGCCGACGCGCTGCTCGGTTCGCCCGCCGAGTACGGGAAGCTGATGGCCGATGAAACCGAGAAGTGGGCCAAGGTGATCCGGGCCGCCAACATCAAGGTTGAAGGAGCCTGATCCACCCGCCGGCGCCGCGACGGCGATTGCGCCTGCGGGTGCCGGCGGCTACCAAGAGAGCCACAAATTTCGATACCCGGGGGAATGCCATGCCATTCGCCAACTTTGTGCGCCGCCAAATCATC
>CAMDDQ010000107.1 GCA_945892765.1 Asaia bogorensis
GGTCTGGTTCGATTTGAACGGCGAACGGATCCGGGTCCTTGCCGCGCGCATGGCCGGCGGGGAGGGACATCCCGGGACCGTGCTTGACGACCGGCTGGGGATCGCCTGTGGTGCGGGGGCTCTTAGCATCGAAAGACTTCAGCGCGCCGGTAAGACGGCGATGTCGGCCGCCGATTTTCTCCGCGGCAATCGGCTCCCCGTCGGCACGATCCTGGCCTGATCGAGGGGATCGGTTTTGCCGCGCTACAAGCTCCTCCTCGAATATCACGGCGGTGACTTTGTCGGTTGGCAGCGCCAGGACAGCGGGCCGTCGGTGCAGGCGGCGCTGGAGGATGCCGTCGCCAAATTCACCGGCGAATCCGTCACTATCCATGGGGCGGGCCGTACCGATGCTGGAGTGCATGCGTTGGGCCAGGTCGCCCATTTCGATCTCGGTAAGACCTGGCCGCCGGCCACGATCCGCAATGCCATCAATTTTCATCTGAAACCGCATCCGATCGCCGTGCTCGCGGCGGAAGCGGCCGAGGACCGCTTTCACGCTCGGATATCGGCCAAGGGGCGCGCCTATCTGTACCGAATTCTCAACCGCCGCGCCCCCGCCGCCGTGGATCGTGGCCGCGTATGGCATGTCGCCAAGCCACTGGATGCGGGCGCCATGCACGAGGCCGCCCAAGTTCTAGTCGGACGCCATGATTTCACGACGTTTCGCGCCAGCCTGTGCCAGGCAAAATCGCCGGTCAAAACGCTGGACCTGTTGATCGTCGAGCGACTGGGCGATGAGATCCGGGTAAGCGCGCGGGCGCGATCGTTCCTGCACCACCAAGTCCGCAACATCGTGGGCACGCTCGGTTTGGTCGGCCAAAGGAAATGGAGTTCCGACGATGTCGCCGCGGCCTTGGCGGCCCGCGACCGCACGCGTGGAGGTCCGACCGCGCCGCCCGAGGGCCTTTATCTGACGGAGGTGTGGTACTAGCCGATCGCGGCCACAACCGTGTCGATCGGGACGGTTGTTCCCACCTGATGAAGTGTCAAACCGACCGAGTTGACGAGGAACCCGATGACAAAATCAAGGAAGACGATTCCCGCGACGGCCAGCGGCGTGATCGCTAAGGCCGTCCGCGCGATAAACCATTGATAGGCGAGCACTGTCAGCACCGTCGCCAGATGGAGAACGCCGACCAAGGCGACCGGCGCTAAATTCGAGGCCGCGACGATGACGACGGCGACGTATACAGCCAGCTGCAGGACATTGGACCAATTGTAGGCGACGATATAGGCGACATAGCGGTCCGCGCGATTGAGGGGCCGCGTCAGATAGAAAGCGGCGAGCGGGTACGCGACCCAGGCAATGACGTAGGCGATCACCTCAATGGCGACAAAGCGAAACCAGCCCTCTTCCTCGGGTGTTTGGCTGGCGCGCAGCGCCACGACCACCAAATAACCGGGCAGGGCAACCAGCGCGGCGCCAAAGGACCGCCAATAACCCTCGATCGAGACATCGAACGCCTGCATGCCGGCGGCATCGAGCCGCGCCAGCCGATAGGCGCCGTATAGTCCCTGCGCCGCCTCGCGCATCGTCACCATGGCTGGGCGAAGAAATCGTCGAGGATCGCGGCATAGACGTCGGTCAGCGCGCGGATATCGGCGACAGCACTTCGTTCGTCCGCCTTGTGCATGGTTTGGCCGACCAATCCGAACTCAATTACCGGGCAATAATCCTTGATGAAGCGCGCATCGGACGTGCCCCCGGTGGTGCTGGCCTCGGGACTGACGCCCAGGATTCGCTTCGATGCGCCGGCCACGATTTCGAACAATCGGCCCGGTGGGGTCAGGAACGCCTCGCCCGATACCTGGATTTCCAGCTCGTAGGGCGCGCCGGTTTGGTCGAAATTCCGCCGCAGCCATTTCTCCAGGCTGGCGCCGGTGTGCCGATCGTTGAACCGAATGTTGAACGCGGCGCGCGCAACGCCCGGAATCACGTTGGTCGCGGGATTGGCCACGTCGACGGTCGTGATCTGGAGATTCGATGGCTGGAAGTGTTCGGTGCCGTGGTCGAGTTCGGCCGTCGACACGGCCGACAACATCGCCACGAGGCGGTGCACCGGATTTTCGGCGAGGTGGGGATAGGCGGTGTGCCCCTGAATGCCGCGGACGACCAATTGCGCCGTGAGGCTGCCGCGCCGACCGATCTTGATCATGTCGCCCAGTGTCTTCCGATTGGTCGGTTCCCCGACGACGCAGGCGTCCAGCTTGATGCCCTTGTCTCTTAGCCAATGCAGGACCTTGGCCGTGCCGTTGATGGCGGGGCCTTCCTCGTCGCCAGTGATCAGCAGACCGATGGTGCCCGACGATCCGCCATTGCGCGTCGCGATACGACGCGACGCGGCGGCGACGAACGCGGCGATCGCCCCCTTCATGTCGGCGGCGCCGCGGCCATAGACTTGGCCGTCGATAATCTCGGCGCCGAATGGGTCGACCGTCCAGGACGAAGTTGCCCCGACGGGAACGACATCGGTATGCCCGGCGAAGCAAAAGCGCGGCCCCGAGCCGCCGAATTCGGCATAGAGGTTCTCAACATCAGGCGTGCCCGGCGCCGAGAATTTCAACCGATGGCACTGAAAGCCCAGCGGTTTCAGCGCCGCTTCGAGCACGGCGAGCGCGCCTTCGTCGCGGGGCGTGACCGAAGGGCGGCGGATGAGCGCCTGGGTTAGCTCGACGGGGTCGATGGTCGCGGCCACGGGTCGCTCAGTCGCGCAGCAGCTCGTTGATCGCGGTTTTGGAGCGGGTTCTTTCATCGACACGCTTGACGATCACGGCGCAGTAGGTGGAAGGACCCGGACTGCCGTCGGGCAGGGGTTTACCGGGCATGTTTCCGGGCACGACGACGGAATAAGCGGGAACGCGACCCATATGGATTTGGCCGGTCGCACGATCGACGATACGGGTGGACGTTCCGATGAAGACGCCCATGGACAGCACGCTGCCGGTTTCGACGATGACGCCCTCGGCCACCTCCGCCCGGGCGCCGATGAAACAATCGTCTTCGATGATGACCGGGCCCGCCTGCAGCGGTTCAAGCACGCCGCCAATACCAGCGCCGCCGGAGATGTGGCAATTCTTCCCGATCTGGGCGCAGGAACCGATGGTCGCCCAGGTATCGACCATCGTGCCGCTGTCGACATAGGCGCCGACGTTGAGAAAACACGGCAAAAGGACCACGCCGGGCGCGACATAGGCCGAACGCCGCACGATGCAGCCGGGAACGGCGCGGAAGCCGGCTTCGCGGAATCGCGCCTCGGTCCAGCCGGCGAATTTCAGGGGAACCTTGTCGAACCAACCGCTTGGCCCGCGCACGGGATCGACGGCGCCGCCGGGCATGGGCACAGATTCCGATAACCGGAACGACAGAAGCACCGCCTTTTTCAGCCATTGATGAACCTGCCACTGGCCATCGCTTTTTTCTGCCACCCGCAACCGCCCGGCATCGAGACCGTCCAGCACGGCCTCCACCGCGTCGCGGATCGCGCCCCGCGTACTGAATCCGAGCGATTCGCGTGATATCCAGGCGGATTCGATTGTTTGCTGCAATTGAACGTCGTTCATGGCATGTCCTCGGGGGGCGGCTTTGCGCGGGAAGGCTGCGAAGATGGGACAGCGAACCGGGCATGTCAACGGGACGCCAGGCGAGGCTTGACGGCCCAAGGGAACGACGGCGATCATGGCGGCCATGGAAAAACAGGCGGCAGTTTCTTCGCCAGGGCGCGCCCGCCCCGAAACACACACGCTTTCGCCGGCGCCGGTCGATGCCGTTGATCTTCTGGGATTGATCCACGCCTATCCGGGGCCGGCGATTTTCGTCGAGCGCGACGGACGCTTGCGGCTGGCGAACGGCGCGGGATCTGCGCTGGCGGAAGCGGTCGATGGCGGCCGCCTTGGCGCCGGGCTCGCCGAGGTTGTCGCCGGCGGCGCCAGCCGCCTCGACGACGTAACCTTGCCGCTCGCCAAAGGTAAGGTCGCGATCCAGGTCATGATCATACCGGTGCTTGCCGGCGCCCTGGTCTTGGGCCGCGACGTGACGCTCGACGCTAATTTTCGGGAGGCGTTGGTCGATTCGCGCCGTCGTTACAAGGACCTTGTCGAGATATCGAGCGATTTTGCCTGGGAAACCAACGCGGCTGGCAAATTCACGTTTGTCTCGCCCGTGGGGGCGTTGGGGTGGCGGGCCGACCAGCTCGTCGGCCACCAGGCTCAGTAATTCGTCCTCCATCAGGGCGAGGGCGAAAGCGGTCGCTTCGTGACGCGCTCGCCGCTTCAGCAAATGGAACTCTGGTTCCGGCGCGCCTATGGGACGGAGGCTTGTCTGAACGCGGCCGCGGTGCCACTCCTCAGTCCCGACGGCGCTTGGCGGGGTGCGCGTGGAGTCTGCAAGGACGTGACGGAAATGCGCGATCTGGACGCCGCGCTCGCCGAAGCACGCAACCGGGAAAGACTGCTCGGCTATATCGCGCGCACGATCCGCGACGAACTCGACCCCGCAAATATGTTGGCGGCTGCGGCCGCTGCCATCACCCGTGCCTTCGGTATCGCCGCGTGCCGCATTTACCGAGCCGATCCCTCGGGCGCCCTGGTGCCAGCGGTGGAGCATGGACAGATTCCCGCCAATGCGTGGCCATTGACGGCGCTTCCCGGCGCGGCCGAGCGCGACGATCAGGTTGCCGTCGTCGACGAAGGCCGCGCGCTGGTTGCGGCGACCCGGTACCGAAAGGCCGTGAACGGCGCCGTGCAGTTGTGGCGCGAACCCGAAACCGGCGAATGGGCCGATGGCGACCGCGACCTCCTCGTCGGCGTCGCCGGCCAGCTTGGCATCGCGCATGAACAAGTGGCAAACCATGAAAAGCTGGTGCAGATGTCGCGGCGCGACGGCCTCACCGGCCTCCTCAACGGGCGTACATTCATTCGCGAGGCCCAGCGTCGCCTCTTGCACGCCAACCGTATTGGCCGCCCCGGCGCCTTGGTTTATGTCGATCTCGACAATTTCAAGGCGGTCAACGACGTCCACGGTCACCAACGCGGTGACGAGGCGCTGAAGACGTTGGCGGCTTTGTTGACCCGGTCGGTTCGGGTCGGCGATCTGGTTGCCCGATTGGGCGGAGACAAATTCGCGCTTTGGCTCGAGGAAACCGACGAAACCGGCGGAGAAGCCAGGGCACGCGGCCTGCTGACCTTGGCAACCGAGCTGAAGCCCTATTCGGGCGATGATGCGCGACCACTCGGCCTGTCGGTGGGCCTGGCGATCTATAGGCCGGAGGTGCCGGAGAGCTACGAGCAGCTGGTCGCTCGAGCCGACGCGGCCATGTATGCCACCAAGCGCAGAGGCAAGGGCAGTTATACGCTGGCGCCGGCGGCCGAGCCGAGGGGCGAGCCGGCATGACGAATTCTCCGCAGTCGTCATACGATGAAGCCAAACGGCTAGCGCGCCACCCGGATGCCGAAGTGCGTCGGAAGCTCGCGGCCCGCGAGGATGTGCGGCCCGAAATCCTCTACTTCCTTGCCGGTGACGCATCGGCCGAAGTGCGCCGCCAGATCGCGCTCAATGCACAGACGCCGGTTCAGGCCGATTTGATCCTCGCTCGCGACGAAAGCGAAGACGTGCGCTCCAACCTTGTTCGCAAAGTCGGACGCCTGGCCCCGAATTTGTCTGCCGACGAACGCCGCCAGGTTCAACTGCGCGTGACCGACGTATTGGAGACCTTGGCGCGCGATCAGGTGACCCGAGTACGCCAAATATTGTCGGAGACGCTGAAGGACGTTGCCGATGCGCCGCGCAGCGTCATCAAGCAGCTGAGCCGCGACGCCGCTCTGGAAGTCGTAGCACCAGTCTTGCAGTTTTCGCCGCTTCTGACCGATGAGGACCTGCTAGAAATTATCGGCGCAAGCCCATCCAGCGGCGCTTTAGGGGCGATCTCGCGGCGCGCCGGACTGCGCGAACAGGTTTCCGATGCCATCGTCGCGACCGAGGATGTGCCGGCCGTCGCGGTGCTGCTTGCCAATTCCAGCGCGCAAATTCGCGAAGAGACACTCGACTTCATCATCGACCGGGCCAACGCCGTGGAGGCGTGGCACGCACCGCTTGTTCATCGTCCGCAACTTCCCGCTGCCGCGGCAACGCGGCTGGCCAGTTTCGTGGCCGAAAATCTAATCGAACATTTGAAGAAGCATCCCGACCTCGATTCGACGACGGTCAGCGAAATCGCCTCGGAAATGCGGCGGCGACTGGCTGCGGATGGCGAGCTTCGCTGGGCAAAGAAATCCTCAGACCCGGCCGAATCAGCCAAATCTACCGAATCGGCCGTGGTCGCCCGCCGGTCCGGTGTGGAGTCGCCCGAAACGGACGGGCCATGGCCGACAAACAAGGCCCCCCCGAATGGACCCAAAAGCGAAGAGGAGTGGGCGGCGCTCGAGAGACCCTCGCCCCCCGGACCCACATCGGCGACCGGCAAGGGCAAACCCGACTGGGCGGCGGCCGGCAGCAGCCAAGTTCAACACCTGTCACCCGATGGACAGCGTAACAACCCGGGGCTGCCGAATGAGCTGGGTTCCGCAGACCCGGGCCCGCCCGCTCGCCGCCGGTCCAGCGATGTCTCCCCCGCGGCAACGGCGGCGGGGAGCGACCGCCCATCGGCGGCGCAGATACCGTCCACGCGAAAAGGGGCTCTACCCGACGATGACGAGCCTGCTTGGGCGGCGACCCAGCCCAGTGGGTCGCTTGCGACACCCGGGCCGA
>CAMDDQ010000108.1 GCA_945892765.1 Asaia bogorensis
GAAAGAGCGCCTCGCATGCATAGATATTTCCAATGCCCGCGATGACCCGCTGGTCAAGAAGCGCCGCCTTGATCGGCGCAGTGCGCCCGCGCAGCCTTGCCGCCAGGGATGCGCCGTCGAAGGAAGGATCGAGGGGCTCCGGACCCAGAGCCGCAAACAGAGCATGGTCGGCCAGGGCCTTGCCCTGAACCACGTCCAACAGACCAAATCGGCGCGGATCGGTGAACCGAACAACGGTGCCGTCATCGGTTGAAAAATCGGCGTGATCATGCGGGCCGGGCGCGGGCAGCCGTTGATCGCCGATGACGAGTCGGCCCGACATGCCGAGGTGAACGACAAGGACGGGTCCATCGTCAGGGCCCTCGTTTCGGCGGGGACCCAGGCGTAGAAGAAGGAATTTCGCGCGGCGATCGACTCTCTCGACGCGTCGTCCTTCGAGACGCTCGGCAAGACCGACGGGGATCGGCAGCCTAAGGTCGGCCCGACGCGTCACGACACGGACGAGATGTTTACCCTCAAGGCGCAGGGCAAGCCCGCGCCGGATGGTTTCGACTTCCGGAAGTTCTGGCATTGGCCGCGAAGGTAGCGCGATTCGGGCCAGCCAAGCTATCTTGCCGGGATGACCGGCGATTTACCCCCCGCCCCAACCGGCACCGTGCCTTTCGGGTACCGCGACGTCGCGCCCGATGAGAAGCCGCGGCTCGTACGCGGAATTTTTGACAGCGTCGCGGCGCGCTACGACCTCATGAACGACTTGATGAGCGGCGGCCTGCATCGTTTGTGGAAGCGGGAACTTGTTGATTGGCTCGCCCCGCGGCCAGGCCAAAGACTTCTGGATCTGGCCGGTGGCACCGGTGATGTGGCCTTGCGCGCGGCCAAACGGCGGCACGGGCCAATCGTCGTCTGCGACCTCACGCCAGCGATGCTGACGATCGGGCGGGACAAGGCCATCGATTGCGGCCTCATCGATGGGATCGCCTGGGTCTCCGGCAACGCGGAATCCCTGCCTTTCGCCAACGCCAGCTTTGATGCCTGCACCATTGCCTTCGGCCTGCGTAACGTGGCGCGTATCGACCTCGCACTTACCGAAATCCGCCGCGTCCTCAGGCCGGGTGGACATTTCCTCTGCCTTGAATTCAGCAAGGTTGTCGTCCCGGGTTTACGCAGGCTTTACGATCGGTATTCCTTTGACGTGCTTCCGGCCTTGGGCGGAATGGTGGCCGGGGATGAACACGCCTACCGGTATCTGGTCGAAAGCATCCGACGTTTTCCCGATCAAGAGCGCCTTGCCGGGATTATCGCGGATTCCGGGCTCGGCCACGTCACCCACCGCAACCTTTCGGGCGGCGTCGCAGCTATTCACTCCGCTTGGCGGCTGTAGAAACAATTCATGATCCGAACATTTCGCAATCTCGGCCGCCTTTTTCGTGTCTTCGTCACCTTTACCCGCCATGACGCGTTGTTCGTACTCGATGGCCTGGGCGTCTCGCCGGGGGCGCTGCGGCTACTCAAATTTGCCGCGCTGCGCCGCGAAGCGGGATCCACCCCCCGCCAGGGCGAGAACCTACGCGCCGCGCTGCATGCCCTGGGCCCGGCCTTCATCAAGTTGGGACAGGCCCTCTCCTGCCGTCCCGATATTGTGGGTGAGGAAGTCGCGGCCGACCTTGCCGATTTACAAGACAAGCTGCCGCCCTTCGATGGCGCCGTTGCGATCAAGATCATCGAAGCCGAGCTTGCCCGGCCCCTGGCCACCTGTTTCGCGCGGTTCGAGGATCGGCCGGTCGCGGCCGCCTCCATCGCCCAGGTGCATTTCGCCGAGACCGCCGACGGCCGGGAAGTTGCCGTTAAGGTTCTACGCCCAGGAATTGAGGCGGCGTTTGCTCGCGACCTGGACCTTCTGACCTGGCTGGCCGAGCGGATCGAGGCGATGTGGCCTGCGACGCGGCGTCTTAGGCCCATCGCTGTCGTTGACGCTTTCGCCGAATCAGTCGCGGTCGAGATGGATTTGCGGATGGAAGCCGCCGCCGCCGCCGAATTGGGCCGGAATTTCGCGGGTGACCCCGACTATCGGGTTCCCGAAGTCGATTGGACGCGGACCGCCCGCCATGTCCTGACGATCGAGCGCATCAGCGGACTGCCCATCGACGAACGTGCCGCCTTGATCGCGGCCGGCCACGAACCCCGGCAAATCGTCGCCCGCGCCGGACGGATCTTCTTCAAGCAGGTGTTTCGCGACGGCTTCTTTCATGCCGATCAGCATCCCGGCAACATGTTCGTCGAACCGTCGGGGCGAATCGTCGCCGTCGATTTCGGCATCATGGGCCGGATCGACCAAGATACGCGATTCTATCTCGCCACGATGCTCGCCGGGTTCCTTGAAGGCGACTACCGGCGCGTCGCCGAAGTGCATTTCCGCGCCGGCTACGTTCCGACCCATAAATCCATGGAGTCATTCGCCCAGGCGTGCCGCGCCATCGCCGAACCAATTCTCGGTCGTCCTATGAAAGAAATTTCGCTGGCCCGCCTCCTGGCGCAGCTCTTTCAGGTGACCGAAACGTTTGAGATGGAAACGCAGCCGCAACTCTTGCTGCTTCAAAAGACCATGCTTGTCGCCGAAGGTGTCGGACGCCGTCTCGATCCGACCGTCAATATGTGGCTGCTAGCCCGCCCCTTGATCGAGGAGTGGATGAGCGAGACTCAAGGCGTCGAGACCCGCTTGCGCGAGGTAGCGAGCGACGTTGTTGCCCAGATTGGCGGCTTGCCGGTCTTCGTGCGCAATGTCGGCAAGGCTGCCACTCAACTGGCCAATGGTGGCGTGCGCCTGGACCCCGATTCGCTCAGAGCCTTGGGCGCAGGCGCCCGGCCTTGGCCTTGGGGCTGGATCCTCGCGGCGGCCGCGATTGGCGCCCTGATCGCGAGCGCAAACTGAATCGTTATTCGGCCTTCACGACATTGCGCAGCGTTCCAATACCCGTAATTTCGACTTCGCAAATGTCTCCCGGCTTCATGAAAAGCTGAGGATTCCTTTTGTAGCCGACGCCAGCCGGCGTACCCGTGGCGATAACGTCACCGGGGGCCAGGGGTGTGAACATCGATATGTACGAGATAAGCTTCGGCACGCTGAACGTCATGTCGCTGCACGCGCCGCGCTGAACCTCGGAGCCGTTCAATCGCGTGACGATGGTGAGGCGCGACGGATCGCGGATCTCGTCGCTTGTCACCATCCAGGGACCGAAGCCTCCGGTTGCCGGAAAGTTCTTTCCGGGCGTGAACTGGCTTGTATGGTTTTGCCAGTCGCGCACGCTGCCATCGTTAAAACAGGTGTAGCCCGCGACATGGCCGAGGGCCTCCGCCTCGTCGATGGATCGACCGGCGCGGCCGATGACCACCGCGAGTTCGCCCTCGAAATCGAACATGTCCGAAACCCGGGGCTTGACCAGCGCTTGAAGGTGTCCGGCAAGTGTGCTGGCGAAACGAACGAATACGGTTGGATGTTGTGTCAATGGCCGCCCCGTCTCGGCGCGGTGCCCCTCGTAATTGATGCCGATGCACAGAATGCGGCGCGGATCCGGAATAACTGGGAGAAAACTCACATCTGTCAGCCGCAGCTCCGGCAACTGACCGCGCGATGCACGCCGGACATCATTCATGCCTGACTTAAGCGCCTGACGCAGTGTCGGGAAATTCGTGCCGATGCGAGAGACGAGATCGATGATGCCTTCGTCGGTGACGACGCCGTAGCTTTCACGTCCCCGCGCTCGAAAACTTGCGAGCTTCACTATTCCCCCCTTTGCAATCATCTCGACCTTGCGGATTGCCGAGTTTCCGCATTGTTTCAGTCGTTTGGCTACCAAGTCAATCGGTCGAAAGGATTACTGCCGTTAACAGGCCACGGCCGCTGTGGTACTGTCCGGCCATTCGAGAATGGAGGAGCTAAAACCAATGCGTGCATCAATCCGCAGTATCGCGATTGCCATCGCGTTTCTGGTCGCCCCCATCTCCGGCCGCGCGGAATTGATCAAGATCGGCCTTCTTCTTGAGCTCTCCGGGCCGAGCGCCGCGCTTGGCAAGCCGATCGACGACGCCGTCCGGCTTTTCGTCAAGCAGCACGAGAAGGACATTCTCCCGCACAAGATCGAGATCGTTCGCCGCGACCTCACCGGACCGGCGCCCGATATCGCCAAACGCCTCGCGCAGGAACTCATCACCCGCGACCGCGTGCATATCTTGGCTGGCGTGGTGTACACGCCAAACGCCAACGCCATTGCCCCGCTGGCAACCGAGGCGAAGATCCCGTTCATCATCATGAACGCGGGCACGTCGATGACCACGACGTTGTCACCCTACATTGCACGGGTCTCGTTCACGCTTTGGCAGACGAGCCTGCCCATGGGCGAATGGGCGGCCCGGAAAGGCATGAAAAAAGCCTACACCGCCGTCAGCGACTACGGTCCCGGACTTGACGCCGAAGCCGCCTTCGCCAAGGGCTTCGCCACCGGCGGCGGTCAGATCGTCGGCAGCGTCCGCATGCCACTGACCACCCCGGACTATGTGCCATTCATTCAGCGCATCAAGGACGCGGGTCCCGAAGCGCTGTTCGTATTCGTCCCGGCCGGTAAGGACGCCACCGCGTTCATGAAGGCCTATGGCGAGCGCGGCCTGAAGGAAGCAGGCATCACACTCATCGCCACCGGAGATCTGACACCCGAAGAGGAACTTCCCAATATGGGGGACGTACCTCTGGGGCTGGTGACGTCCCATCACTATTCCGTCGCCCATGACAGCGCGGTCAACAAGGCTTTTGTCGATAGCTGGATCAAGGAATACGGGCCGGGAAGCACACCGAATTTCATGTCCGTCGGCGGCTGGGACGGAATGGCGGCGATTTTCCAGGTCATCAAGCAACTTGACGGGAAAATCGATGGCGACAAGGCCATGGCCGTGCTGAAGGGCTGGAAAACGGAAAGCCCGCGCGGCCCCATCGCCATCGACCCGGACACCCGCGATGTCATCCAAAACATCTATCTCCGGCGCACCGAGAAGATCGGCGGCAAGCTACAGAATACCGAGTTCGAAAGCATTTCCGCCGTCAAGGACCCCTGGAAGGCCCTGAACGCCCAATAAGCCGCTCGCATCCGGCGTTCGTCGCTCCATCGCGCAGCGGCGACTGAGATGAATTGGGCGATCTCCATGGCCGTCGGCATCCTCGTTGACGGGTTGGCCTATGCGATGATCCTTTACATCGTCTCGGCCGGCCTATCCGTGACGATGGGATTGATGGGCTTCGTCAACCTCGCCCACGGCGCCTTTGCGATGTTCGGCGGCTATGTGGCGTTGACGCTGGTCAATGCGTGGCAAGTTCCCTTCCCCATTGCACTGATCGCCGCGTTCGCCGGCGGTGGCGCCGCCGGCTTCCTCGTCGAGAGAACGATCTATGCACGCCTTTACGGAGCCGGCGTGCTCGACCAGGTTCTGATGACCATCGGCGTATTGTTCATTTCAATGGCGGCGGCCGCTTTTGTTTGGGGTCCGCTGCCGCAGCGAATCGCGCTTCCGTCTTATTTGACCGGCCAAATCGACCTCGGTTTTCGGCAATTGCCCACATATCGATTATTTCTGATCGTCGCGGGACTTCTCGCCGCCGCCGGGCTGTGGTTCGGGCTCGAACGCACCCGCTTCGGGGCTTGCGTACGCGCAGCGGTCGACAATCGCCGCATGGCGGAATCGCTCGGCATCGATGTGCGGCGCCTGTTCAGCCTGACCTTTGCCTTGGGCAGCGGGCTGGCCGGTCTGGGCGGCGCCTTGGGTGCCGAGATTCTGGCGATTTCGCCGAGTTATGGCATCGAATACCTGGTCTACTTTCTGATCGTTGTTTCGGTCGGAGGCCTGGGGAGTTTGCGCGGAGCCTTTATCGCCGCTCTCCTGCTCGGTATCGCCGACTATGGCGGCAAATACCTGCTGCCGGAGTTGGGCGGGTTCTTCATCTACATCGCGATGATCGCGACGCTCCTTTGGCGCCCGGCGGGATTGTTTGGCCGTGCCTGACGGAGCCGCGAGCCCCCACGCGGCGGTCGCCGCGCTTGCCCGCCGGCAGACCTGGCGTCCGATCGAGGCGTTGCCGTGGTTACTGGCCGTCGCGGCCTATGTCGTGTTTCCGGATTATCTCAACCTCGGCTCGCAAATTCTGATCATGATTCTGTTCGCGCTGTCGCTGGACCTCGTTCTCGGTTACGCCGGAATCATCAGCCTAGGCCACGCCGCCTTCTTCGGGGTTGGGGCGTACACCGCCGGTTTACTGGCCCAGGCCGGATGGGTGGAACCGATCTCTGGCCTGATTGCGGCGGGAATCGTCGCCGGGTTCGTGGGACTGGCCAGCGGATGGGTCATCCTGCGAACCCAAGGGCTGACGCTCCTGATGCTGACCTTGGCCGTGGCTGTCATGCTCCACGAAATCGCCAACAAGGCCGTGGGTATCACCGGGGGAACCGACGGGCTTCACGGCATGACCTTCATGCCGCTGCTGGGTTTTTTCCGGTTCGATCTGTTTGGGCGGACGGCTTATCTCTATTCACTCGCGGTGTTGCTTGTGATGTTTCTCATCGCGCGCCGGATTGTGTTTTCGCCGTTTGGTCGCTCCCTGGCCGGTATCCGCGAAAACCCCATCCGCATGCAGGCCCTC
>CAMDDQ010000109.1 GCA_945892765.1 Asaia bogorensis
AGCGCGGTGACATAGGCGCCGAGTCCAAAAAAGGCGGCTTGGGCTAGGGAGATTGCGCCAGCATGCCCGAAAACAAGCTGATATCCGATGACCAGCAACGCATAAATTCCGGCGATGGCGAGAACGCGCTGGTCATAGGAATCGGCGAAGACCTGGGCGTAGACGACCAGAGCGACTATGCCGGCGGCATAAAGCGGGTTCAGCCCCGAGGCGACCCGGGCCGCGATTGCCCGCCACGCGATCGCCACGGCGCTCAGGCGCGCCGCCCCATGGTTTCGCCGAACAGGCCCCGCGGCCGCAGACCGAGCACCAACAGGACGGCGAGGTAGAGGAGCATTTCGGCGGCGGAATGAGACAAGAGGACGGCGAGGATTGTCTCGAAAAAGGCCACGATCAACGCCCCGGCGACGGCACCCCATACCCGACCCCAGCCGCCGATCGTGACCGCGATATAGGCCTTGAGCATCAGGTTCGTGCCATCCCCCGGGGCGATAAAGAACTGATTCGACAGCAGCATCCCGGCCGCACCGGCCAGGCCGGTGGCGAGGGCGAAGGTCCATGCGATCATCGCCCCCACGGGGATGCCGACGGCCCGCGCCATTTCGGCGTCCTGCGCGGTCGCTCGCAGCCTTCGGCCGAACTGGGTGTGCATCAGCACGATTTGCAGACCGGCGATTAAGACGCAGGTCACCGCGACAATGGCGAGCGATTGCCGGGGCAGAACCAGACCGCTCAATTCCACGGGTCCGCCCGGCAGAAGCGGCGGTCCGAGTCGCGGCGCGGCGCCGAACAGTCCGTTGGCGCCGTTTTCAAGCACGATTCCGAGTGCGATCGTGCTGATGAAAACCGTCGCTGGCGGCTGATGGCGCAACGGAAAATAGGCGAGATACGCGAAGGCGACGCCGAAACCCGCCATGGCCACCATCGCCATCGGCAGAAGGACGGCGCCCGGCAGGTTCATCACGCCGGCCAGCGCGACCGTCAGGAGGCCGCCGGCGACCGCCAGATCACCTTGGGCGAAATTGACCGCGCCGGTCGCATTGACGATGAGCACGAACCCAAGCGCGACCAGCGCATAGGATGCGCCGAGCGCGAGGCCGTTGGCCGTGAGCTGGATGGCGGACACGCAGGCCGGCTCCGCTACGAATTGACCTTAACCGAGGCGCGGATAACGCCGGTCGATGCGGGGGCGACCCTGGTCGTCGTAACACATGATAATTGCGTCGTGAGCCATGTTGCCGACGCCATCGGATTTGTACGTCATGGCCAGGCCGGCAAAACTCCGCGACGCCAGGGCCGTGCGCATCTCTTCGGGGCCGTGCGCGCCCTTGACCGCGGCGTCGATCGCCATCCGCACGGCGTCATATTGGGTCAGGGCGAAATCGTCGGGCTCGGCGCCGAATTCGCGGCGATAGGCCGCAACCCAGAGTTCCACCGCCGGGTCGATGGAGGATACCGGCGAACTGGCGCTTTCGGCGCAGACGCCCTTCCGCTCTCCGGGCTGCAACAACGCCGCGGTCGTCGGCTGGTGCATCGCCGAACCGGCGACGATGGGCATGCCCAATCCCATCGATGCCACCTGACGAAGCAGGAGGGCAGTCGGGGCGGCGTGAAGCTGCAAGACAAGGGCATCCGCGTTCGCCTGCTTTGCCTTGATCAGGGCGGGCAGGAAGTCCTTCAGGTTGATATCGAGCCCTTCCTCGAAAACCACGGTGGCGCCAAGACGGGCGAAATTTGCCGCTAGGTGCTGACGCCCGCTTTGGCCATAAGCCGTGGTTTGGAAGAGCACGGCCGGGCGTTTCTTTCCCAGTGCCTCCACGACATAACGGGCGTGCGCGGTCTTGGCGACCGAATCATTGGGGAAGAAACGAAAGACATAGGGATTGCCCATCTCGGTCAGTTGCGCGGTCCCGGAGATCGTGATGAGCGGCACCTTGCGTTCGGCCGCGATGGGCAGCATCGCCAGCATCTGCGCGCCGAAGATGGGGGCGACGATGACGCTGACGCCGCCGCGCGCCAGCACACGTTCGAGGGCGTTCACGGCGGTTTCCGGCGCCGCACCCGTATCCAGCACCTCATACTCGATCCGCACGCCCGCAGGTGGGTCGGTGAGGGCCATGACCGCCCCGTTGCGCTGGCTCGTGCCTTCGAGTGCAAGCGGACCAGTCAGCGGCACCAGGACGGGAATGCGGATCGCTCCGGTCTGCCCCATCGCCGGCCCGATCGACCCCGGATGGACAACGGCGAGCGCGACCGCCAGGGCGATCACCACGGCATTTGTTCGGGTGGGTCTCATACGGGTCTCCCTTTGGCGGGAGTCGCCACGCCGGCGCATGAAGAATTTGCGGCGCGACGGCTCCCTTCGCTGGCATGATCCAGTTCAGGTTCGATGGGTGTGCTCTCAGCCCGTTTCACGCCGACGGCGCGCACGGACACCCCAGCCGTAATGCCCCAACTCTGGGACCCGGCGGCCGGGGTGTCAAGACAAGCCGCGCCCTTGCGGCCCCGCGGGGGGGGCGCTAAGTTCCGGCGCGACCTCTTGAAGGGATGTTCCGTGGTGGCAGTCGTCGTCGACACCAAAGGCCTGAAATGTCCGCTGCCGGTGCTCAGGCTCCGCAAGGCATTGCGTGACGTGCCTGCGGGAGAAATCGTCGAGGTCTCTGCCACTGACCCGGGCACGGTCGGCGATTTTCAGGCGTTCTGCAAGACCAGTGGGAACGAATTCCTGGAATGGCGTGAAGATTCCGGCGTCTTTTTCTTCAAGCTGAAAAAAGCGGCCTGATTTCTTAGGGCGGCGTGGCGCCGGTGTCGGTGGGCGCAAGCACCGCCGCCGCCGCGGACATCTTGCGCTGTTGCCGACGATGAACAAAGGTCACGATCCAGACCGACATCGCGAGCACGATCAGCATCACGAAACCGAAACCCTTCACGAGTTCACCGAGAATGGCCTCGAACGCGTTGCCCAGGACGTAACCCGTGACAGCGAAGCTCGTTGCCCAAACGCCCGCTGCAACGAAATTGAGGACCAAGAAACGCAAGGGTGGCACCCCCGCCATTCCGATGGCAAAGGAACTGAAGGTCCGCACGCCATAGATGAAGCGGAAGGAGAGGATAAAGGCGGTGTTGTAACGCCGCAGCCAATCGAGGGCGGCTTCCACACCCGGGCGCGCGCGCGGAAATCTATTCAGCAGCCGGGGGCCAAAATGGCGACCCATGAAAAAATAGAACTGATCTCCGGCGAAAGAACCGGCCCAGGCCGCGGCGATGATCCCGGGCAGACTCAAAAGGTCTTGTTGGGCGGCGAAGCCCGCGAAAATGACGAAAGTTTCACCTTCCAGGAAAGTCCAGACGAAGGTGATCGCGTAGACGAAATCGCCGTAGTCAGCGATGAGTTGTTCGAGTTCCAAGGTCTACCACAATCCATAAGAGACGAGGTTTGGACGGAATCAACTGCCTATGAAAAATCGCGCGCACGGTATCATGGCGTCCAACCGTTCGTCATGAAAATCGATCGGCGGCCGGCACCGCCTTGTCAGTTCGATCGGCCGTGTGAATTGTCTATTGCAGTTCGATGAAAACGTAGGCGATGCGGGCAAGAGCGCGCGCATTCGTCCATCCCACCGGTATGGCGTCAGCTTCGAGGATCGCCCTGTCCAACGGACGGCGCGCGCCCTCGCGGTCGCCGGCGCGGATACGGGCGGCGGCGGCCTCGACCAAGACCCAGACGCGAGTAAGACGGCTTTCGACCGCTGAGGTCGCGACGACGGCCTGCAACTCCGTTGTCGGAGCTTCCGTCATCCCGCCTTTCGCTTGGATCGCGGCGATGCGCCACAAGAATTGGGCGCGCAATCCCGGATCGGCGATCGAGCGCGCCAGCCTCGTGGCATCATCGATCCAGTTGAGTTCGATCATGGCGCGGGTGGCGGCCGCGACGGCAAAACTCCGCGCGAAACTCTCGCCGATGGCGGCGCCGGCATCGAGCGCCTGCACCAGGAGTTTGCGGACGATGTCTAGGTTGCCGGTTATTGATCGCTCGACTGCGATGTCGGCCAGAACCGTGGCGCGGAAGCCGGATTCGGAGACGTCATCGAGTGTCGCCAGCGCGGCGTCGATTTCACCGGCCCTGGCCTCGGCTCGGGCGATGGCCAGCAAAGCTGGGCTCCGCACGCTCCGGTCGCTGACTTGGGAGAGCAAGCTGATGGCGTCGCTAGTCCGGTCGATTTCGGCGAACGCGGTGGCGATGGCGGCGGCGGCGGCGGCGCGGTCGGCCGCGGTCCGATCGGATTCAAGAGCCCGGCGGGCGGCGGACAACGCTCCCGTCGCCGCCGCGGAATCGCCAACGCGGTGCAGGGCGATGGCCGCGGCGGCGATTGTGCTCAGCCTTTGCGTGGCGTCCGCGATCGAGGAAGCGTCGCCGAGGACGAGAAGCAAGGTCGCCCGAGCCGCCGCCGGGGTCTCGACATGCGCGATTTCGAGGAGCGCGCGCAGCCTATGGGTGAGGTCCGGCACCGTCGCCGCCGTCGCATGGGCCTCGGCGACGCGACCGCCGCGGGCCAGGCCAGCCGCCATGTCGCTCAGTGAAACAACGACGAGCCTGGCATCGGTTATTTGCCGCAGCGTCGCCCGCGCTTCGTCGCTCAAGCCGGCGCGGGCCTGGACCGAGACGATCTCGCCAAAGGCCCAATCCCGGAGCCAGCTCGCGCGTTCAACCGCGGCACTGTTGACCGCGGCTTCGAGCAGGCAAGCCGCGCTCGGCGCGGCCAGACAAAGTTCGAGACCGGGGGCCGGGGACCGGGCCGGCCCCGGCCCGGGGCTCACCAGGTCTCGCGTCTCCGCACTTTCGAGCAATGCGGCGCGGGCGGCGGCTTCGTCGGGCATGGCGCGCGCTTCGAGCTGATCGGTCATTCGGCGCATCTGTACCGAGGTTGCGATGTGTTCCAGAAGCGACATTGTCGGCAACCCGTCGGGCGGCAGACGCCAAGCGGTTTGGTAGTCACGAATAGCGGCGGTGGTTGTCGCGTCCATATCGCCCAGCCCGGGCGCAGTGTAGAAGCCGAGGGTCGCCAAACCCTCCTGTATGTTGGCAATGAGGGCGGCGATAAGACCCGGCTCGGCCGGCGAAATCGCCATGGTTTCGTCCTGGCGCGCGGCAAAGGCCGGCGCGACGGCGACCAACCACAACGCCAGCACCACGCGGCCGAAAATGCCCTTCTTCATCGGGCGCTCGAAGACTGCAAGAAATTGACGCGGCCTGATTGATCTGACCGGGATTTCTTGGACCGGTGTAGATAAGCGCCCAACAGGGACCCCGCCAAAGTCGCGCTTATGGCTTTGATGTTGTTACAGGAACCGGCCTGGAGGCGGGGTTCCAATGCGTAGGTTTGCCGTGCTCATGTCATCTCCTGATGGATAAGATCGCCACAAATAAGCTACTTGCGCCCGGGTACTGTGCCCAGCTTCCATAGCCGCTCTGCGTTGCCATGGGCGAACAGTTCCGCCACTTCCTGCGGCACGTCCTGCAGCGCTTCGCGCCACAGGGCCATTTGCTCCCCATACGGCTTGCCCCAATGCTCGGGCCACACGTTGTCCAGGGCGAAAATAAAATTTTTCGGGTAGCGCAGGAAAAGCGCTTTCCATTCCGGTGCGAGCCGTCTCCCGTCAAAAAGATTCACCCACGGCTGTTTCGAATGCTGGATGATGACCGGGTTGCTGTGTGATACGAAAAAATGTAGATTAGAAAATTTTGACAGCAGTCGCGCCGCCTCCTTTGCCGGAAGCTGACCCATGTGAATCAGCACGAAGTTGTGATCCGGGTTCGAGGACAGGAGAACTTCCGTTTCCCCCATGTACTGCTGCGCGCGGTCTGGCGAAAGTGAAGCGAATTCGATATGCATGACAAACGGCCAGCCCATTTCCCGCGTCAGCGCCAGGTCGTCGCGGGTGGCCATGCTTGATGGCATTTGCACGACCTCGGGCGCCCTGCTGCCCTTCCTCGCGTGATAAAGCAGCACTTCCGACATCGCGCGGAAACGGCCGCTGCGCGCCTGGTCCCCAGCGGAAAAAATATTCCGTCCTTTGGTGCGCACCGAGGGCACGATCCTGCCGGGGTAGCGATCCGACAAATTCACGACTGTCTCGGGATGGGGTTTACCGCGCGTCGCCAGAATGGTCGCGCGAACCTCGTTCTCATCCATCAGCGAGATCACCGTCTCGGCCGCCACGCCCTCATCGATCTGGCTGTGCGCATCCACAAAATAAAGCTGTGCCGCCGACGCCGGCAAGCCGAGGGCCAGCAAGGTCAGAAGCGGCCAACAGCGGGGATTCAGGATCGTTTTAGGCATAAAACGCCAAGTTTGTTTTCCCTCGCGTAGCCCATTGTAGCGTCTGTTCGCGCTGGGCGGCGGCGTTATCCCACTTGCGGATGTCGTCAGACCAGCGGACATAGTGGTGAGTGTTCTCACGGCATTGTCACGTTGTCGATTCAAGAACGCGAGAAGCCTGCGTCCTGCATTTTGTTAAGCGGCCGCAACCGCCGTCCGCCACGTGTCCATCGCCGCAGCTCGAAAGTGTCGGTGCGTCGATGCGGATGTCAGGCGGCGTTGGACGTTGAAGGTGTTGTAGACGGCTGCGTGAGTAGAGAGAAATCTCTGGGCTGAACCCCGGCTTTTGAA
>CAMDDQ010000110.1 GCA_945892765.1 Asaia bogorensis
AGTTTCCGCAGCTCAAGGCTTGGGCCGAAACGCTCCTCGAGCGCGATTCGACGCATTCCTTCCCGCCCGCCGAATTCGAGGCGGTGTACCGGAAAAACCTGAAACGCCGCAAGAAATGGTCGTCGCAATTCATCGGCGACTCGAGGGCGGCAGCGGAATAGTCGGGCCGCACGCCGCAGCCTATGAGTAGGCGAATTCAAGTCGCCGTGGGAGTGGCGGCGATCGAGAGGCGACGATCGACGCTGAGGGGCTTTCGCATACTCACTCTTGATCTACCCAATGATCGCGATCTGCTCGCGGTAATCGGAGTGGGCGCGATTGCCATGGAACAACGACCTGCGGACTGGATATTTGGGCGAGCGAAACGGTTGTCTTGCCGCGCCGGGATTCTTTGGGTGATGCTCGCGTTGCTTGCCTCTGCCTTGCAATTCGGTGCGTCGGCGGTGGCCCAAACGCCACCAAGCCCTGCCGAATACGCGGCCTATGCCGGGTTACACCATGCCGCTGCAAATGGAAACGTGACAGAAATCCGCAGCCTTCTGGCCGAGCGGGCCAACCCCAATCACCGAGACTTGGCCGGTCGAACGCCTATGCACGTGGCCGCCTTTGGGGCCGGCTATGACGCGGTCCGTGCGCTTGTCGCCGGAGGCGGCGATATCAATGCTCTTGAGAACGACCGGTATGATGTGATCACAATCGCCGCCGTCAAAGACGATATCAGCATGGTGAAGCTGGCCATCGAACTTGGCGGTAATCCGAAAGCGATCACGAGCCGGTATGACGGCACCGCTTTGATTGCGGCGGCACACCTCGGACACTCCGAGGTCGTCAGCGAGCTCATTGTGGCTGGCGCGTCGCTTGACCACGTCAATAATCTCGGCTGGACAGCCTTGATGGAGGCGGTGGTTCTCGGTGACGGCGGCGCTCGACACGTGGCGATCGTACAGGCGCTGGTTGAGGCTGGGGCCAAGAAGGCGATCGCCGACCGCGGCGGCGTTACGCCGCTGCAACATGCCCAAAGGCGCGGTTACCAAGAGATGACTGCGATTCTGCAGTGAACGCAGCACCAAGACGTTGGGTCTCTTCCGACAATTTTCGGCGCCGGTTGCGTCGGATGCGCGGGGGCTCCAGCAGTCGTCGTTATCTCGCCTCAAGCGTCATTGCGACCGCGCACCGCCCGCCAGGCCGCACGGATGGCCTCAGCTGAGCGGATCGCGTCCGTCTCCGTCGTCGGGTAGCCGCTGACTGAAATCCGCATCAGCCATCGACCGCGCCATTTCGAACCACCCGCGAAGCAGACGCCGTCCTTCTGCAGTCGGGAGATCGTCCGCTGCGTAAGGTCGTTGCCTATCTCCTCGGTTGCTGCACCGCCGAAACGGAGAACGACCTGGTTCAGCTCGACTCGGTTAATCACCTCGATCCCCGGCTCCTCGGCGACGCGGTCGGCGATCAGGCGAGCCAGGCGGCAATGGCGCTCGACCATCTCGGCGATCCCGCTACGGCCGAAATGTCGGAGCATTGTCCAAGTGGTGAACCCCCGGGCGCGGCGGGAGAGTTCGGGCACGTAGTGTGTGGGATCGCGCTCGCCCTCGGCGACTGGCGGCAGGTAACTGGCGCCGAATGCCATGGCGCGCCGATGGGCATCGGCGTCGCGAACGATGGCGAAGCCGCAGTCGTAAGGCGTCTGCAGCCATTTGTGTCCGTCCGTCGCCCAGGAATCGGCGAGCGCCACGCCGGCGCACAGCGCTGCCCGCGACGGGCAGGCATTGGCCCAGAGGCCGAAGGCGCCGTCGACGTGCACCCAGGCGCCATGCGCCTTGGCGATCGGCACAATCCGTTCGAACGGATCGAAGGCGCCGGTGTTGATCTGACCGGCCTGGATCATGACGATGCAAGGGCCGCCGTGCCCTTCCATCGCGGCGGCAAGCGCGTCCGGCCGCATGCGGCCTTCCTCGTCGGCCGCCACCTTCGTCACGCGGTCGTGGCCGAGCCCGAGGAACTGCAGCGCCGAGAGCGCCGAGACATGGACGTCCTCGCCGACCAGGACACGGATCGGCGGCGCGCCGAACAGGCCTTGCGCCTCGACGTCCCAGCCGACCCGGCGCAGCACCTCGCTGCGCCCGGCTGCGAGCCCGACCAGGTTCGCCATAGTGGCGCCGGTGACGAAGCCGACCGACGATCCGGCCGGCAAGCCTAAGATGTCGACGAGCCAGCGGGCCGACACTGTTTCCGCCGCGGACCCGGCCGGCGCGCCGGCATGATTGCCGACGTTCTGGCCCCAGGCCGACACCAGCCAATCCGCCGCCACGCCCGCCGGATGCGAAGCACCAATCACCCAGCCGAAGAAGCGTGGGCCGGTCATCGCATGCAGGCCCGGGCCGGCGCGCTCGACCAGTTCTTCCAGCACGGCTTCGGCCGGCGTGCCGGCCTCCGGCGTCGGCGCCTCCCAATGGTGCAGCGCCTCGCCATAGGTCATCTCAGGCCGGTGCAGCTTCCCGCCGACAGCGCGCCGATAGGCGACGGCATGCTTGGCCGCGCGTCGAAACAGTGCCTCGGGGTCGTCACTTGTGCTGGTCATGGTTACTAGCCCTCCGGCGACGGAGGCTAGCCTAGCGGCCCCCGGGGCGCCTACTTGGATTCAGCGCCGTCGACTGCCACGCCGCCCCGCCATTTTGGCTATGTCACGCTAAACTCGAACGCCTTGACCATGGCGTTGTCGATGTGTGGCGGGGGAGGGTACACGTTCTGACGTCGCTATCCGGTGGGAGGAGCAGTTTCCAGACGCTGCGCTTGCGTTAGTCCGCCCCCCGCAGGCCGACGATGCCAATGCGCGATTGACGTGACCCTTCACCACGTGGGGAGGCACGGAATACGAGTCAGGTCGTCGCAGCGCGCGCCTCAGGCCGGGTGGTGCGTTGTAGGATGCGGAAGACCGCATTTGCCGCGGCGGTCAGGCCGAACAGGGCGATTGCCAATAGAATCGCATCGGAGGGATTGCCGCTGCGGTCGTAAAGCCATCCGGCGAGCACCGGCGCCGGCGCCACGATGAGGAAGTAGACACTGAAGAACAACCCCATGCCGAGGGCTCGCCGCTCTGCGCTCATGGCCGCGCCGCTCAGCGCCATGATGACGCCGGCGGGCGCCATCCCCACAAGCCCGAAGGCCAGGCTCAGGCCTACGGCCAGCTGCGGCTTGCTCAACAGCGCGAGCGACCCCATCGCTACCGCCATGCAGACATAGAGCACGAGGTCCGGTCGGCCCGTCCGATCGGCGACCTGGCCGCACGTTGCGCCGGAGGCGATCATCACCCAACTGGCGAGGCTGACGACGGCGGCCGCCGCAAGCGGTGCGTAGCCGCCGGCCATCAGCGTGACCGGCGCGAATGAGAGATAGACTACGTAGCCAGCATTGAAGAACGACCAGACCAGTGACGCGGCGACGGTGAGGATGGTTTCGCGCCGGGTCAGCAGCACGATCTTTCCGGGCGCCGGGGCCGGCGTCGCCTCTGGCGGCCGGTAGAGCAGGAGCACCCCCAGCGCAGCCGCGGCGCAGTAGACGGAGGCCACGGCGAAGGCCGCGCGCCAAGTGAACGCGCCAGCGATCCATTCGTGTCCGATCTGGCCCATGGCGATACCGAACGGCCAGCTCATCACGAGCACGCCCATGGCGGTCGCGATCTCCTTCCCGGAGAACCAGTCGGCCACCATCTTCGCGAAATAGATGGTCGAGAAGACGAAACCGATGCCGCAGACGAGGCGCGCGGCAGACATCATTCCATAGGTACCGGCGAGAGCCCCCATCGCTCCGCCCAGCGACAGTAAGCCGAGACCGAAGGCGACCAGGAGCCGATCCGACAGGTACCTCCCGGCGAACCCGGCCGGCAGGCTCGTCACCAAGCCCGGCAGCATGAAGGCCCCGATCAGCGAGCCTATGGCGGCGTAGTCGAGCCCGAAGGCGCCAATCAGGTCTCTGGAAACCGAACCGAGCGCCTGGAACTGGTATCCGAGCCCGACGCGCGCCAGGAATAGCAGACCCAGGATGCGCCATCGCATGTGCGACCCCTTCGGCTCGATCCCCGGTGGAACTCCGGAGCGCAGACATACTCTTGCCGCCGCCGCCGCGACCGGTCAACAACGCGCAAATCGAGTATCGAGCGCCCGTTAGTCCATGCGCATCAGGTCGTGTCCCACGGTGGCGATGCGCGTGCTCCCTATCGGCGTGTGCCGAATGTCACCAGATACTCTCGTGGCATCGCCACACCCAGGTCGTTCGTTCGGTAGGCGTCGTGGAAAGCGACGAAGTCGCGCTTCAGGTCTTCCTTCCGGTCGCCTGCATTCTGGTAGAGAGCCTTTGTTGGGCCGTAGCCGTCGCTGAAAATTTCCCATACAGCTTCGCCCGAAGGCATCCGCAATACGGTCGTTCCGATCTCGAATTTCAGCTCGAAGTCACGACCGAGCAGTTCGCTTACCCGTTCCTGGCGGCCCCACTCGAACGGCGAAGGCGGCGCGGGAACGGGAGGTGGCGGCATATATGGCTTCATCATCTGAAACATCTTCGCCAGCGTGCTCGTCGGTGGCCACGTCGTCAGTCCGATCCGACCACCTGGGCGGCACAACCGAGCAAGTTCCTTGGCAACATCCTCGGGCCGACTCGCGAACATGACGCCGCAGGTCGAGGTAACTACGTCGAATCCGGCGCTCGGCAAATCTACCTTCTCGGCGTCACCCACCTTGAAATCGATCTTGAGGTTGGCGGCCCGGGAAAACTCGCGAGCCGCGGCAATGACGCCGTCGCCGATGTCCACACCGGTCACAACAGCGCCCTTCTGCGCCAGGCGTCGTGCCGTCCAGCCGGTGCCGGTCGCCAGGTCGAGGACCTTTTCGCCCGGTAGAACATTGAGGCGATTGAGGACATGTTCGATCGAGTCCGCGATGGACTCGCTGACCTTGTCGTATCCGGCGCCGCCCGACCCCCAGGTGGCCGCGGCCTTTTGATTGTGAGGCTGGATCGTCATGGTCGTTTCCTCCGGCAAGCTTGAGCGCCCGCTCGCAACGGTAGGTGTCAGGTCCAATCGTTGCAACCCTGCTCAAGATAATGGGGCTTTACCGATAGCCGACGGGGCAGAGTTCCTCAGTGACGCGGGCCGGCGGCGGCTTCAAGTTTGACATCGAACAATATGAGGCGATCGAACAGTGGCGTCTTGCGATAGAAGCGCCTTTTCTCGTAGCGCTGTTCCGGGACGTCGTCCTGTCGGCGATCGAGAAGCCCGAACCACCAAAGTGGCCGTAGGATCCTCGCTTCCATGGCGTGGGTGGCCGTATCCCATTTTGCGTCGAGCATATCGCCGGTCGGGATCGTGCACATGCGCGTTAGGCGCTCAGGTGGCTGCCAATCTTTGGCGGCGATCGACAAGGACCAGAGGACAATGCCGGCGTCGCGCTGCGGCCAACCGTGGTCGATGGCTCGGCCGAGATAGCCAAGGTCGAGTAGCCAGAACGCCAAATGAAACAGAAGTGCCTGAAGCGCCTGGCGACCTGGATACTCGATAACTTGGAGACCTGGTGCCGCGATCTTTAGATGATCCTTACGGCGCCTTACGAGCCGCCCTGTCTCGACGAGGTGACGGGTAAAGAACAACGGCAGAAAGTCTGGCTCGTTAATCACCTTGTGAAGGCGAAAGGCTTCTGTCCTGTCAAAGCCCGGCCAGCTGAAAACATCCAGCATCTCCGCCACGACCTTGCGCGAGAGATTGCCGGTCGTAGTCAATTGAAGTCCTGATCCCACCGACGCAGCGTGCAGCAGGATAAGAGTATTGCGGGCGACGGCCGACTTGCCGATCTCATCGGGCGATAGATCTGTCGCAAGCCGAATTGCGCCCGGCGGCGATGATGGTGGCTTCTGAAGTGCCGAGAAGCTGGCTTGATCCAACAGCGTCCAGGCAGGCTCGACGCCGCCGAGCCAGCTCCGTACTGAGGGGTTCTGCAGCATTCCGGGCACTAACATGGCGTGGTCACCGCTTCGACGGACCCGGAAGGGCGGTTGACCGAGTGGGGAAGCACCTCCGCGCCATCACGACACCGCTCCATCCGGACCGCGCTTCATCGTCTCGATCGCCACGATGATGCGGAGCCACGTGTCCGCGCCGTCATGGTCACCGCGCCGCTTCATGGTTCGGACCATCTCACGCGCCTTCGCGACCGCCTGATCGCCGTGCTGGTCGAGATGCAGGTTGGCGGAGCGGAAGATGTCGAGGTCTGAGATTGTCATGGTCAAATGCGACGGCCGCCTTCCTGAAGCGCCGCCGGCTGCAACCACTCTCGCAGCTTCGACCAGCGACGTCGGCCCGACACGTTCTTCACCGCAATGGCGACCGCCTTCTTCTGGCCGACCAGCACCACCAGCCGCTTGCCACGGGTAACGCCGGTGTACAGCAGGTTTCGCTGCAGCATGGCGTAGTGCTGGGTCAGGACGGGGATGACGACGGCGGGGTACTCGGATCCCTGGCTCTTGTGAATGGTCGCGGCGTAGGCCGGAACCAGCGTGTCGAGCTCACCGAAGCCGTAGGTGACGGCGCGGCC
>CAMDDQ010000111.1 GCA_945892765.1 Asaia bogorensis
CTGCGCGCGCCCCGCCTCGTCCGGCAGCCCGAGCGCTTCGAGGGCGCCATCGCCGTGCAGGGCAAAGACGGCAAGGGTGTCGTCGGCGGTAAGTTCAACCTTGGCCCGCAGGCGGTAGGGCAATAGACGCACGCGAAGCTCCGCCCGTCTGGCCGATTCGCAATCGAGCAACAGGCGCTCGCCCAATTCGGCCACGAACAAATCGTGGAGAAACTTCCCCTGAGCGGTCAAAAAACCGGCATAGAGGGCGCGGCCGGGGCCGGACTTGGCCACATCGTTTGTCAGCAGGCCCTGGAGAAAAGCCACGCGGTCGGCGCCGCCGACGGCCAACACGCCGCGATGGGTTAGGGGCGTGTATGAAGGTGCGGTCATTGCAATTCCCGGCAAAGGCTTGCGGGGCGTGGTGAGCGAAGGTAGGAACGGCGCGCGTGCTTGGCAAGACCTGCGTTCCCCGGCGACCACGGGCGCCGACGGTTTCTTGAACCCACAGCGATGAAGATTCTGTTCGTCACCGCGACCCGAATCGGCGATGCCGTGTTGTCCACTGGGCTGCTCGGCCACCTCGCCGACATCCATCCGCGGGCCCGCTTCACCATTGCGTGCGGGGCGCCGGCGGCGTCGCTGTTCGCCGCGTTTCCGGCGGCGGATCGGATTATCCCAGTGACGAAACGCGCGGGCGGCCTGCATTGGCTGAAGTTGTGGGCGGAGACGGCGGGGACCTCGTGGGACCTGGTCGTCGATCTCCGCGGCTCGGCCCTGGCCTGGTTGTTGCGGGCGGGCGCGCGCCACGTGCTGCGTGGTCGCGACGATTCGCTGCACCGAGTCGAATGGCTGGCGCGCGCGCTGCACCTGGCTTCGCCGCCGGCGCCGCGACTGTGGACGAACCCCGCGCAGCGCGAAGCCGCCGCGGCGCTTGTGCCTGCGCCGCCGGTGCTGGCGCTGGCACCCACGGCGAATTGGCGGGGTAAACGCTGGCGCGCGGAGAATTTCGTGGCCCTCGCCGGCCGACTCGCCGCACCCGGCGGCATCCTTCCGGGCGCGCGGATCGCCGTCTTCGGCGGCCCCGGCGAAACCGCGATGGCGCGCGGCGTCATCGAAAACCTGCCGGGGGATCGTGTCATCGATTTGGTCGGGAAACTCGACCTGCCCCTGGCGGCGGCTTGTCTTGCCCGCTGCGCCTTTTTCGTGGGCAACGATTCCGGGCTCATGCACATGGCCGCCGCCGCCGGCATCCCGACCCTCGGCCTATTCGGTCCGAGCCGCGCCGAACACTACGCCCCCTGGGGACGGCGCACCGGTGTGGCGCGCACCGCGCTCCCCTATGAGGCCTTGGTCGGCGGCCCCGGTTACGACCACCGCAGCGCCGACAGCCTGATGGATAGCCTAAGTGTTGACGCGGCGGAGCGGGCCGCGGTGGAGTTGTGGGGACGGGCCGCATGAACAAACCTCGCCTTTCGGCGCTCGTCGTCGCGCGCAACGAAGAACGGCAGCTCTCGGAATGCCTTGCCGCGCTCGCCTTCGCCGACGAGTTGGTCGTCGTCCTCGACCGTTCGACCGACGGCTCGCGCGCCATCGCGCTCGCCCATGGCGCCAGGCTGGTCGAAGGCGCCTGGGATATCGAGGGCGACCGCCGCAACACCGGCATCGCCGCCTGCGCCGGCGATTGGATCTTGGAAGTGGACGCCGATGAACGGGTGCCACCCGCGTTGGCCGCCGAAATCCGTGAAGCCATCGCCACGACCGAAAAGGGCTGTTTCTTGATCCCGTTCGACAACTTTGTTGGGGAACGGCTGGTTCGCCACGGCTGGGGCGGCGCCTGGGGTGTGCAGGCGACGACCCGACTTTTCGCCAAGGGCGGCAAGGTCTGGGGGCGGCAGCGTATCCACCCGTCGATTGCATTGGAGGGTGACCGCGGCACGCTCAAGAACGCGATGATCCATTACGTCGACCGCGATATTTCGGACATGCTGCGGCGGCTCGATCGTTATAGCGCGGCGCGGGCTCGCGATCTGCGCGATTCCGGCGACATCGGTTCCTTCGCCGGCAACCTGAGGCGACTGTTCACGCGTTTCTTCAAATGTTATATCGGCCGTCACGGTTATCGCGAAGGGTATCACGGCTTCCTGATAGCCTTGTTCGCCGGACTTTATCCCTTGCTGTCTCATCTCCGGGCACGGTTGGAAAAGGAATGACCGGCCTCGCGTCGCCGGGTCTGCGCGTGATGCAGGTGATGGCCGGGGCGCCGCACGGCGGCGCGGAGGCTTTTTTCTCCCGGCTCGTGCCGGCGCTGGCCGGCGCCGGGTTGGATCAGCGGGTGGTTATCCGGCGCGATCCGGGACGGGCGGCGCTGCTTCGCGCGGCGGGCATCGAGCCGGTGGAACTCCGCTTTGGCGGGTGGCTCGACCCGTGGACTGGGATGGCGATGCGGCGAGAGATCGAGCGTTATCGGCCGCGGATCGTGTTGAGCTGGATGAGCCGGGCTACGCGTTTTGTTCCCAAGGGTGAGTTCGTGCATATCGGGCGGCTTGGCGGCTATTACGACCTAAAATACTACCGGCGCTGTCACCATCTGATCGCCAACACCCAGAACGTCGCGGATTATTTGCGCGAGCGAGGCTGGCCCTCCGAAAGGCTGCATCTGGCCCGCAACTTCGCCGCAACGGCAATCGCCGCGCCTGTGGCCCGCCAATGGCTGGGAACGCCCGCGCACGCGCCGGTGCTGCTCGCGCTGGGGCGCCTGCATCGGAACAAGGCCTTCGACGTCTTGATCGCGGCCATGGCACAGGTGCCGGGCGCGTTTTTGTGGCTCGCCGGGGAGGGGGATGAACGCGCCGAACTCGAGACACTGGCGGCGTCCTTCGGAATCGCCGACCGGCTTCGTTTTCTTGGCTGGTGCGACGATACCGGCGCGCTTTACGCCGCCGCCGATATCGTGGTGGTGCCGGCGCGCGAGGAGCCATTGGGCAATGTCGTGATCGAGGCTTGGGCGCGGGACCGTCCGGTGATCGCCGCGGCAAGCCGTGGCCCGGCGGAGCTGATCACATCGGAAGAAAACGGTTTGTTGGTCCCGGTCGAGGATTCCGTTGGGCTCGCGGCGGCGCTTCGGCGATTGATCGGCGATGCGGATTTGCGCCGCCGCCTTGCCGTGGGAGGCCGCGCCGCTTACGAAGGCGCCTTTACCGAAGGTGCCGCTGTGCGTCGTTATCTCGACCTGTTCCAACGCTTGGCGGCCTGATCGATGTGCGGCATTGCCGGCTTCATGACCATCGCCCCGGAAGGGCCGCCGCCGGAATTGCTGGAGAACCTCAGCCGCGCGCTTGCCCATCGCGGCCCGGACGGTCAGCGCGCCTACCGCGCGGGCAATGTTGGGCTCGTCCACAATCGGCTGGCGATCATTGATCTGGCCACCGGCGACCAGCCGATCATCGATTCCGGCGGCGCCGCCATCGTCGCCAACGCAGAAATCTACAATTACATCGAACTCCGCGCCGAGTGCGCCGGAGCGCAGTTTTCTACGGCCTCGGATTGCGAGCTGCCCCTGCACCTCTATCGGCGCCGCGGTCTGGATTTCGTGAGCCGCTTGCGCGGCATGTACGCGCTCGCGCTGCACGATCCGCGCGAGGGGCGGCTGGTGCTGGCGCGCGATCCATTCGGCATCAAGCCGCTTTATTATGTCGAAACCGCGGCCGGTGTCGCTTTCGCCTCGGAGGCCCAAGCGCTGCTGGCCGCCGGCCTGGCGCCGCGCGTGATTCGCGACGAAGCGCGGGCGGAGTTGCTGCAACTCCACTTCGTCACTGGGCGAGACACTATTTTCACGGGCATCAAACGCGTATTGCCGGGCGAGATGTTGGTGATCGCGCAAGGACGAATCGTCGAACGCCACCGCTTGGCGGCGTTGCCCGAAGGCGGACCGGAATCCTGGTCCGAGGACGAGGCGCTGGAGCGGCTCGACCGGGCCTTGATCGACAGCGTACGCCTGCACCAGCGGTCGGACGTGCCCTATGGCCTTTTCTTATCCGGCGGCGTCGATTCCTCGGCTTTGCTGGCCTTGATGGCGCCGCTGAACGAACGGCCGGTGTTGACCTTCACCGCCGGATTTTCCGGGACCGCCGTGGCCGACGAACGCGCCCATGCCCGCATCGTCGCCCGCAAAGTGGGGGCCGACCATGTCGAGGTCGAATTCGGCGAATCGGATTTCTGGTCGTTGCTGCCGGAAATCGTCTCGTTCATCGACGATCCGGCCGCCGATTACGCCGTGCTCCCCACCTACAAGCTGGGGCAGCTCGCCCGACAACACGTCAAGGTCGTGTTGAGCGGGGAGGGCGGCGACGAACTCTTCGCCGGTTATGGTCGCTATCGTGGCCTATTGCGGCCGTGGTGGCTGGGCGGTCGGGCGATGCGCGCCCGCGGCGCGATCGAACGGTTTCCGGTCTTGCGCGAGCGCCTGCCGGGCTGGCGCGACGGGGTGGCGGCGGCCGAAATCAACGCGACAATGCCCGGCCGCACGCGGCTGCAAATCGCCCAAGCGACCGATTGCGCGGAATGGCTGCACGCCGATCTGTTGACCAAGCTCGATCGTTGCCTGATGGCGCACGGGGTCGAAGGCCGCACGCCGTTCCTTGATCCCGCCGTCGCGGCGATCGCCTTCCGTTTGCCCGACCGGCTCAAGGTGCGCGGCGGCGTCGGCAAGTGGCTGCTGCGGCGCTGGCTGCTGGACGCGCTGCCCGAGGCCAAGCCCTTTGAGAAAAAACGCGGCTTCACCGTGCCGGTCGGAGAATGGATACAAAAACAGGGGAGGCGCCTGGGCCCGCTTGTTGCCGCGCAGCCGGGAATCGCCGCGCTCTGCGAGAAATCGGCGGTGAGCGCGCTGTTCTCGAGGCCAGGCAAACATGAAGGGCAGGCGGCTTGGAGTTTGTTGTTCTACGCCCTTTGGCATCGCCGCCACATTCTCGACCGCAGGCCCGAGGGCGATGTTTTCGAGACCCTGGCCGCGGCGTGACCCGCCGATCGGTATAGGCAGCCTTCGCCTGCCGGAATATGATTGGCGCCGGGCAAGTCCGCCAAGAGACTGCCGCGAGAAGAGGGGCGGGAAGTGAAGGACCGATACGATCTGGTCGTGCGTGGCGGCATTTGCCTGATGCCGGGAGGTCGGATCAAGACCGACCTTTGGGTACGCAGCGGCCGCATCGCGCTCATCGGCGAATCGGCCAATGCCGCGGCGGCGGCGAGCCTGGACGCCACGGGTCTGCATGTCCTGCCGGGCGTCATCGACAGCCAGGTCCATTTGCGCGAGCCCGGCCTAGAGCACAAGGAAGACATCGAAACCGGAACTTCGGCCGCCGCGATGGGCGGCGTCACCGCCGTTTTCGACATGCCCAACACCCATCCCAGCACGCTGGCGGTCGAGGATTTGGCCGATAAGGTCGAACGCGCGGCCGGCCGGGCTTGGTGCGACATCGCCTTTTTCGCCGGTGCCGCGCGCGAGAATGTCGACGACCTCGCCGAACTCGAAACACGTCCGGGATGCAGCGGCATCAAGATTTTCATGGGCAGTTCCACCGGCAGCCTGTTGGTGCCTGACGACGAGACGCTGCGCCGCGTCTTGTCATCGGGGTTTCGCCGCATGGCCGTCCATGCCGAAGACGAATATCGTCTCCGCGAGCGCCGCAAACTGGTCGAGCCGGAAGCGTCGGTCGAAAAGCATCCGCATTGGCGTGACGAGGAGACGGCGTTGGCCGCGACCAAGCGGGTGCTGTCGCTCGCCCGGTCCGTCGGGCGAAGGGTCCACATTCTCCACGTCTCGACCGGTGTCGAGATGGAGGTGCTGGCCGATTATCGGGACCTCGCCACCTGCGAGGTCACGCCGCAGCACCTGACGCTGGTGGCGCCCGATTGTTACAAGCGGCTGGGCACGCGCGCCCAGATGAACCCGCCGATCCGGGGCGAGGCCGATCGGGCGGCGCTTTGGCGGGCGTTGGATCAAGGTGTCGTTGACGTCATCGGTTCCGATCACGCCCCGCACGCGCTCGAAGAAAAAGATCAGCCCTATCCGCGCAGCCCGTCGGGCATGCCCGGCGTGCAGACATTGCTGCCCCTGATGCTCGATCACGTGCATCACGGGCGTCTGTCGCTCGAAAGGCTGGTGGATCTGACCAGCGCAGGCCCGGCTCGGGTTTACGGCATCGCCGGCAAGGGGCGCATCGCGCTTGGTTATGACGCCGATTTTTCCATCGTCGATCTCAAGGCTAAAGCGCGCATCGAAAACGCGTGGATCAAGAGCCGCTGCGGCTGGACGCCCTTCGACGGCATGGAGGTGCACGGTTGGCCGAAAGCCACAATCGTGCGCGGCGAGATCGCCATGCGCGAGGGCGTTTTGGTCGGCCGGCCGGCGGGCAAGCCGGTGCGCTTTTCCGAATGCCTGCGCCGGGAGTGAGCGACAGGTCCCGACCGACGCCCAAGGCGAAGTCCCGGGCCGACGATTTCTGGAATTTCTCGGTCGACCTTT
>CAMDDQ010000112.1 GCA_945892765.1 Asaia bogorensis
CGGTTGCTGCTGCGGGAACCGTCTCGTTGCGGCCGACGATGCGGGTGCCGGCGCTGGTCGCCGCCGCCGGCGAGCGCGCCTCGATGCGCTTCCTCGAATTCTTCGCCGCCAATATCCGCAACCCGCACACGCGCCGGGCCTATGCCCGCGCCGCCAATGAATTCCTGGCCTGGTGCGCGAGCGTCGGCGTGCCGTCGATCGCCGCCGTCCAGCCGGTGCACGTCGCGGCATGGGTCGAATCGGGAACGCGCGAGCTGGCCGCGCCGAGCGTCAAGCAACGGCTCGCCGCGATCCGTCACCTGTTCGATTGGCTCGTCACCGGCCAGGTCGTGCCAATCAACCCGGCGCACTCGGTGCGCGGGCCTAGCCACGTCGTCACGTCCGGGCAAACCCGAGTGCTCGATCCCGCCGAAGCGCGCGCGCTGCTCGACAGCATCGACACGTCGACGCCGGCGGGCCTGCGCGACCGCGCCTTGATCGGGCTCATGGTCTATTCCTTCGCGCGGATCGGCGCGGCGCTCGGCATGGCGGTCGAGGATGTCTATACGCAGAACCGCCGGCTGTGGGTGCGCCTCCGCGAGAAGGGCGGCAAGCGTCATGCGATGCCGTGTCACCACAACCTCGAAGAGTACCTGACGGCCTATCTCGACGGCGCGGGCCTGCGCGACGATCCCAAGGGGCCGCTGTTCCACACGATCGGGCGCGGCACCGGCAAGCTGACGCGCACGGTGCTGCCGCAGGCGAACGCCTATGCGATGATCGGCCGGCGCGCCGCAGCGGCCGGGATCGAAACCAAGCTGGGCAATCACAGCTTCCGGGCGACGGGGATCACCGCCTATCTCAAGAACGGCGGGACGCTGGAAAAGGCCGCTGCGATGGCGAACCACGCCTCGACGCGCACGACGCAGCTCTATGACCGCCGGCGCGATGAGGTCAGCCTCGATGAGGTCGAACGGATCGTAATTTAAGACCGCCAAACGCACGCCTTCGGCGCCTTTGCGCCGATTCCGGCCGTTCGCGCGACCATAACTGAACCGCTGGAATCGACCCTGAGCCGCCATTGGCAGCGCACCAAGACGTCTCAGGTGGGTGTAGGATTCCGGACGTTCGACCTGCGCGAGCCGGTCGGACGGCCGTTGCGAAACTGGACACTCCGCTCAAGCAAAATGGGTCAACACAGGGACGCCGCCCGCTGCGGCCTCAAGAGGACGGTGAAACCAGGCGCATCGTTTGCGGCGGGTGAACCCCTTTCGCGCGGGGTTAACAGCACCGTATGGTGTCCATCGACACAGTTGAGGGGGAACCATCATGTTGGCGGATCGATACGACCTCGCCTTGTCCATCACCTCCGCCGCCGCGCGCGACGCCTATGTCGAGGGCTGCGATCTGGCGCTGACCCTCTACCCGGGCGCGGTCGAGGCCTTTGACCGCGCCATCGCCGCCGACCCCGGTTTCGCCCTGGCCCATGCCGGCAAGGCCCAGGTACTGATGCGCGAGGGCAACGTCGCAGCGGCGCGTGCGGCCCTCGCGGCGGCCAAGGATGTGGCCTCGGGTCTGTCGGCGCGCGAGGCCAGTCATATCACGTACTTCGACCTCGGCGTTCGCGGGCCGGACCGACGCCGCGATCGATGCCTTATACGCGCATCTGACCGAATGGCCGCGCGACGCCCTGGTGCTCGCCACTGCCGCGAACCCAAACGGCCTGATCGGCGCTTCCGGCCGCATCGGGCAGAAGCACCAGATCGCGGTGATGATGGACAGCCTCGCCCCGCATTACGGCGACGATTTCTGGTTCCTCGCCCACCATGCCATGGCGCTATCCGAAGATGGGCAGCTTGCCGCCGCCCGGCCGAAGATCGAGCGATCCGTGGCAACGAACCCGAACAACGCGCATGGTGCGCACGGGTTTGCGCATGTCTGTTACGAGAGCGGCGAGCCGGACACGGCCCGCACCTACCTGTCCTCCTGGCTCGCCACCTATCCACGCGATGGGTTTTTCCACGGCCATCTGAGCTGGCATCTTTCGCTCTGCGAAATCCAGGCCGGCAATCGGGCGGAGGCGTTGTCGCTGTATCGGGACGCCATCGCGCTCGACCGGCATAGCGGCGGGCCGCAACAGAGAATGTCGGATGGGGCGGCGTTTTTGTGGCGTTCCGAACTCGCCGGACAGCCGCGCGACGCCGCCGCCTGGCGCGCGATGTACGAGTATGCGAACAGCGCGTTACCGTCGCCGGGCAGCGGGCTCGCCGACCTGCACGTCATCCTGTCGCATTCCGTCATGGGCGATGAGGCCGCGCTCGATGCCCGGGCCCGCCAGATGGAGGAGTTGGCGCGCGAGGGGCGTTACCCGTCCGGCTCTTACCTGCCGGCGCTGTCGCGCGGCTTCGCGGCGTTCGAACGCGGGGATTTTACTGGGGTGATCGAGATGCTCGCCCCGCTCGCCAGGGAAAACGAACGCATTGGCGGCAGCCGCGCGCAACACGACCTGATCGAGTTCACGTTGTTGAAGGCCTATCTCAACGCCGACCGCCTGGAGGAGGCGGGGCGCCTTCTCAGCGCGCGGCGGCTTGGTGCTTCTGGCATTCCCGTCGCGGGGGTGGCGGCGGTGTGTTGATCAACAGAGCGGCCGTCGTTCATCGGACCGTCCGCGCCCCGAGCTCGTAAGGAACTCCGCACGCTCCCTGGCAGCGCGGCGGCCGTCAATGATACGACCACGCAGGGACGGTGACGCTATCGCCCGAGGGGCAAAGCGGCCCCTCGCTGGCTGCCTGTCCGATGACGTCTGAGCGCTATTCCGGCCGTTCGCGGGGCCACTATCGAGCCGCCGGGGTCGACCTTTCCCGACCTTCAGTCTCGTTTGGAGCGGTTGTCGTAACGATGCTTGCGCGGTTGCGCCAAAATTTCTCAACGATCGGCGCCGCCCCGAGCTGATTGCCGACCATCCCGGGTAGGCAATGGCTCCGCCTGCATCCTTAAATGATGACCATGAACAAAGGCCGTCTCGGTCCGCCTCGGGTGCATCATGATTCCGTCGGCCTGTTTCCGGGCTCCCATGCATGGGATAACATCCTGCTCGTGACACAGGAAAGTGCAGGAGGAATAAATGGCCTACACGCTGGAGCAACTGAGCGCGGATATCCGCCACGCCCTTAAGGCGGATGCCGGGCCGGCCGGAAAGCAGGCGGTGCGCGCGCTGGTATCGACGGTGTTGCTGGACAAGGAATTTGTCGCCCAGCACCTGACTGCGGATCAGTGCCGACCGCGTAAGGTGCTGTATGAGGACCCGGAACTGGGCTTTTGTGTTTGCGGGCATGTCTATGAAACGCCGGCGCACGGGACGCCGCACGACCACGGCTCAAGCTGGGCGATCTACGGCCTCGCGGTCGGTGATACCGAAATGACTGATTGGCGTATCGTTAAGCCGGGCGACGGCGCCGACCCGACGTTGGTCGCGCCAGAACGGACCTACGTCCTGCAGCCGGGCGACTCGCACTTCTACGATATCGGTGTGGTACATTCGCCGAAACGGGAGGGCCTGACCAAGCTGGTGCGCATCGAGGGTGCCAACCTGGATCACGTCAAACGCTCGAACATCAAGGCGGCCTGACCGCGGCGACACGCCGGCCAGGGATGGCAGAGGATGAAGCTATCCCTGGCGACTTCGCCCAGACATTGATCGCGTGACAGCGCTCAACAACGCATTTCCGGCGGCCATGACATAAGCTGGGACCGGTCCATTGGGCGGCATTGACAGGCAATATGCGGCGGTTCACGGTCATTTTGATAGCAAGCGGAGGAAGCACCCAAATGGTATCGTCCCCTCAGCAGACTACCGGTGCGAAGCTGAAGCAGGCCATCGATGTAGCGCCCCTCACCCTTCACATCGGTGCGGAAATCAGTGGGGTGGACCTCACCAAGCCTTTGCCGCCCGATCAATTGAAAGAGGTGCGGGACGCGTTCCTGAAATGGAAGGTCGTCTTCTTTCGGGGGCAGCATCTCGATCACGCGCAGCACGTGGCCATGGTGCGTCAGTTTGGTGAGCCGACCATCGGCCACGCCGTTTTCGGCCACGTCGAAGGCCACCCCGAAATCTACTCGGTCGCCAAGAACCGGACCGCCAACGAGAACCGCACGGCGATGATGGTCACCCCGTGGTCAGGCTGGCACGCCGACATCACCGCGGCGGTGAACCCGCCCTTGGCATCCATCCTTCGCGGTGTGACCATACCGCCTTACGGCGGAGACACGTTTTGGACCAACCTGGCAGCCGCCTATACCGGCCTGTCGCAAACGATGCGCGGGTTCGTCGATGGACTGCGCGGCATCCACAAGTTTGCGCCACGCGAAAGCGCCAAGCCGGGCAGCGAGTACAACGAGCGCGTCAAACGCCGCGCATTGGCGAGCGAGCATCCGCTGGTGACGGTCCATGCCGAGACCGGGGAGCGGGTCCTCTTCGTCAGCCCGTCCTTCCTGAAGTCGATCGTCGGGCTGACGCCGCGCGAAAGCCAGAAGATCCTCGAGATCTTGTGGGAGCATGTTACGCGCCCCGAATACACGGTGCGCTTCAAATGGAACGAAGGCGACATCGCCTTCTGGGACAATCGTTCGACCGTGCACCTCGCGCCGCGCGATATCTTTGAATCCGATTTCGACCGCCAGCTCTATCGAATTACGCTGGTCGGCGCGCCGCTCGTCGGTGTCGATGGCAAGCCCTCCAGGTCTATCGAGGGCCTTCCGATCCTATCTGCCGCAGAGGAGCTGCGGATGATGGCGGCGGAGTAGTCGCAGGCTCTTGCCGAGACCCGGAGTAGCGGGGAGGGCTTCTAGAGATGTCTGACGGTCTTGGCGGCCGTACGGCTGTATCGCCTGCCGAGTTCTCCGATAGCCCGCTTTCTCGCGTTCTCCGCCAGCCGCTCATCCTCGGGCTCTTCCTGCCGGTGCAGAGCGGCGGCTGGTCGGCGTCGTTGCTGCCGCGCACGACGGATTGGCGGTTCGACTACAACGCGGCCCTGACCAGGCGCGCCGAACGGCTGGGGTTCGACCTCGTCTTCGGTCTCGCGCAGTGGACCAGCAAGGGCGGCTATGGGGGCATTTCCAAATACCGCGAAGACTCGCTCGATCCCTTCATCGCGGTCGCGGCTCTCAGCGCGATCACCGACCGCATCCTGCTGATCTCGACCGTCCACGTGCTGTTCGGCCCGTGGCATCCTCTCCACCTCGCAAAATTCGGGGCGACGATCGACCATATCTCGGGCGGACGCTGGGGGATCAACGTCGTCACCGGCTATGCGCCGAGCGAGGCGCGCATGTTCGGCGGGCGGCAAATCGAGCACGATCGCCGTTACGAGATGGCCGGAGAGTTCACCGACATCCTCAACCGGCTGTGGGGCGAGACCGAGAATCTGACGCTGGAGGGCAAGTTCTGGTCCCTTGAGAAAGCCTTCGTCACGCCGAAGCCGCGGTACGGGCGTCCGATTCTGGTCAATGCAACGGGCTCCCTGGCCGGCATCAACTACGCCGCGGCGCATTCCGACCTCGTCTTCATCACCAGCCCCGCCGGACACGAGATCGACGCAGCGCTCGCCGCTCTCCCCGCGCACAATGCCATTATAAAAGCCGCCGGGGCCGAGCATGGCCGGGAGCTGCGTACGATCATCAACCCGATGATCGTCTGCCGCGAGACCGACGGCGAGGCGCAGCAATACCACGCCGCGATCCTCGATGCGGCCGACCATGGCGCGGTCGAAGGCTTCGTATCACATCAGCGCAGCGGCGACGCGATCGCCTGGAAGGCGCACGGCGACAAGCACCGCGCCCTCGGCGGCAACATCCAGATCATCGGCAGCCCCGAGCACGTGGTTGACAAGCTGGTCGGGCTCAAGCGGGCCGGCTGCGACGGGATACAGGTCGCGTTCTTCGACTTCGCCCCGGATCTCGAGTTCTTCGGCGAGGCGGTTTTGCCCCTGATGCACCAGGCAGGGCTACGGGTATGATGGGTGCGGAACATCGCCCGATAGCCGGGCCGACGAGCGAACCATCGAGATCTTCGAGCGTGCCGACGTGCCGAGATGGCGCGACCGCCGAGGCCAACGACGGTGAAACGCCGGGCGAGAAGCGAGATTGCCCGCGTCGACCGAGGTGCCTTTAGACGGGCTCCACGCGCCTTCCTGCATCGGCAGGAACAGACCAAGTGTGAGCTTATGACTGGGCAGCCGCGTCAGCGGCGAAGGGATGCTCATCGTTTCCCTCGCTTCCGCACCGGCGTCACTGTGAATGTCCAGCACCTGGCTGTAAGCATCCGGCGAGGACCGCGGCGGGGTGAGGATCAATGCGCATTCCGGTGAAGGTGATCAGCCATTCCGGCTGAAGGTGATCACCGATTCCGGTGATCGTGATCACGCTGATCACGGGCGGCAAAGCCCGGCGTGATGGTGGCAGCGCTCCGCGCCGCCGACGTAAGCGTAGGTTGCATGGGCA
>CAMDDQ010000113.1 GCA_945892765.1 Asaia bogorensis
GATACGTTCACCGGAATGTCCGAGCGTCGACATCAGCGCGAGCACGAGCAAACCCGCCCGCTCGACCTTCTTCGGCAAATCAGCGCGGGACCGGTCATGCATGGATGGGGAGCCGTCGCGCCAAAACCAGACGGTCTGGGCCGCCTCCCATTCGGTTTCGCGAAGGAAGATTTTTCCGGTCTTGGCCGATTGGCGCCAATCGATTCGATGAGTGTTATCGCCGGTCTGATAGGGCCGGAATTGCCAGAACGAATCGCCAGTGCCGGCCCGGCGGACACCGTGGACGCCGTAAACAATGGTCGAGGCGACGCGATGTGCGGCAAGCAGCAGCGTCGGCAACGACGACGCCAATACATCCGCATCGTGCAAGTTTACGGCGGCGGCGTCGATCGCCGCCAATGCCGCTGACCTGGACACCTTGGTCAAGACTGCTTCTGACCTGGACACCTTGGTCAAGACTGCTTCGCGCCGGCCGTCAGGCCAGCGGCTGGCACAGCCGGTCGATGACTTCGTCCATGCTGACGCCGTCGACGCGCGCCGTGAAGTTCAGCGCCATGCGATGCCGCAAGATCGGGCGGGCGAGGGCGATCACGTCGTCGATCGAGGGGGCCAACCGTCCTTGCAACAGCGCGCGGGCGCGGGACGCCAGCATCAAAGCCTGGCAGGCGCGCGGACCCGGAGACCACGACACGTAGCGCGTGACGTCGGGGTTGCCATGTTCGATGCGGCCCGAGCGAACTAGGCTCAGAATCGCTTCCACGACGCTCTCACCCACGGGAACGCGCCGGATAAGCTGTTGCGCCCGCACCAGTTCGGCGCCGGACAACACGGCGACGGCCGTGCCTTCCTTTTCGCCGGTGGTGGCCAGCATCATCATGCGTTCGGATTCGAGATCGGGGTAGTTCATGTCGATCTGCATTAAGAATCGGTCGAGCTGCGCTTCGGGAAGCGAATAGGTGCCTTCCTGCTCCAGGGGGTTCTGTGTCGCGAAGACATGGAAGGGAGCCGGGAGAGTATAGGATTGACCGGCGATCGACACCCTGCGTTCCTGCATCGCCTGCAACAAGGCCGACTGTGTGCGCGGGCTCGCGCGGTTGATTTCGTCGGCCATCAGCAATTGGCAGAAGATGGGTCCCTTGATGAAGCGGAAGGACCGCCGACCCTGCTCGCCTTCTTCCAGAACTTCGACGCCGAGAATATCGGCCGGCATAAGGTCGGGCGTGCACTGAACGCGCTTGTCGTCGATGCCGAGCACGGTGCCGAGCGTTTCCACCAAGCGGGTCTTGGCCACGCCGGGAACACCGATGAGCAAGGCATGGCCACCGGACAGCAGCGTGATGAGCGTATGGTCGATCACCTCTCGCTGGCCAAAAATGACGCGCCCAATGCTTTCGCGCACCTGTTGTAGACGCTCGCCCAGCGCGGCGACTTCCTTGACGAAATCGGCCGGGGTGGCGGGTTCTGAAACTGCTACGCTCAAAGCAACCTCCGCTGCTGCACGAAAAATGCGATCCTGAAAACAGCGCGGGCCACGGGATCGTCGATTGACGGCCCCAGACCACGACGCGGCGATTTCTGAATCGATGTCGATCGCGACGGGGGATGGTTCTATCATGGCGACTTGCCCATCGCAAATCGCGCGTGCGGCTGGCCACAAACACGTTTTCGTGCATGAAAATCGCGGGCGCCGGGTCTCATCATTTACCGCCTCGCCCTATCGACAACCGGGCGATCGCGCCCCATTTCACGCTCGCGACTGGACGCGTTTGAATGACCCGCAATTGGATCATCGATCGCTTTGACAACACCGCCCTGGGGCGGCCGGCGTTGGCTAACGGCGGCCTGAATGGCGGCGGCGGCGAAGTGGCGGCGCCTGCGCGCCGTCCGTTGATTCTGGCGGCCGTGCTCGTGCCCCTGATCGAACGCCGACAGGGAATGACGGTCTTGCTTACCAAACGGTCCGACCACCTAAGCGCCCACGCCGGCCAGGTCAGCTTTCCCGGCGGACGTATCGAGGCTGCTGACGCCGACGCCAATGCCGCGGCTTTACGCGAGGCGGAGGAAGAAATCGGCCTCGCCGGTGGCCAAGTCGAAATACTCGGACGGCTCGACACCCATGAAACGGGGACCGGATTCAAGGTCGTGCCAATCGTCGGGCTGGTCGATCGGGATTTCGTCGCGCGCCCCAGCACCCATGAGGTCGAGGAGGTATTTGAAGTGCCGTTGGATTTTTTCCTCGACCCCGCCAATTTTCAGAGGCATCGCCGCCCTGATGGCGACCCGGAACAACAGGTCGACGCATTTCGCCATGGGCGTCATATCATCTGGGGCGCGACCGCCTGCATATTGATCAGCCTCCGCCGACACTTGGCACGACCATGATTCGCATTCTGCTTGAATACTTCTTGCCGTTCATGTTGCCGGTCGCGGTCTATTTCGGTTGGCAGGTTGCGAGCCGGCGCCGGACCGAGGCCGAGGCCACCGGAGCGGCGCCACGCTGGCAGGATGCCCCCTGGGCATGGCTGGCGGCCGCGGGCCTTCTGCTCACTGCGATCGTGCTGTTCGCCGGGGCGCTGTACGGGAACAACCCGCCCCACGGCCGGTACGAACCGCCGCGGCTGATCGACGGCGAAGTCCAGCCGGGCCGGGTGCGTTGAAAGTGGCGACGGAGGGCAGACCGAACCCGCCCCATATCCTGCGGAAGCAGCCCTGGATGACGACGCCCGCCACGCTGCGCGTGATGGCGGCGCTGGCGGCGAAGGGGGCGGTACTGCGCTTCGTCGGCGGCTGCGTGCGCGACGCGCTACTTGATCTTCCGGTCAAGGATATCGACATCGCCACGCCCGACCCGCCCGAGAAAACCCTCGCCCTGCTGCAAAGCGCCGGCGTTCGCGCCATTCCCACCGGGATCGACCACGGCACGGTGACCGCGATCGCCGACGGAACCCGTTACGAGATCACGACGTTGCGGATCGATGTCGAGCCCCAGGGCCGGCGCGCGCGCGTCGCCTTCACCGACGATTGGGAGGCGGACGCCGCCCGCCGCGACTTCACGATCAACGCCTTGTCCGCCTCCGCCGACGGGCGGGTTTACGATCCATTCGACGGCATCGCCGACCTGCGGGCGGGCCGCGTCCGCTTCGTCGGAGATCCTCAGATTCGCATTCGCGAAGACGTGCTTCGCCTCGTCCGCTTTTTTCGTTTCTACGCCTATTACGGGCGCCCGCCGCCCGACGCGCCCTCGATCGTAGCGTGCCAGGCGTTGGCCCACCTCGTGCCGGGTCTGTCGGGCGAGCGCATCTGGGGGGAGATGGCGAAATTGCTTCTCGCCGACAACGCCGCTTCAGTCCTGGCCTTGATGAAAGACTTAGGCGTCCTCCAACAAATCGTGCCCGAGGCGTCGGACATCGGGCGGCTGGCGGCCCTGGTTCAAATCGAGGTTCGACGCGCCGCGCCCGATGCACAACGCCGCTTGGCGGCGATGCTGCCCGAAGACCGATTCGCCGTCTCGGCATTGGCGGTTCGCCTGCGCCTATCCAACGAAGGCCGCGCGCGACTCGTTGGTCTCGCTGCGCCGGACCAGCTTCCATCGGTGGCGACGGACACGAAATCGGCGCGGCGGATGCTCTATCGGCAAGGCGCCGACCGTTTCCGCGATCTCGTCCTTCTTGCCGAGGCCTCAGGGATGGCGCGCGATCCCGACGGCGCGGAGAGGGACGCGGCGGCGTTCGACCGACTCCTGGCCGAAGCCGATCGTTGGGTTCCCCTGACGCTTCCCGTCGGCGGGAGCGATGTGCTCGCCTCGGGGATCGCGGCGGGGCCTGAGGTCGGTCGTTTGCTCGCCGCGGTGGAGCGATGGTGGGAGGAGGGCGATTTCACCGCCGGCCGCAAGGAATGCCTCGGTCGGCTCGCGGAATTGGCGGCGCGCGGTGCGGAAGGTCGGCCTACTTCCCCTGCTTAGCGAGCTTGCCCTTGACCGTGCGCTGAACCTCGCCATCCCGCAGCCGGGTGAAGACGAGGTCCATGCCGCTGCCGCTCAGGGTGCGCTGATAACGCTGGAGTTCGTACACACCACTGGCGTCGATGCTCACGATGTAGACGCCAAGCGTGTTCTTGTAGAGGCGCGCCCAGGCATAACCGCCCTCGCTCATCGGGTCGGATTCCCGGGCACGATAGACGTTGGGTTTTCCGGTCGGCATGAAGCTCAACGTCGCCGAACGCCGCCGGACCGATGGATTGGCGGGATCGCCGCCCTGGCGCAAAACGGTTGTCCAGGTCACGGAAAACCCGCTATCGGCCTTTTCGATCTGCACGTCAAAATCGCGCACGGTGACGCCGAAATATTGGCTGTCCTCGGATCGGGCCACGCCGGTGCCCGAGAACGACCCGAAAAAGGCGGTGAGTGGAAGATCGGCGGCAAACGCCTCGCCGCCGACGGCTAACATCAACGCCAAAAGTGCCCACCATCTTTTCATGACACCTTCCTCCAACTATCTCGGCCTCAACTATCCCGGATTTTAGCGAAAACCGGGGCACAGAGCGAGAACCGTCGCGTCAAGGCCACGCCACGGCCGGAGGCAGCGACATCAGAATGGCCTCGGTGTTGCCCCCGGTCATCAGTCCGAATTTCGTGCCGCGATCATAGAGAAGATTGAATTCTACGTAGCGGCCGCGGCGTACGAGTTGGTGCTGGCGCTGCGCCTCAGTCCAGGGCGTGTTCATGTGGCGGCGCACCAGCCTTGGGTAGATGTCCAGAAAGGTCTCGCCGACGCGTTGTGTGAAGGCGAAATCGCGCTCCCAATCGCTGCTGTCCAGATTGTCGTAGAAAATGCCGCCGACACCGCGCGGTTCGCCGCGGTGCTTCAAAACGAAATACTCGTCGCACCAGGCCTTGAAGCGGGGATAGTAGCCGGCGTCGAATTCACCGCACGCGGCCTCGAGCGCGGCATGAAAGTCCCGCGTATCCTCGGCCACCGGGTACATCGGCGTCAGGTCGGCGCCGCCGCCGAACCAGGCGAGTGTGGTGACGATGTGGCGCGTGTTCATATGCACGGCGGGCACCAGCGGCGAACGCATATGGGCGACGAGCGAAATGCCGCTCGCCCAAAATCGCGGATCGGCCTGCGCGCCGGGCATTTGCGCGCGGAACTCGGGTGAGAATTCCCCGTGGACGGTCGAGATATTCACGCCGACCTTCTCGAACACTCGCCCGCGCAGGATCGACATGATCCCGCCGCCGCCATCACCCTCGGCCGCCGCCGGCCGCCGCCAAGCCTTGCGCTCGAACCGGCCGGGCGGTTGATCGGCGCCGGGACCGGCATGATCGGTCTCGATCGCCTCGAATGCGGCGCAGATGCGGTCGCGCAAGCTCTCGAACCACGCCGCCGCTCGTACTTTGCGCTCTTCCACGGCCTCGTTGCCCATGGCGGTCGTCACTCCTGTCTTGGCGTCAAGGCCGGGAACAACCCGGTTTGCCTCAGCGCTTCGCCCAGCACCATCGCGGCGGCAAGGGCCATATTCAGCGAACGAACCCCGGGTACCATGGGAATCCGAAGGCGGGCTTCGGACGTCCGGTGAACCTCGTCCGGAACGCCGGCACTCTCGCGGCCAAGGAGAAGCGTATCGGCGGCGCCAAAGGCAAAGGCGGTGTAGTCGACGTCGCCTTGAGTGGTCAAGAGCAGCAGGCGGGGTCTGGGTGGATTGACGCCGTGTAGCCGTGTCGCGAACGCCGCCCAAGACACGTGCCGCGTCAAATCGACGCGGCTCAGATAGTCCATGCCGACGCGGCGCAGCCGCCTGTCGCTCAATTGGAAGCCGCAAGGCTCGATCAAATCCACGGAAACGCCAAGACAGGACGCCAATCGGAGCAACGCACCGGTGTTTTGGGGAATGTCGGGTTCGAACAGGGCTAGTCTCATGAAATCGTCCGGTGCCGGCCTTTGCAATGCGGTGGATTTGGATTATACCCGTGTTCGGTCGGCAATCCGGTGCCGCAGCGGGGGGGCGATGCGAGAGCATCGCGGCTGTGGAGGTTGTGCCTTCCGGCATGCCGCCCCCGGACTCCGAACATAGAAAAGACACGGCCTCGTGCGCGGCCAGCACACGAGGCCGGACATGACGCAGGTGGAGACACATGGCAAATCCGGCACATTCCGCGACGTCCGCCGCGCCCGGGCACGATGAAGGTGAGACGCGCCGCGACTTCCTTTATCTCGCCAC
>CAMDDQ010000114.1 GCA_945892765.1 Asaia bogorensis
CGTGGCCTTGCCCCAGCGGCCGTCGTGCACCGGGCGGCTGCCGGTGCGGATCGCCGCGCGCATGTCGTCCAGCACCTCGCGGCGGCCCGGCATGCTGCCGCCGCGCGGCAGCGGGATTTCGCGGATGCCGTCGCGGCCGTAGATCGTGACGCCGTCGGCCGAGGCACGCATGTCGCCGTCGGCGCAGGTAACGATGGTGATACCGAAATGCGGCTGGTGCGGCGGCAATTCGCCGCTGGCCGAGCCATAGGCGAAGGTTTCGGTGCGCGCCCGCGTTTCGTCCACGGCCGTTGCTAGCGCCCGGCGGGCGGCGCCGTGGTCGATCCGCTTTGGTGCGCCACGCTCGCTCAAGCCGAAGTGCCACTCGTCGGAATCGAAATGATCGTAGCCGCTGTAGACCAGCGAGGCTGCGGCGCCGTGGTCGAATTGCAGGAGCGCCGCGCAGCTCCCCTCCGTCGGCCGCGATGGATCGAGCACGCTCGCCTGCGCCCGCACGCTGCGAACGATGCCGCCGGCCAACAGCCGCGCGGTGTCGATCTGGTGCGGCACCTGGTTGAACAGGATGCCGCCGCCTAGCGCGGTGTCGAGCTCCTCCGGCCGGCGCGGGCGGTAGAGGAAATTGGTGTAGTTGAAGCTGTGAATGAGCCCGAGCCGGCCCAGCTCCCCGCGCGCGATGATGCCGCGCATCAGCCGCACCGCCGGATCGAAGGCATGGGTGTGGCCGACGATCAGATGCACCTTGTGCCGCTCGACCGCCTCGATGATGGCGTCGCACTCGGCCAAGGTCAGCGCCATCGGCTTTTCCAGGATGATGTGCTTGCCGTGCTCGGCGGCGAGGATGGCGTGCGGGGCGTGGAACTGGTGCGGCGTGGCGATATAGACAGCCTCAACCGCTGGATCGGCGACCAGCATGTTCATGTCATCGTAGGCCCGCGCATTGTGGTCGCGGGCGAAGGCCTCACGCGGCCCCGGATGCGGGTCGGCGCCGGCGCGCAGGATGAAGTCCGGATGGGCTGCGGCGGCATGCACCATCACCGCCCCGGCCATGCCGAGGCCGGCGATGCCCAATCCGATCGGCTTCGTTTCCGCGCTGTTCTGGGTCATTGCAGGATCGAATTGTGGCCGGTATTTCTAGGGTCCGCTCAAGCTTACCCGCCATCCCTGGAAAGCCCTAGCCGACATGGACACGAAGACCGACAGCCACACCACGCCCACGATCCGCGTCGAGGACGACTATCTGCTGCGCGGCACCGGCCGCTACATGGCCGACGCGCCGCTGCCGGGCCAGACCTATGCCTGTTTCGTTCGCTCGCAACACGCCTGCGCCGACATCAAGTCGATCGACGTCAAGCCGGCGCTGGCCATCAAGGGCGTGATCGCGGTCCTCACCGCGGCCGACATCAAGGCGGCCAATGTCGGCAATCTGTCGCAGCATCCGCCTGTGGCCGGGCGCGGCGGCACCAAGCTGATCCTGCCGGTCAGGCCCGCTCTCGCGGGCGATCGGGTGCGCCACACCGGCGAGGCGGTCGCCATGGTGATCGGCGAAACCTATGCGGCGGCGCAGGACGGCGCCGAGGCGGTCGAGGTGGACTATGCCCCGCGCGATCCGGCCATCGATCTGCGCGAGGCGGTGAAACCGGGCGCGCCGCAGGTGTGGCCCGAGGCGCCGGGTAATATCGCGGTCGACTGGGCGGGGCTTGCGGCCAATCCCGACGAGATGGCGGCGAAGGTGGACGAGGCCATGAAGTCCGCCGCGCGTGTCGCGCGCATTTCGCTGGTTCATCAGCGCATCAACGTCGCCTCGATGGAGCCGCGCGGCGCCACCGCGAGCCACGACGCGGCGAACGACAGCTACCTCTTGCGCGTCTGCTCGCAGGGCGCGCGCGCCATGCGCGACTCGATGGCCGGCGTGATGGGAATTCCGCCGGCGAAAATCCGCGTCACCACCGAAGAGGTCGGCGGCGCGTTCGGTCTCAAGACCGGCCCCTACCCTGAATATATCGCGATGCTGGTTGGCTCCAAAAAGACCGGCCGTCCGGTGTTCTGGATGTCGGGGCGCAACGAATCCTTCGTCAGCGACAACCATGCCCGCGACGCCTACAGCGACGTTGAGCTCGCGCTCGACGACAAAGGCAAGTTCCTGGCGCTGCGCATTCGCCACCTCGGCAGCATGGGCGCCTACATCGGCGCGGTCGGCGCCAACATCCAGACCACCAACATGATGCGCTGCCTGCCGGGCATGTACGACATCAAGCTGGTCGACGCGCAGGCCAAGTGCGTGTTCACCAACACCACGCCGACCGCGCCCTATCGCGGCGCCGGCCGGCCGGAGGCGAGCTATTGCATCGAGCGCGTGGTGGACGAGGCCGCGCGCGTCACCGGCATCGACCCGATCCGGCTGCGGCGGAAGAACCTGATCCCGGCGAAGGCCATGCCATACAAGACCGCGGTCGGCACCAGCTACGACTCCGGCGATTTTGCCACCGTGGTGGACAAAGGCCTGGTGCTGGCCGACTACGAGGGCTTCAAAGCGCGCAAGAAAGAAGCCAAGAAGCGCGGCAAGCTGCGCGGGCTTGGCATCTGCTTCGTGCTGGAGCATTCCGGCGGCGCGCCGACCGAGGGCACGCAGGTATCGTTCCCCGGCGGCGACAAGATGACGTTCACGATGAACGTGCAGTCCACCGGCCAGAGTCATGCCACGATCTTCCCGCGCCTGGTCGCCGAGCGGCTCGGCATCAAGCCTGAGCAGGTCGGCCACAGCCACGGCGATTCCAATCACGAGATCGCGGGCTACGCTTCGGTCGGCTCGCGGACCGCCATGACGGCGGGCCATGCCATGGTGAAGACGCTCGAGGCGATGCTGGCCAAGGGAAAGAAAGTTGCCGCGGCCGCGCTGGAAGCCGGCGAAAGCGACATCGAATACAAGAACGGCGCATTCAACGTGGTCGGCACCGACCGCCGCCTGACGCTGTTCGACGCCGCGGCGCGCGCCAAGGAGATGAAGAAGAAGGGCGAGATCGCCGACGACCTCGACACCAAGGTTGTCACCGACACGCCGCTCACCTTCCCCAACGGCTGCCACATCGCCGAGGTCGAGATCGACCCGCAGACCGGTCACGCCGAGCTCGCCTCCTATTCGGCGCTCGACGACAGCGGCAACATCCTCGACCACACCGTCGTCGCGGGCCAAGTGCATGGCTCGGTCACCATGGGCTTCGGCCAGGCGATGATGGAGCAGACCGCTTATGACGACAGCGGACAACTCGTCTCGGCGTCGTTCATGGACTACGCGATGCCGCGCGCCGACGACCTGCCGATGTTCCGGGACGAGGTTCACGAGGTGCCGGCCACCACCAATCCGCTCGGCGTCAAGGGCGCGGGCGAAGCTGGAACTACGGCGGCGATCGGCGCGATCATGAATGCGTTTGCGGACGCCATCCCCGGCGCCGGGCACAAGATCCAGATGCCGGCAACGCCGGAAAAGGTGTGGAAGGCGTGCCGGGAGATGACGGCAGGCTGAGCGCCGCCACAACACAGTGCCGTCATCGCCCGCGAAGGCGGGCGATCCAGTAATCCGAGGCTTCATCGTTGTTCGCTGGCGCTTGCGATTACTGGATGCCCCGCCTTCGCGGGGCATGACAGCCGAAGTTAATCGGCCGCCGTCTTATCTAAATCAACGATGACCTTGCCATCCTCCACCGCAACCTTGTAGGTCCGCAGCGCCGTGAAGCACGGCGCCTGCACGGCCTCGCCGGTTTTCACATTGAAGGCGCCGAAGTGCAGCGTGCATTCGATCACGTCGCCTTCGAGCATGCCTTCGGCGAGGCTCGCAGCGCCGTGCGTGCATTCGTTGTCGGTGGCGTAGAACACGCCACCGACATTGTAGATCGCGATGACGTTGGTTCCGACCTCGAAACTCTTCGCTGAGTTTTCCGGAACATCGGACGTGGCGCAGACACTGACGACGGATTCCGCCATATCGAGAATTACTCCTTCACACGCCGCCTATCGGCCGTGCTAAACTCGGCCATGACCACCTTTAATTACGGTGCGCCGGCCGAGCTTTTTCCGAGCCGCATCCGCAAGGCCAAGCGCCCGATGGGCTACCGGCGCTTTCCGTCCGCGGCCGAGGCCGTGCGTTTCGCGGTCGAGCAGCTGGACCCGCAGTTGCTGCTGGGCGCGACCCTCGAAGTAAACGAGGAGCGCTTCGACAGCGAAGGCATTCGCCGCCTCTACCAGAGCGCCAGCTACCCGCTGCCGCGTAAGGCGACCTAAGACTTCTTGTTGCCGGGCTGGTGCTGGCCCATCGACGAGGGCGAGCTGCTGGAGTTCCGCAGATAGGCCGGCGTCTTGTCCTTGGCCTTCTCGGCCTTCTGCTTTTTCTTCTCTTTGTTGCTGCGCTGCTCACGGGCTGCCATGACGATGCTCCTGCTCTGTTGCTGAGATGACGAACGCTAGACCACGATTCGCGGAAATTATATCAGCAGTCGCCCATACTTTTTGATTTTGGGCATGATCTTTTTCGGATCATGCCCCTACGCCTGCGAGATGAACTTGGTGTTGAGGTAGGCGCCGAGCCCTTCGATGCCACCCTCGCTGCCGTGGCCCGATTCCTTCACGCCGCCGAACGGCGTTTCCGGGGTCGAGACCGCGATCGAGTTGACGCCGACCATGCCGCTTTCGATGGCGTCGCCGATCGCCGCCGCGGTCGTGCTCGACGACGTGAACGCATAGGCCGCGAGCCCAAACTCCAGCGAATTGGCGCGCTGCACCACCTCGTCGAAGGTCTTGAAGGTGACGATCGGCGCCACCGGCCCGAACGGCTCCTGCGTCATGATCTTGGAATCGTCCGGCACGTCGGTGATGACGGTCGGCTCGTAGAAATAGCCCTGGTTGCCGCGCCGCGAACCGCCGGTCTGCACCTTGCCGCCGCGCGCCTTGGCGTCGGCGACGAAGGAGTCCATCGCGTCGAGGCGGCGCGAGTTGGCAAGCGGGCCCATGGCGATACCCTTCTCCAGGCCGTCGCCGACCTTGACGCCCTTGGCGTATTCGGTGAAGCGCGCCATGAACTTTTTGTACACGTCCTCCTGCACGTAGAAGCGCGTCGGCGAGATACAGACCTGGCCGGCGTTGCGATACTTGAACGCCGCAATGGTGTCGGCGGCTTTCTCAGGGTCCGCGTCGGCGAACACCACCACCGGCGAATGGCCGCCAAGCTCCATGGTGGTGCGCTTCATGCCCTTGGCGGCGAGTTGAGCCAGGTGCTTGCCGACCGGGATCGAGCCGGTGAACGAAATTTTCTTCACCGCGTCCTTGGCGAGCAGATGCTCGGACACTTCCGCCGGCACGCCGAACACCAGGTTGAGCACGCCGGCCGGGAGGCCCGCATCGGCAAAGCACTTCACTATTTCGACGCAGGCGCCCGGCGTCTCCTCGGACGCTTTGAGGATCAGCGAGCAGCCGGATGCGAGCGCGCCGCCGATCTTGCGGGCGGGCGTCAGCACCGGGAAATTCCACGGCGTAAACGCCGCGACGATGCCGACCGGCTCCTGCACCACCAGCTGGCGGGTGTTCTTGGCGCGGCCCGGCACGATGCGGCCGTAGGAGCGGCGGCCTTCCTCGGCGTACCAGTCGATGATGTCGGCCGACACCAAGACCTCGGCGCGCGACTCCGCATAGGGCTTGCCCTGCTCGAGCGTCATGATCTTGGAGATCGCGTCATGGCGCTCGCGCATCAGCTCGGCGGCCTTGCGCAGGATTTTGGAGCGGTCGTAGGCCGAGGTGTTCTTCCAGGTGGCGAAGCCCTTCTTGGCGGATTCCAGCGCCTCGTCGAGCTCGGCCTTGCCGGCGTGCGGCAGGTGCGCGAGCGGCTTCTCGGTCGCCGGATTGATCACGTCCTCGCCCTTGCCGCTGCCGTTCTTCCTCCAGGCGCCGTCGATGAACAGGCCGAGCTCGCTATACATGGCATCCTCGTTTTTGGGTGGTTCCTCGGAGGCGAGGATTAGCATTTTGGGCAGAGCGCGGCCACAGGCTTCGCGCCCGCAGCGCCGTCGGCGCGCGGGTTTTGCGATATCCGCACCCTCGGCTCATCAACCCGAGGGGATGGAGCGCCGGTCGACGCCACATCTCGATCACGCCTTGTCCGCAGGCGGATTGCTCCGCCTGAGACAGAACCGGCGTGGCGCCCCAAATTCGGGGGCG
>CAMDDQ010000115.1 GCA_945892765.1 Asaia bogorensis
GTCGCAGGCCGAACAGGCGCCGTGCGGATTGTTGAAGGAAAACAGCCGCGGCTCGATTTCGTCGATGCTGAATCCAGAGACCGGGCAGGCAAAGCGCGCGGAGAAGGTTGTACGCTCGCCGGTGGTGGCGTTCTCGGCGTAGAGCAGACCCTCCGACAGGCCAATCGCGGTTTCAACGCTGTCGGCCAGCCGATTGCCGAGATCGGGCTTCACCACAATGCGGTCGATCACGACCTCGATGTCGTGTTTGAGCTTTTTGTTGAGGGCGGGTACGGCATCGATCTCGTGCAGCTTTCCATCCACCTTCACGCGCTGGAAGCCACGTTTCTGGAAATCGGCGAGTTCCTTGCGGTATTCACCCTTGCGGCCACGCACCACCGGCGCCAGCAGCAGCAGTTTCGTGCCCTCCGGCATCGCCATGATCCGGTCCACCATCTGAGAAACCGTCTGGCTTTCGATGGGCAGGCCGGTGGTCGGCGAATAGGGAACGCCAATGCGGGCGAAGAGTAGGCGCAGATAGTCGTGAATCTCGGTAACCGTGCCGACGGTGGAGCGCGGATTACGCGAGGTCGTTTTCTGCTCGATGGAAATCGCTGGCGACAGGCCCTCGATCGAATCGACGTCGGGTTTTTGCATCAATTCCAGGAATTGGCGGGCGTAAGCCGAAAGGCTCTCCACATAACGCCGCTGGCCCTCGGCATAGATCGTGTCGAAGGCGAGCGAGGATTTGCCGGAGCCCGACAGCCCCGTGATCACGACAAGGCTGTCGCGCGGCATTTCGACGTCGATATTCTTCAAATTGTGCTCGCGGGCGCCGCGAACGATGATGCGCGAAGTCATCTCTCTCCAGCCATGTCTCGGCCGCCAACCAAACCGGCGGCGATGTTGTACCAGATCGATCGCGTCAAGTGGGTGAACGGCGCTGGATGCGGGGATCGCCCGATGGCTCGGCCGACGCTGGACGCGACCGCAATTGCGTGTAGACTCCGCGCCTCCCCGCTTCAGCGCAAGGACGAACCATCATGGCCGGCAGCGTGAACAAAGTCATCCTCGTCGGCAATCTCGGCAAGGACCCGGAAAGCCGCAGTTTTCCCAATGGCGGCAAGGTGGTCAATTTCACCATGGCGACCAGCGAGAACTGGAAGGACAAGGCCAGCGGCGAGCGCAAGGAGCGCACGGAATGGCACCGAATAGCCATTTTCAACGACCGCCTCGCCGAGGTGGCCGAAAAGTATCTGCGCAAGGGCTCCAAGGTCTATGTCGAGGGCCAGCTCGAGACCCGCAAATGGACCGACAAGGACGGACAGGAACGGTACACGACTGAAGTCGTGTTGCGGCAGTTTCGCGGTGAACTGACCATGCTCGACGGCCGCGGCGGCGGCGAGGCCGCGGCTCCGGCCGGGGATGACCGTGGCAGCGACATGCCGGAGCCGTCTTTTGGCAACGGCGGCGGCGGTCAATCGAGCGGACGCGCGAAAGTCGGCGATCTCGACGACGAAATTCCGTTCTAATCCCGACCCGTTGCCGGCGGGCGACGCGCCGGCAACGGGTCGCCGCGGGACACGCGCGGGAAGCAATCGGCTCCCCGTCCGCGCGAGCCGCGACCGCAGCCACATATACAGGGCAAGCCATTGCTTTATATTGTTAAAATACGCGAGAACGCGATTGTGTGCGGTTACCGGAAGTGATAGTTTCACGGCGTTGTAATATTTCTCTGCCGGTCGCACACCGAAGCCGGGTCCGTTGAGCACAAGCACTTCGCCGCAGCCCCTCGACATCACTCCGGTGTCGATCGAGGAGGAGATGAAACGCTCCTACCTCGATTACGCCATGAGCGTGATCGTGGCGCGTGCGCTTCCCGACGTCCGCGACGGCCTGAAACCCGTGCATCGGCGCATTCTCTACGCCATGTACGAGGCGGGGTACGATTCGACCAAACCCTTCCGCAAGTCGGCGCGTGTGGTCGGCGAGGTCATGGGTAAATTCCATCCGCACGGCGATGCCGCGATCTATGACGCCATGGTCCGCATGGCGCAGAATTTTTCCATGCGCCTACCGCTCGTCGCCGGACAGGGCAATTTCGGTTCCATGGACGGCGATCCGCCCGCGGCCATGCGTTATACCGAGGCGCGGCTGGCCAAATCCGCCCAAGCCTTGCTCAACGACATCGACAAGGAAACCGTCGAGTTCCAGCCGAACTACGACGAATCCTCGCAGGAACCGCGGGTGTTGCCGGCGGAGTTTCCGAATCTGTTGGTGAACGGCGCTGGCGGCATCGCCGTCGGCATGGCAACGAACATACCGCCCCACAATCTGGGAGAAGTGATCGACGCCTGCTGCGCCTACATCGACGATCCCGCGATCGAAATCGAGGCGCTGATGGAAAAGATGCCAGGACCCGATTTCCCCACGGGCGGCATCATCCTGGGCCGGTCGGGAATCCGCGAGGCCTTCCGCACCGGCCGCGGCTCGTTGGCCGTGCGCGGCCGCGCCCGCGTGGAGGATATCCGCAAGGACCGGGCCGCGATCATCATCTCGGAGATTCCCTACCAGCTCAATAAATCGCGTCTGATGGAGCGCATCGCCGAAGTTGTGCACGAGAAGCTGATCGAAGGCATTTCCGATCTGCGCGATGAATCCGACCGCGATGGCGTGCGGGTGGTCGTGGAACTCAAGCGCGACGCCAACGCCGACGTCGTGCTGAATCAGCTCTACCGCTACACGCCGCTACAGACGAGCTTTGGCGTGAACATGCTGGCCCTGCGCGGCGGCCGGCCCGAGCAACTCAATCTCAAGGAGATCATCGCGGCTTTCGTGGCCTTCCGCGAGGAAGTCGTCACCAAACGCACGCGTTTTCAACTCCGCAAGGCGCGGGAGCGCGCCCATATCCTGATCGGGCTCGCGGTCGCGGTCGTCAACCTCGATGCCGTCATCAAGCTGATCCGCGAGGCGCCGGACCCGGCATCGGCGCGCGCCTCCCTGACCGGGCGCGACTGGCCGGCCGCGGAGATCGCCGCGCTTATCGAACTGGTCAATGAGGCCGGTAGCGCCCTCAAGGACGGCACCTATCGCCTGTCCGAGGAACAGGCGCGCGCCATCCTCGATCTGCGCCTGCACCGCCTGACCGCGCTCGAGCGCGACAAGATCGGCGACGATCTCCGGGCGCTGGTCGAGCAGATCAAGGATTATCTCGACATCCTCGCCAAGCCCGAGCGGCTGAAATCAATCATGCGGGCGGAGCTAATCGAGATCAAAGAAAGCTTCGACACGCCCCGCCGCACCGCCATCGAAGAGGGCGAGGCCGAGGCCGATCTCGAGGCGTTGATCCAGCCCGAAGACATGGTCGTCACCGTCACCCATGCCGGCTACATCAAACGCGTGCCGCTTTCAACCTATCGCTCGCAGCGCCGCGGCGGCCGCGGGCGCGCCGGCATGGCGACGCGCGAAGAAGATTTCGTCGGCCAGGTTTTCGTCGTCAACACCCATACGCCGGTTCTGTTTTTCAGCACCGCGGGGCGGGTTTATCAGCTCAAGGTCTACCGGCTGCCGTTGGGTACGCCGCAGGCCCGCGGCAAACCGATGGTCAATCTGCTTCCCCTGGAGGAAGGCGAGACCATTTCGACGTTGATGCCGCTGCCCGCCGACGAGGCCGCCTGGGCCAATCTGCACGTCATGTTCGCGACATCGAAAGGCAATGTCCGCCGCAATACGCTCGCCGATTTCCTGCACATCAAGGCCAATGGCAAGATCGCCATGAAACTCGAAGAGGAAGGCGAAAGGCTTATCGCCGTGGCCACCTGTGACGATGGCCAGGACGTGTTGCTGGCTACGCGCGGCGGCAAATGCATTCGCTTTGCCGTGGACGAAGTCCGAGTGTTTTCCAGCCGCACCTCAACCGGCGTGCGCGGCATCAGGCTGGCCTCCGGCGATGAAGTCATCTCGATGTCGGTGCTAACCCACGTCGAGGCCAAGACCGAGGATCGCGAGGCCTATTTGCGCGAGGCCGCGTCGCGCCGTCGCGGCGGGGAAGTTGATGGTGATGCCCCGGTCGCCGATGAGCGGCAGGCCCGGCTTTCGCCAGAGGCGATGGCCGCACTCGCGGCGCAGGAACAATTCATCCTGAGCATCACCGAAAACGGTTTCGGCAAGCGCAGCTCGGCATTCGAATACCGGATCACGGGCCGCGGCGGCAGCGGCATCGCCAATATCGAGACGTCGGATCGCAACGGCCGCGTCGTCGCCTCGTTCCCCGTCACCGAACGCGACCACATCATGCTGGTCACCGATGCCGGACAATTGATCCGCTGCCCGGTCAATGATATCCGCATCGCCGGCCGCAAGACTCAGGGTGTGACCGTGTTCAAGGTCGGCGAAAACGAACGCGTGGTGTCGGTCACCGGACTGGCCGACGACGAATCGGTTCAAGAGTCGGACGATGGAGTGCCCCCGACCAATGGGTGAGGACGACCAGCTGAAGGGTTCGGACGACGGCAATGGCTGATCCGCTCATCGCCATGTATCCCGGCACCTTCGACCCGGTGACGAACGGCCATCTCGACATCATCGCGCGCGCCGCCCGGCTAGCCGACCGCCTGATCGTGGGCGTCGCGGTCAATGCCGGCAAGGGACCCCTGTTCAGCCTCGACGAGCGCGTCGCCATGGTGCGCGAAGAAATCGATGCGCTGGGCGCCCCGGCGAACGGCAAGATCGAGGTTTGTCCCTTCGACACGCTGCTCGTGAAATTCGTCGATACCTGCAAGGCTCGCATCATCATTCGCGGCCTGCGCGCGGTATCCGATTTCGAATACGAATTTCAGATGGCGGGCATGAACTCGCGGCTGGCGCCTAAGATCGAGACCGTTTTCTTGATGGCCGCGGATCGCCATCAATTCATCTCCTCGCGTTTCGTCAAGGAAATCGCGCGATTGGGCGGCGACGTTACTCATTTCGTATCGAATGCCGTCGCGCGCAGGATCGCGGCCGCGCTCGACAATCCCCGGAAACATGCCGAATTTGCCGCGGGTGGCACCGCCCGCGTACCGCTTTTGGCCCGCCGGATCGGAGGCGGCATCGACGATTGACCCTCCGGGGGTTGGCACCTATGTTCGGCGAGGGCGCCGCAACGCCCGGCGAGCCCGTAGCTCAGCGGTAGAGCATCTGACTTTTAATCAGAGGGTCGATGGTTCGATCCCATCCGGGCTCACCACATTGAAAATGCTAGTTTAATTCTTGTCTTGCATCTTCTAAAAACCGGGCCGGAAATGGCCTTGGGTAGCAAGGTGGGTAGCAAACGGAGCCGAAATCGGCCGTTTACGGGGCTCTACGCGAATCGAGCCGGGGGCGTCGCTTGTCAGGCGCAGGGCGCGAGGTTATATCTCCGCTGCTCGGTTTTCCCAGCCGGGTTTGTCCGTTCATGTTTTGCAGGCGAAGTGATCCGGGGCCGCTCTTGCTGGGGCGGCCCCGTTGCTTTTTCGGTCAGGTCTAGAGGCGTCGTGTCTCAGGCCGCCGCTTACAACCGAGCTCATTACGAGGAAATCCGCACGCCCGATGCGCTCGCGGGTAGTAAATGACTCAGCATAGAGGCAATAATTAGAGCGCCGGAAAGGCCCGGGGGAAACAATGATGCGGATCGTTCGACTACTACTGTCTGCCACTATGTGTGTTCTGCTCTCTGTTTGTGCTTTTCCAGTCCAGATGTGAAACGGTGTAACTGGCCAAACAAGGCTTATCCCGTTGTCCCAGGTAATCAGTTTTCATCGACATGGGCAGGTTCGGCGCCGTCCTGACGCATGCCGGTGGCACTCTTGCGTCGGCGCGGGGTTCGGCGCACTGGCGTCGTGTCCTTGCGTGGGTTCGGTTGGCCCGTGATGTCCCAATAGGACACGGGAGAGCGATGCGCAGCCAGCCCGAGAACGGTCGCGAAGGAAACGTGCCGATAGAAGCGGCGGTTGTAGCGGAAGACGAACTCGTTGAGGTAGGTGTCGATGTGCTGACGGCGAAGGCCGTGATAGGTCCCGAGGCTCCAGCGCTTCAGGAGGGCGAACACCCGGTGAATCCACTTGAGGCTACCTCGAAAAATAGCCTCTTTCCAGCGCGATCAAAATCCGATTCAAGGATGCTGACACAGCGCGGGGTTTTGCATCATGGGCCAGCCGGGATTTTTCGATTTGCAGCAG
>CAMDDQ010000116.1 GCA_945892765.1 Asaia bogorensis
CACAATCACTTCAATCAAGAACGCCACCTGAATCGCCGAGATGTTTTTAAGCAGAACCGTTCGGCTGCCCTGGCCGAGTGGCGCCAATTGGCTGCCTAAACGGGCACATCATCGGCCATTCGGAGACCAGTTCGCATTAGTCTGACACCGCCACCCAACACCCTCGTCCTACTGCCAGCCGATCTGTTGTTTTAGGAAATTCAGCCCCAGCGCGGTGAAGGCGGCGCGTTCGGCGTTGTCCTTGCCGTAGCCGTGGCCGCCGGAGCGGGGTTCGTAGAAATACGCCCTGTAGCCCATGGCCTGGAGTTTCGCCGCCATCTTGCGGGCGTGACCGGGGTGGACGCGATCGTCCCGCCGGCTGGTGGCGATCAGGATCGGCGGATACCGTTTTCCCGGCACGGCGTTGTGGTAGGCGGAAATCGCCGACAGGAATTTCCAGTCCTCCGCTTTGTCGGGATCGCCGTATTCCGCGATCCAGCTCGCCCCGGCGAGCAGCTTGGAATAACGCCGCATGTCGATCAGCGGAATCGTGCAGAACAGCGCGCCAAACCGTTCGGGATAACGGGTCAGCATGTTGGTGATGAGGATGCCGCCATTGGATCCGCCCTCGGCGGCGATGCGCGCCGGGATTGTCACCCCGCGCCGCACCAGATCGGCGGCGACCGCGGCGAAATCGTCATGCGACAGCGCCTTGCCTTCGCGCCGTCCCGCATCGTGCCAGGCCGTGCCGAATTCGCCGCCGCCCCGGATATTGGCGGTGACGGCGGTGCCGCCGCGTTCCAGCCACAACTTGCCGATGGCCGAGTTGTATTGCGGCAGCGACGAAATCGCGAAGCCGCCATAGCCTGTCAGGTACACGGGTGCCTCGCCGGTCAGGCCCGGCGGCCCGACCTGGACATAGGGGATGGCGGTACCGTCAGCGGAGCCCGCCTCGTGCCGAGTCACGACTAGCCCGGTCGCGTCGAAATTTTCCGGCGCGCGTTTCAAGATTTCCGGCGCCGTGCCGGGGCGGACCATGTATAGCGTCGCCGGAGTCAGCGGACTTTGCGCCGAGGCGAGCAGGTCGCCGTTGGAGTCTTCTTCATGGCCGTCGAGCGGCCAGACGCTGGCGACACCGATATCGGGCAGGCCGGCGAGGGTTTCCCGCTTCCATTGCGGCGGCGTGATTATCTCGAACACTGGCCGCAGATTGTCGAGGATCGACAGGATCAACCGGCCGTCGCACCAGAAGAAACGCTGCAAGGCGCGGCGCGGACCGGGCTCGAACAAAACCGCGAAATCGCGGTCGCCGCCGAGGAAACCCGACAACGAAATGCCGAGAAGGGTGTCCGGCGCATAGGTGCGGCCGCCGGTCGTCCACGGCCGGCGCGGCCTTGCCGTCAGCCAATCGCGATGCGCCTGCGACCACGCATCGCCGGGCAGCGCCAGGCGGCGCTTCGGGCCGGTGCGGTCACCGATCCAGACGATGGTGTCGAAGAAACTGGGCTTCTCGGCGAACCACAGCCGTTCCGGCTCGGCGAAGGCGTCGCGATCGGCCCATGCCGCCATCCAATCATAGGGCGTCGTGAAGATGACATTGGCGCGCAATGGATCGCCGCCGCGCCGCCACAGTCGCACGGTGCGGGCATAGCCGGATCGAGTCTGCCGTCCTCGGCCACCGAGCGCCGACGACAACAACACGGTGTCGCGGTCGAGCCAGGCCGCGCCGCCCTTAGCCTCGGGCAGGTTGAAGCCCAGCGCTCCCGGTAGGAAAACGCGTTTTTTCAAATCGAATTCGCGCAGGACGATTGCGTCGCCGCCGCCGCGCGACAGCCGCAACAACGCCCGGTCATGCGTGACGGGAATGGTCGACGCGCCTTGCCAGACCCAATCCTCGCCATCACTCTTGGCCAGTGCGTCGACATCGAGCAGCACATCCCAATCGGGCGCCGTGCCGCGATAACTCTCCAGGCTCGTCGTCCGCCACAACCCACGCGGATGGGCCGCGTCGCGCCAGAAATTGAAGAGCCGCGATCCCCGTCGCGTCACCATGGGAAGATTGTCGGGCCGGTCGTAAATCGCCTTCAGGCTGTCGCGGTCGGCGGCGAAACGCGCATCGCCGAAACGGGACAGCGTCTTGACGCTTTGCGCCCGGGTCCAGGCGATCGGCTTGGCGCCATCGACCTCCTCCAGCCACAGGTGGGGGTCGTCGTCGGGCGTTGCGACAGTCGGGCGCGTTGGCATGGGTTTACCTTCCGGCGATGATGCGGCCTTCGAGCTTCGGCGACACCGTACCGCGACCGGCAATGTATTCGATTACCACAGTCGCGATGGGCTTGCCGGCGCTCGCATCCACCACGACTCGGCCCTTGCCGAACGCCGCATAACCGTCGCCGCCGCCCAACATGTAATCGTTGGTGGCGACGCGATAAAGCGCGGCCGGGTCGAGCGGCTTGCCGCCGATCGCGATCTGGGTCACGCGGTCGCCCCGATCGCGGTCGGGGTCGTAGCGGAAGGCCAGGCCGGACACCTGCGGGAAACCGCCGCCGCCCCGCCCCGCTGTGTACAGCCCCTGCTCCACCGCCTCGCGCAGCGCGGCGCCAGACATCTCCACCATCACGCCGATATTGCCGAAGGGCACTTCGCTCATCACATCCTTGCGGGTCAACATGGTCCCTGCGTCGTAAACCTTGTCGCCGCGGATGCCGCCGCCATTGAGGATGGCGGCGTCCGCCTGCAGCGCCTCGCGCGTGGCGTCGGTGATCAGATTGCCGATGACACTTTCGCGATACCGCACGATCTGCCGGCGGCTGTCCATGGCGACCGCCACCTCGCCGACCGGACGCTCCAATTCACTCTCGAAACGGTCTTCCCATTTCTTGACGATGGCAGCGATATCGGGATCGGGGACGACATCCTTCACCGCGACCATGCGTAAGCTGGGGCGCACCCGCACCTGTTTGCCGCCGGCCGCATTCGGCGTGGTTTCGATGGCGAGTTCGACCACCGACACGAAATGCGCGTCGACTCCGGATTTTTGGATCAGGACATCACCGTCGCGTTCGGAAATCGGCGTGTGTTCATGCCCGCCCAGCAGCAGATGGATGCCGGGCGTGGACCGCAGCATCGCGAAGTCCTCACCGAGCGTGAGATGGGTCAGGGCGACGATGACATCGGCGCCTTCGTCCTTGAGCTGCCGCACGGCCGCCGCCGCCGCCGTCGCGGTTGGGATGAAGGTCACCGCCGGTCCCGGCGAAGAGGTGCGCTGGGTCGATGGCGTCAACAACCCGAAGAAGCCGATCTTGAGATCGCCGGCCTGGATGATCGTCGTGGCCTTGGCGCCGCCGAAGACCTTGCCGTCGGCGCCCTGGATATTGGCGGCCAGCCAGGGAAAGGCCGATTGCGCGACACGTTGTTTGAACATGTCGGGGCCGAAGTCGAATTCGTGGTTGCCGACGGCGGCGACCTGCACGCCGACGGCGTTGGTCAACTCCACCATCTGCTCGCCCCGCGTGATACCCGACATCATGGAGGAGGCGAAAAGATCGCCGCCGAAGGTCAGGATGGAATGGGCGGCGCGTGCGCGTTCGCGCTTGACGACAGTCATCAGCGGCGCGAACCCGCCCTGCCCATCGCGCGGTGAAATTTCGTAGATGTCGTTGACGTGCAGGAAGGTGACAGTCGCGGTCTCGGCCTGGGCCAGCGAGAGGCACGCCAGGAGAGCCAGCGGCGCGGCCAACATGGCGCGGCGCGAAATCACCGGGAAAGCCGGAATTCCTCGCTTCGGCATATCGGCGCCCTCCGTTCTCGCTCAAAGGAAAAGGGCCGCGGCGGCTTCGGCCACGGCCCTTTCAGGCTTCGGTTACATTACTTGGCTTCGACGATCCGGTTCTCGAGCTTGGGCGACACGGTGCCCTTGATCGCGATGTATTCCATCACCGCGTCCGACATCAACTTGCCTTCCGGCTTGTCGATCAGGGCCTTGCCGTTCTTGAACGACACATAACCGTCGCCGCCGCCGAACAGGAAGTCGTTGGTGGCTATCGTATAGGTGGCCTTCGGATCGATCGGCTTGCCATCGATCTTGGCGCCGGTCACGCGTTCACCGCGCGGCTTGGACGCGATGAAGGTCAAGCTCATGCCCGAGATCGCCGGGAAATTGGCCGGCGCCGCGGCCGCCTCGATGCGGCTGACACCGTTCTCCAAAGCCTCCATCAGATCGGCGCCGGAAACTTCCAGAAGCACCACGACGTTGGGATTGGGCAACTCCTCCATGATGTCCTTGCGGGTCAAGGCGGCGTTGGCGGCATAGGTGCGGTCGGCTCGGATGCCGCCGGTGTTGGTCAGCGCCACGTCGGCGTTGACGGCTTCGCGCATCGCATCGGCGATCATGTTGGCGAAGGGGGTTTCCTTGCGGCGGATGGTGTCGCGCCGGCTGTCCAGCTCCACCGCCGTCTTGCCCAGGCTCTTGTCGAGCAACTCCGCGAGTTTGCCTTCCCAATTTTTGACGATCGCGGCCACCGCCGGATCGGGCTCGATGCCGGTGACCGGCACCATGCGCCACGCCGGACGGATCTTCACCCGTGCTCCGATCTTTTCGATGGCGAGGTCGATGACACCCAGGAATTCGGCGTTCGACCCGGATTTGTGCAGCAACACGCCGCCTTCGTAGAAAGTCTGCGGCTGGGTTTCGTGCCCGCTGAGGATCAGGTCGATTCCGGGCACCGCGCGGATCAGGGCGCGGTCGCCGGTCAGCGCGAGGTGGCTCATCGCCACCACCACATCGGCCCCCGCCTCTTTCAACGTCCTGACGGCATTACGACCGGCTTCCTCGGCTTGCTGGAAAACGATATCCGGCCCCGAGGACGAAAGCCGCGGCGTGCCGGTGTAGGTCAGGCCAAAGAAGCCGAATTTCAGCCCGCCCATCTCCTTGATCCAAGTCGCCTGGGCGCCTGGGAGCGTTTTGCCATCCTTGGTGACGACGTTGGCCGTCAGCCACGGGAACTTGGTTTCGCTCAGGCGCTGTTTCAGGACTTCGGGTCCGAAATCGAATTCGCTATGGCCGACTGCGGCCACATCGAAGCCGACCGCATTGGCCAGCTCGACCATATGCGTGCCCTTGCTGGTCGCGCCGATCAGCGATTTGCCGAACAGGTCGCCGCCGAAGGTGACGAAGGTGTTCGGGTTTTTCGCCTTTTCGCGCTTGATCAGGGCGGCGAGCTGGGCGAAGCCGCCGACGCCGTCGCGGGCGCCGATCTCGACGATGTTGTTGACGTGCAGGAAGGTCACGTTGACGACTTGCGCCCGCGCCGGAACGGTGCCGGCGACGAGGCCCGCGGCAAGCCCAAGCGCTCCCGCGGAATAAAGGATTCTATTCATGGGCGGTCCCCTATCTATCCCAAAGCTCGATTCCGAAGGGCCGGGCGGCGGGTATCGTCCGCCGACGACGGCGCTCATCACATGCAAACATAACGCATCCAATGGCAAACTATAGCCCGAACAATACGATTTGTGGATGCGGCTCATGAGAGGTGGTCGCCGAGGGCGTCGGCTACCTCGGCCAGAAGCTCCGGCCAGGGCCGGTTCCAGGCCGCCGAAAACACTCGTTCCCCGGGGTAAAAAGGCCGGCTAGGCTGGCCCAGCATTTCCCAATCGGGGAAGCGCCAGACATGCCAGGTCGGGACGCCGACGGCCCCGGCGATGTTCACCACCGAGCAGGGCCCGGTAATCACAAGATCGAGAGCGGAGGTCAGGGCGGCAACGCCGTCGAAATCGTCCTTGAGGTCGAGATCGGGCCACCCATGGATGGTCACGCCGAATTGGCGGCGAGCCTCGCCGATATCCGCGGCATAATCGGCATATTGCAGGTTGACGAAAACCACGCCCGGCCGCTTCAGGATCGGCGCCCAATCGGCAAGCGTGGTGAAATGTTGGGCACGTTGGCCCCGGGTCAGGCTGCTCATCCAGGACAATCCGATCTTCGATCCCGGACGCAGGGTGTTCAAACGATCGCGCCAAAGCCGCC
>CAMDDQ010000117.1 GCA_945892765.1 Asaia bogorensis
GCGGGAAGAAATCCGGCACGGGCTTCTTGGCATAGTCGAGCCAGAAATCCGTGTGAATGATCCCTTCCTTCAATCCCTCCTCGTACATCTCCGTCCCGGCATAGGGGATGGTGATGGAGAACTGCGCGTAGTCCGCGTTCAACTCCCGCGCGAAATCGATCGTCTGGTACATATCCGCGATCGTTTCGTCCAAATTGCCGAACATGAAGTACGTCAGCACGGTGATTTTGGCTTCCTTGGCAAGCGCCACGGCGCGGCGCGCCTGATCGAGCGTGATCCGCTTCTTCATGCGCTCGATCACGTGCTGCGCGCCCGATTCGATGCCGAAATGGATTCGCCGGCAGCCCGCGCGATGCATCAATTTTAGCATCTCGCCGTCAACCGACGCGGAACTGACCCGGTCCCGGATGGCCCAGATCATACCGAGATCGGCCTCGATCAGGCCCTCGCAGATCGCCCTCAGTCTCGCCCGCGACCAAGTGAAGGTATCGTCGTAAATCTCGACCTCGCGGATGCCAAGCGCGTAAATCCGACGGAACTCCTCGACGATGCTTTCCGCCGAGCGGGCCAAGTTCTTCTGGAATGTGAGCTTGCAAAACGTGCAGCGGTGCGGGCAGCCGCGGCTCGTGATCATCGTCGTCACGTAGTCGTTCTTGCCCAGGACCGAGCCGTAATTGCCGATCGGCAGAAACGTCCGGTCCGGGATCGGCAATGCGTCGAGATCGCCCTCGACGAAGAACATGTTTGGCGCTGGCTTCACGCCGAACTGCTTGAAGTGCAGTCCGTCCATGCCGTTGTCCACGGCGCCGTTCGAGACAAGATTGCACAGATAGACGAACGGGGTTTCGCCATCGCCAGCGATGACGCTGTCCACGAACGGAACCGCCAGGGTTTCCGCCGGATAAATTCCAAGATGCGGTCCGCCATAAGTGAGATGCGCGTCCGGCATGGCCTGCTTGATCAACTCGCCGGTCCGGTAGGCGGGATACCAGAAATCCGTCCACGCGGAAATTCCGACGACGTCGGGCGCGAATGCAACCGCCTGCGCCGCCACCGCCTCGGGCGTCAGCCGTTCGGCAATGGCATCGATAACTTTGACCGTGTGCGGCGTGCGTTCCTTGAGCGTCGTGGCAAGATACAAGACGCCGAGCGGCGGCTTGTAGCCGATGCCCTCGCCGCCATCGTCCTCGACCTGCGGCAATAGCGACTTGACACCATTTGTCGTCGGCGGCTGGATGAGGAGCACGCGGATCGACCGCCCCGCCACCTTCATCGCATCGGGCGCGCCGTCGCTCGACATCTTCGCCGACAGCAAGAATTGCTTTAGATTGTCGCCCATCGCGCCTAGACCTCATTACCGGAACAAAGCCGATAAAAAATTGCATGCATCGCGCGATCGGCAGATTCTGACAAAGCCTAGCCGCGCTACAGAATACCGCTTAACCTACTGGCGAATCCCATAAATTTCAAGTAGCGTGGGCATTCAAATACCCTCAAACACGCTCCTGGAAAGCGTGCCACTCGTTCCAGACCGAAAGCCTGCCACCAACGCTCGACCGCTCATATTCAATGCATTGGAACCATTCTATAATTCCTGATCTTCGAGCCAAGGATACCGACTCGTTTCCTCGCTGGATTGCCAATTGCGGTGCCTTGGCTAGATTTACTTAATTAGGAACATTAGCTCGGAACAATTTGGCGTATTGCGGCAGGCGACGCGCCCCTCTCTCTCAACCCATCAGCCTAAAAAAGCAGCAATCTCATGGCCGATCGATTACTCACACCGGCGCTCTGGGCCCTTTCCCTTGTTTTCGGCGCGGTGTTCTGCCTGTTTCCGTACATCAACGGGACGAACTTCCTTATGGCGGATGAGATTCAAGCCTATGCCATGAATCTCGAACATGGGCCGGTCCAGGCCGTGCACGTTTATTGGGTCGAATGGATCGGTCGTACCAGCGCGATGGGCTGGCTGCAGGCCCAATTCAGCCTGGGACAACTCGCGGGTCTTCGGCCGTGGGAGGGCGCCGTGGCGGCGCGATGGACCAGTTTCCTCATGGCCGCTGTCTGTTTTTTGGTTGGGCTTCGGGCACTGATACCAAAATTACCGTGGGCGGTCTCGTTCACAATCACCCTGGCGGGACTCGTGGGGGCAATGACCCTCACGGGGTTCCAAACCTTTAGGGAATATTACGCGCTCGACTGGTCGATATATCTCGGCACGTTTTTTTTCTTTTGCCTATCCGTGGGTAGTTGGCAACAGCTATATCGTGATTCGACCAGCGCTTCTGGAATCGCGTGGTGCGCGGTCGCGTTTGCATTATTTCTCAATGCTCACGAGGTCAGTCTTGTTGGCGGCGGATTGATTCTTGCCGCGACGACTTGGGATCTCCGGCGAACGGCGCCGGCCGAGACAGAACGATCGACGTCATGGCTCGCGTTAAATTCCGCGATGTCGCCGATTCGCGCGGTTCCGCCACGGACCCGTTCGCGATTACTCGGCGTGATCCTGGGATTTCGTCACGGATTTAGTCGAGAGCATGCCCTCATCCTGCTATGGCTGGTTTACATTGCATCGGCGACGCTACAGGTATTCTCGCCCAGCGTCGCCTTCCGCGCTCGAGTCTGGCCCGCGAAAGAAACCTTTCTGGACTCCATCTTGATCGGATTTCCAGCGACCATTCCGTTTTTCGTCGATCTCGTCAACCCGCGGCACGGATTTTTCTTGCTTATTTTCGTTATGTCGATCGCCGCCACCGCGCTCTTTTCTCCGGCTTCCGCCCGCCTGCGTTCGATCGTTCCATATCTCATGCCCATGGTGGCAACGCTCGCGATGATGTTTGCCATGGCCGTGCTTTCAGTTCGCACGGGGCTTCACGGCACCGCCGCCGCCGCCGACACCAGTCAAGCTTGGGCCTTGCCGACCCTGGGCATACAGCAGATGCCAATTCGGCAATCATTTTTAACTTATCTCATGGCAATGATTTCGCTGACTTCGATCGGCGCTCTTGTTGGCTACTCTGAGCGCGTTCGCCGTCTTGGCCGCAAGAATTTATTGGCGGTATTGCTTGGTGCCGCAACCCTTACTCTCCTCTCGGTCTATTCGCATAAGACCTTTCATTCGGCATGGCATTTCGCCCGAGAGACAGATATGTACGAGGTCAATCTCGTCCGCTCCGCGCAAATCGCCGCCGGGCCATCGGAGGACGGACGGATTTACGTCGAGGAATTCACGCGCGGCCACGAACTATCTGCTTACTACGAAGCGAGTTTTCGCGTGCGGGGAGCGCAGCTCTACGGCAAGCGGGACTATTATTTGGTCCCCTGCACGCTGGGACCCAAGCCGACGGTCTGCAATGGGTACGGCCATCCCGTGCGCCAGCGCTCGATCGCCGCCGATGGCCAGGAGCTTCGAGCGCTGTGGCAAAACGCCCTTGGTGTCTCGGTCGATTTGCCGCCGCTCGTCACCGGCGCGGGACTTATCGCCCGGCTTACCGGAGCTCGCCCGGCCGACCTCGTGGCGACCGAAGCGGCCTCGGCCGGAGAGCACTTCATCTCGACCCGGCCGATCAGGCGCAGCAATCAGAGCGCCGTCCGCGTCGAAGTTCAAATCGCGCATACCGATAGCCCGGCACTCATGCTCCAAGCGATTTCCGGCGACAATGCCGGTACCCAGACGTTCGACATGCGCGCAATACAGTCGCTTGGAACCGGCGAAGTCGGAAACGGCAGGGTTCGCGACCCTCTGATCATCCGCAATCCGGACGGGACGACGACGATTTCGGCCCTGTTCGCGCTCTTTAAGCCCGCGGACGATGTCGAAGTGCGGTTATTCACCTTAGCGGATACGGGGGAATCGACCGTTCACCAAGGCGATGCCACTCGCCGGCTAGTGATTCGCCGGACCAAGATTCGCTTGGTGGACACGGGAACGGTTAAATAGCTTTCGGGGTGGAAGAACGATGCACGGCGCCGATGCGACATCGCTCGAACGTACCCGGGAGTTTTGGGACGCAAATCCCTGCGGATTGGATGAGAATTACAATGACCACATGGCATGGCGATACGCCATGGAACCATGGCTTCCCGCGATCCTCCGACGGATCGGATCGAAACACGCTTCGGTCATCGAAATCGGATGCGGGCGAGGCGTCGACTCGATGATGATCGCCGCCGCCATGAAACCCGGCGGCCGCTTTTTCGGAATCGACTATTCGCCGCAAAGCGTCGAAGTCGCGCGTTCCAATGCAAACGCCCTGGCTACGGCCGTCGTTCCCGAGTACGCCGTAGGCAATGCCGAGTCTCTCGATTTCTCCGATGGCACGTTCGAGGCGGCCTATTCCATGGGCGTTCTCCACCACACGCCCAATGAGCGTGCCGCGATCAAGGAAATTCATCGCGTATTGAAGCCCGGTGGAAAAGCCTATGTGTTCCTGTATCGAAAGCCGGCACCGAAAGTGGCCGTGGCAAAACTCTTGCGCGCCTTGCAAGCCTGCCTCGATGCCATATTCCGGTCCGACCGCTGCATCTACGCAATGCTAAGATCACGCGGCCCCTCAAACCGCCTATTCGGCACCATGTTCCACGAATGTTTCGGCGTCCCCATCATGAAGTGGTACTGGCGCCGCGAGATTTTGGCATTGTTCGGCGATTTCACCGAGGTCGAGCTTCGCTCCATCGGGCCCAATCTTGGGCGTTTTTCACCCGGCGGAGATCGGCCTTCCTTGTTCGGATATTTCTGGTGGATCGAGGCGCGCAAATAGCACGGCCGATGGAAGCGGGCAAAACGCCATGAAGCCGATCGTCCATCTGATCGCCGCCGCGCGGCCCAATTTCATGAAGGTGGCGCCCCTGTACCACGCGCTCAAGCGCGAGGAATGGTGCGAACCCGTGCTCGTGCATACCGGTCAGCATTACGATCCGGAACTGTCCGAGGTTTTTCTCAGCGAACTCGGCCTGCCCTCGCCCGATATCTCGTTGGGCATCGGCAGCGGCACCCACGCCGAGCAGACGGGCCGGGTCATGGCGGCCTACGAGCGCGCCTGCATCGATTCGAGGCCCGATTGGTGCATCGTGGCCGGCGACGTCAACTCGACATTGGCCTGCACCATCGCTTCGGCCAAGCTGCAGATACCCGTGGCGCATCTCGAAGCCGGGCTACGCAGCTTCGACCGCTCGATGCCGGAGGAACTCAACCGGGTCGTGACCGACGCGCTGTCGTCCTTGCTTTGGACGCCGTCCGCCGATGGCACCGAGAACTTGCTGCGCGAGGGCGTGCCGCCCGAGCGCATCGAGATGGTCGGCAATATCATGATCGACTCCTACGAAATGATGCGCCCGCGCATCGTGGCGGCGGCAAGATCCAGCCGACATGGCCTCGCGGACGCCGAATACGGCGTCGTGACGCTCCACCGCCCGGCGAATGTCGACGACGAGGTGATGCTTGGGATCATCGTCCGCGAACTCCGCGCCGCGTCCCAGCGCCTCAAACTCGTTTTTCCCATCCATCCCCGGACCCGTCTCCGGCTCGAACAAACCGGGCTGCTGCGCGGACTCGAGTCCGAGTCCGGCATCACGCTGCTGCCGCCGATCGGCTATGTCGAGTTCATGGCGCTCGTGGAGGGGGCTCGATTGATCGTCACCGATTCGGGCGGCGTCCAGGAAGAGACGACCTATCTCGGGATTCCATGTCTGACGGTGCGCCCCAATACCGAGAGACCGGTCACGGTGACGCTTGGAACCAACCGGCTCGTCGCGCCCGGCGAGTTGTGCCGGGCCGCCATGGCGGCGCTCGATTCGCGCGCGCCGACGCCGCGCCGCCCGCCGCTTTGGGACGGACGCACGGCCGCGCGCGTCGCCGAAAGTCTTCGCCGGAATTCCAA
>CAMDDQ010000118.1 GCA_945892765.1 Asaia bogorensis
TCCCCCTTAACAAACCCCCTGGCCAACGTGTCGTTGGATCGTCCCTACAAGTAGGGGTGCTTTACCTTTAATGTGGATATCTTGTGGATTGTTTGTGGATGGACCCGACCATTCCCCTCAAGATTCGGCGTATTATTCTGAGTCTTAAACACTTCCATCAAGGACACCGCGAATCAGTGCCACGCTGACATTTCGGTGCCCGGTCAAGGCCGCCCGATCGATCTTTCTAACGATGTCCCGCATCGCGCCGAACGATCGTTCTATGCGCGAGATCAGGTATGAAACGATTTCCGGCGAGATACGAAGCTGGCGATCGGCGAACAGCTTGATCAGGACGGCTTCCAGCAGGGCCTCATCCGGAGATTGCACAAACGCAACCGGAATGGCCGCGAGGCGAGAATGGAGATCAGCCAATCGAATTGGCCATCGCGCCGGCGGGAAGCGGCCGGTGAGCAGCAGATGGCCTGACATTTCGGCGAGGTGATTGTAGAGATGAAGGAGCGTGCGCTCGTCGACGCCCTCGTCTGCGGCGTCGATGACTACACATCGACATCCCTGCAGGATCGCCTCCGGGCTGCCCACCAATTCCCGTGTCGATATCAGCTTGGCGCCGGCTCGTTCCGCCCAGATGCTCGCCAAATGCGTCTTGCCGCAAGCCGGCGGCCCGGTCAAAGCCAATGCGGGTGCCGGCCAGTCCGGCCAACGATCGAGCCAGGCCACCGCCCCGCGGTTCGCATCGGCGACGACGAAATCGGCGCGGCCAAAAGCCGGTCGGTGGGCAAATTCAAGCGGGAGTTGCCCCGCGTTCAATCGCTATCTCCCAGATACAAGGGGCTGGTCAGATAACGCGCCAACACAAAGCGGGCTAGGACTCCGACAACGGCGGCGACCGGAACGGCAATAAGGACGCCGACCAGCCCAAACAGACCGCCTCCGGCAAGAACCGCGAAAATGATCCAAACTGGATGAAGGCCCACCCTTTGTCCCACGAGGCGGGGCGTCAGGACATTGCTCTCAAACATCTGGCAGGCCGCAAAAACGGCCGCCACGGCCAATATGGGGGTCCAACTCTCGAACTGGGCGAAAGCAACGGCCAGGCCAATGCCAGCGCCGAACGCGAACCCGACATAGGGAATGAAGGCCAGGAAGCCGGTGAGGACGCCCAGAACGAGCCCAAATTCGAGGCCGATCACCGACAGGGCGATCCCATAAATTGCGGCCAGCGTCATGCAGACAACGGCCTGCCCGCGAACGAAGCCGGCCAACACACGGTCGATTTCGGCAAGTTGGCCTCGGATGACCTCGGCATGCCGTCGCGGCAGCCAAGAATCGACACTCGCCACGATGCGGTCCCAATCGCGCAACAGATAAAAACAAGCGACTGGCGTAATCAGCAGAACTGACAGCAGATTCGCGAGCACCATGCCACCGCTCCATAAGCCGGCAAGCAATGTACTTGTCCACGACATCGCGTCGGTCGCGAGACTTCCGGCGGCGGCCTTGAGCTGGTCGGCGTCCGTCGCGGCGAGTTGTGCCCCGACGCGTTCGACAATTGGCTCCAACCACTCGCGGAGGCCGGCAAGCAATCCCGGGACGCGCGTCAGCAACTCGACGAATTGCGCCTGCAGCAGCGGCACGATCAACACAAACGCGCCGAAAAGAATAAGGAAAAACGTCGCCGTCACAAGGCTGGTGCCCATGGCGCGCGACACCCCAACACGGCGCAGCCCGCCAACGATGGGATCGAGGAAATAGGCGACAGCCATGCCGGCGATGAAGGACAACAAGACCGAACGCAAGACGTACACGGCCAGCACCAGCGCGGCCATCCCCATAAGCCAAGGCCAAACCGGCCGACGGGGACTCAATTGCCGCCCTCGCTGCGCGCGACGCGGCGCCCGAATTTGGTCAGGTAGTCAAGGCCGGAAACCATAGTCGTGGCGCCGGTCAAATAGATCAGAACCTCGCCCAGGCCAAGATCGTCGATCCCCAATCCAAGCCGAGCAAGAATGAAAGCGATAAGCGCGATCTGGACGACCGTGTTGAACTTGCTAACCGGTGTCGGCCGCACGGACCCGATAGGTTCGGTTGCGGTGTGCAAAAGAACCACCCCGCCAACGATGAGGAGGTCACGGGAAACTACCAGAATCGCCAACCAAATCGGGATATGGCCCAGATAGCCAAGCGTAAGGTATACGCCGACCAGCATGACTTTGTCGGCGACAGGGTCGAGGTACCCGCCGAGGACCGTCCGCGAATTGAAACGTTTCGCGATGTAACCATCGATGGCATCGGTCAAGCCCGCCGCGACAAACACCCAGAATGCCGCCGTGAACAGGTGCGACAGCAACAGCCAAATCACAAAAGGCACCGACAGCAGCCGGGCCAGGCTCAAGAGATTGGGAATACTCACGGCCGCACGCTGGCTGGGCGGCCTTCGGTCTTGCGCAGAATCCACGCCGTCCCGTCACGGGCCAGATCGAGATCCCGCTGGGCCATTGCCAGCCGCAACTGGGATTCGTCCCCCAGAAATAGAATCTCCACTTGCGCCTCGGTCTTGGAAAGATAGACCAGCTGACTCTGCTTCACCGGAACTATGCCCGCGAGGCGGTTGCGGATGTCTACCCAATCCGCCAGGGTTCCGATCGCCACGGACACCACGACGCGCTGTTCGCTGCTGAATCTCAGCACGTTGTCGTTTTGCCACTGATCCTCGATCTGTGCGGCGAGGTCGGCGGCGGTTCTGGTCAAGAGTGCGTCTGCCGCCTCGCCGGGCTGGCCCGGCACACTGAGCACGGTTGTTCGGTCGGCAACCGCCGCGCCGTAGCGACTGACCGATATTTGGAGGATGAGTCGTCCACCGATATCGGAACGCAAATCGGCGACGGCCACCAGCGCGCCCGTGGACCCGTATCTCCGCGCGATTGTCTGAATCCGCTGGTCGTTGCCGGCGGCGGCCTGCTCTGCGCTGATATCGCGGATATCGATTAGATCACCCGCGGGGAGAACAATCGGCACCAATCCATCGCTGGCCGCCAGGCGGCTCCAGGCCGCCCGCCACGGATTGGGGTTGTCCCACAACGACACGGCACCGCCGTCGCGAAAGACCGGCAGGACCAAAAGCGGTTTGCTGACCGTTTCGGCGAAGGATGTTTCCGTCCTGCGCAGCAGGTTACGCACGCCGTCGATATCGAAGCGAACCGTCAGCTTCGCCAAATAGCGCACCGGCGAGGTTTTCTCGTCCTGCACTTCAAACGTCCGGATAAGATTCTTCAATTCAGCCGTGGAAAGCCTTCGCAGACGGGCGATCTCGGCGCGCGGCACGAGCCGGCGCATCAGGCGGGCGAATGCTTCGCGTTCTCCGGAGGCGAGCGCCGATTCGCGTGCCGCCGCGGCGTCCGCGGCCGTGGCATCAACCGCGACATCCCGCACGGTGTAGACGCTTTCGTCGGCGCCCATGGCCGGCGCCAACGCAGCGCATACGCCCAAAACTACGGCGATAAGGACGGCTTTGCCGCTGCTGACGGGTCGCGGAACCATTGCAAACCGTTGCGGAGTCAGTATGTTTCGGCCCTCTGGCCGGTTGCACGGTGTTTGCTGGCTTATACCCGACTTTCCGCGAGGTTTCCATTCGCGCGCATTCATACAAATCCGCCGGCGTCGACATTGATGCCGGCGATGCCCTGGTCGAAGCGATCAAGCCCCTGGCCCGCGCGACGGCGCGTAAAGGCGCCGATGCCGCGCTCGGCGGTTTTGGTGCGCTTTTCGACCTGAAGGCGACGGGGTACCGCGATCCTGTCCTGGTTGCTACCACCGATGGCGTCGGCACCAAGCTCAAAGTCGCCATTGCCGCCGGACTTCATGACACCGTGGGAATCGACCTCGTGGCAATGGTCGTCAACGATCTGGTCGTGCAGGGAGCCGAACCGCTGTTTCTGCTCGATTATTTCGCGACCGGACGTCTCGATGTGGAGGCGGGACGGCGCATCATCGGCGGCATCGCCGCCGGGTGCCGCGAGGCGGGCTGCGCCCTCATTGGCGGCGAAACGGCCGAAATGCCAGGAATGTACGCCGAGGGGGACTACGATCTCGCGGCCTTTGCCGTCGGAGCCGTGGAACGAGATCAGGTTTTGCCGCGGCCGGACGTCAGCATCGGCGATGTGATATTCGGACTCACATCCAGCGGCCTGCATTCAAACGGGTTCTCGCTGGTCCGCGCCATCGTGGAAACATCCGGCCTCGACTTCACGGCCAAGGCGCCTTTCGCGCCCGCCATGGCCTTGGGCGAGGCCCTGCTCGTTCCAACCCGGATTTACGTCAAGAGCCTGCTCGCCTGCAGCAAGTCGGGCTCGATCAAGGCGATGGCGCATATCACGGGCGGCGGACTCGTCGAGAATCTGCCGCGCGTGTTGCCGCAGGGCGTGGCTGCCATGATCGACGTTGCAAGCTGGAGGCAACCTCCAGTCTTCCGATGGCTTGCAGCCGCGGGCAACGTCGCACCCACCGAGATGATCCGCGTCTTTAATTGCGGAATCGGCATGGCGGTCATCGTTTCCCCCGAGATCGCCGATTCCGTCGCGGGGCGACTGACCGACGCCGGCGAAACCGTGCATCGAATCGGCCGTATCGTGGAGCGAGCGCCCGAGATGCCGGAGGTGGTGGTCACCGGGCTTGATGACGCATGGCGCAACTGAAAGTTGCGGTCCTCATATCCGGGCACGGAAGCAATCTTCAAGCACTGATCGACGCCTGTGCGGGGCCTGATTTTCCGGCAACGATCGTCAAAGTCGTTTCCAACAGACTCGGTGTCGAAGGACTAGCCCGTGCCCAAGGCGCCGGTATCCCGACGCAGATCGTCGATCACCGGGGACACCGGGACCGCGCGGCGTTCGATTCGGCGCTCCACGCCGTCCTGGCCGAAACTGGAGCGGAACTTGTGTGCCTCGCCGGGTTCATGCGCCTGCTCACACCGGGTTTTGTTGAAGCTTGGCGCGACCGTCTGATCAACATTCACCCTTCGTTGTTGCCGGCCTTTCCGGGGCTCGATACTCATGCTCGTGCGTTGGCCACGGGCGTGCGCATCAGCGGCTGCACCGTTCACTTTGTGCGCGCGGCGATGGATGAAGGGCCGATTATCGTCCAGGGCGCGGTGCCAGTTCTGGCCGACGACGATGCCAACAGCCTCGCCGCCCGCGTGCTCGCCGCGGAACATCGCTGTTATCCCTTAGCCGTCCGCTTGATTGCCGAGGGCCGAGTCCACGTCGTCGGGGAACGTGCGGTCATTGATCGGGCAGCGCCGGCAACCGATGTGCTGATTAACCCATCCTAGGGTCGCGAACGGACTTCCGCACCGCCACCGAACACGCTATACACGGCAATCGGTATTGATCCGAAGGGGAGATAAATCCATGGACTTCGAGCAAGATCTCAAGTTCCGTCAGGAAACATGGAACAGCTTCACTAAGCTCACCACGATCGGGGGCATTGGCGTTGTGATCCTCTTGATCCTAATGGCTATTTTCATCCTGTAGCCATCGCCGGATCGAGCCCGCGACGCGGCGGTGCCGGTCTAGCCGACTATCTCCAGCTCGGAGAAGAAAAACGAAATCTCTTTCGCGGCCGTATCGGCCGCGTCCGAACCATGCACGGAATTCGCCTCGATCGATTCGGCGAAGTCCTTGCGAATGGTTCCGGGGGCTGCCTTTGCGGGATCGGTGGCCCCCATGATTTCCCGATTGCGCAACACGGCGTTTTCTCCTTCCAGCACCTGAACCACGACCGGCCCA
>CAMDDQ010000119.1 GCA_945892765.1 Asaia bogorensis
CGTCTATCGCCATTGCGGGCAAAAGGAGACGGTCATCTTCGCCGACCGTCTGATGTCGCTGGGCTTCGGGCAGGCCTGCAAGGCTGGCATTTCCTTCGGCAAGGACGATCTGGTCGTGCCGGTTGCCAAGACCAGGCTGGTCGACGAAAGTAATCAGAAGGTCAAGGAATACGAGCAGCAATATCTCGACGGCCTCATCACCCAGGGCGAAAAATACAACAAGGTGGTCGATGTCTGGTCGCAATGCACCGATCAGGTCGCCGAAGAAATGATGAAGGAGATGTCGCAGGGCCGACCCGGCGAGCCGGTCAACTCGGTCTACATGATGGCGCATTCCGGCGCGCGCGGTTCGGCCGCGCAGATCAAGCAGCTTGCGGGGATGCGCGGCTTGATGGCGAAGCCCTCCGGTGAAATCATCGAGACGCCGATCATCTCGAATTTCAAGGAAGGCCTCACCGTGCTCGAATACTTCAATTCGACGCACGGCGCCCGCAAGGGTCTCGCCGACACAGCGCTCAAGACCGCCAATTCTGGTTATTTGACGCGCCGTCTGGTCGACGTCGCCCAAGACTGCATCATCGTCGAGAATGATTGCAGCACGAAGAACGGCTTGAGCATCAAGGCCGTTGTTGAGGGCGGCGAGGTGATCTCGTCCCTGTCTGAACGCATCCTGGGCCGCACGGCGGCGGTGGATATCGTCGATCCGCTCACCAATAAGAAGGTCATCGGCCATGGCCATCTGATCGGTGAAGAAGAGATCGAAAAGGTTGATCAAGCCGGCATCGATCTGGTCAAAATTCGGTCGGTTCTGACCTGCGATTCCAAAGGCGGCGTCTGCGGCAAATGTTATGGCCGCGACTTGGCCCGCGGCACGGTCGTTAATATCGGCGAGGCAGTTGGCATCATCGCTGCGCAGTCGATCGGGGAACCCGGCACGCAGCTGACCATGCGCACCTTCCACATCGGCGGTGCCGTCCAGCGTGGCGCCCAACAATCGAGCATCGAAGCGGCCTATGACTCCACCGTGCAGGTGAAGAACCGCAACGTGGTGATCAACAGCCAAAAAGTGCCGATTATGATGGCCCGTAACGCCGAAATCGTGCTGGTCGACGAACGTGGTCGCGAACGGGCGCGCCATCGATTGCCTTATGGCGCCCGACTGTTGGCCGACGACGGCACCAAGGTGAAAAAGGGCGCGAAGATCGCCGATTGGGATCCCTACACACTGCCGATCATCACCGAGATGGAGGGCATCGCGCACTACGTCGACCTTCAGGAAGGTGTGTCGATGCGTGAGTTCATCGACGAGGCAACCGGCATTTCAAGCAAGGTCGTCGTTGATTGGCGTCAGCAATCGCGCGGCGCCGAACTTCGTCCCCACATCACGCTGCGTGACAAAAAGGGTGGGGCCATCAAGCTGTCGAGTGGCGTCGAGGCTCGTTACTTCCTGTCGGTGGATGCCGTGTTGTCGGTGGAAAACGGTGGCCTGGTGCGAGCCGGCGATGTGCTGGCGCGTATCCCGCGCGAATCGTCGAAGACTCGCGACATCACAGGCGGTCTTCCCCGCGTCGCCGAATTGTTCGAAGCACGTAAACCCAAGGACTACGCCATCATCAGCGAGTCCGGCGGACGCGTCGAATTCGGCAAGGACTACAAGACCAAGCGGCGGATCATCGTGCGTCCGACGGAACGGGGCGCGGCGCCGGTCGAATATCTTATTCCCAAGGGCAAACACATCAGCGTCCAGGAAGGCGATTCTGTCCAAAAAGGCGATTTGTTGATGGACGGAAATCCGGTCCCGCACGACATCCTGCGCGTGCTCGGCGTCGAAGCGCTGGCGACCTACCTCGTTAATGAAATCCAGGAGGTCTATCGGCTCCAGGGCGTGAAGATTAACGACAAACACATCGAAGTCATCGTCCGCCAGATGCTGCAGAAGGTCGAGATCGAGGATCCGGGTGAAACGACCTACCTAGTCGGCGAGCAAATTGACCGCCCAGAGTTCGAGGAAGCCAATGCCAAGGCCGAGGCCGATGGTTTGCGGCCAGCGGTCGCCCGCCCGGTGTTGCAAGGCATCACCAAGGCCTCGCTGCAAACGCGATCCTTCATTTCGGCGGCTTCGTTCCAGGAAACGACTCGTGTTCTTACCGAAGCCGCGGTCAACGGGAAGATCGACGGGCTTGTTGGCCTCAAGGAAAACGTCATCGTCGGGCGTCTCATCCCCGCGGGCACCGGCAACGTCGTCAGCCGGTTGCGCGAAGTCGCGGCCGAGCGTGATCGCGAAATGCTTGCCGCCGATGGCGAGGCACTTAGCGGTGCCGCTGGAGAGAAGGCCAAGGCCAAGGCCGAGTCCGCCGCGGGAAAGAAGAAGACCAAGAGCGCATAGGCGATATCCGGTGAGACGCGCCGTTCCGTCGGAAAATCCAAGGGATTTGCTTGACGGGGTGGAGGCGCCTCACTAAGATGCGCCGACCTTTTTAGGGGCCGGTAGTCGGACAGGATCCGAGACGCGGCGCCGGGGCGAACGAGAAAAATTTCTGCCGCTTTTGCGGCACTCCCGGGAGAAGCAGGGCATTGCTTCACCTTGGGGGCTTTGCATTGTTTGATGGCGAGCGCGGATAGGCGTTCGAACGGAAGGATCGATCTGAATGCCGACGATCAACCAACTCGTCCGCCTTGGGCGAGGGCAAAAGATCCAGCGCAACAAGGTGCCTGCGCTTAAGAGTTGTCCGCAGAAGCGCGGCGTTTGCACGCGCGTCTATACGACGACCCCGAAAAAGCCGAACTCGGCCCTCCGTAAAGTCGCGCGCGTGCGTCTTACCAACGGCTTTGAAGTGACCAGCTACATTCCGGGCGAAGGTCACAACCTTCAGGAACATTCGGTGGTGATGATCCGTGGCGGTCGCGTGAAGGACTTGCCCGGCGTCCGCTATCACATCATCCGCGGTGTTCTCGACACCCAAGGCGTCAAGGATCGGCGTCAGCGCCGTTCCAAATACGGCGCCAAGCGTCCGAAATAGGGGGCCGCCATGTCTCGCCGCCGCTCCGCTCACCGCCGCGAAGTGCTCCCCGACGCCAAATACGGCGACAAGGTCTTGAGCCGCTTCATGAGCTGCCTGATGTATCAGGGCAAGAAATCCGTCGCCGAAGGCATCGTCTACGGCGCGCTCGAAACCATTCAGAAGAAGAGCGGTCAGGAAGCCCTGGTCATCTTCAAGAACGCGCTGGACAACGTCAAACCGGCGATCGAAGTGCGCTCCCGCCGCGTCGGCGGCGCCACCTATCAGGTGCCGGTCGAGGTGCGTCCGGATCGCGGCCAGGCTTTGGCCATTCGGTGGATCATCGGCAGTGCGCGTGCGCGCGGCGAAAATACGATGACCGACCGCTTGTCCGGGGAACTTCTCGACGCGGCGAATAACCGCGGCTCCGCCGTCAAGAAGCGCGAAGACACGCACAAGATGGCGGAAGCCAACCGCGCCTTCTCGCATTACCGCTGGTAGAGGCCGGATCCGCCGCCATGTCCCGCGCAACGCCACTCGAACGCTATCGCAATATCGGCATCATGGCCCACATCGATGCCGGCAAGACCACCACGACCGAGCGGGTTCTGTATTACACCGGCCGATCCTACAAGATCGGCGAAGTCCATGACGGCACGGCCACCATGGATTGGATGGAACAGGAACAAGAGCGCGGCATCACCATTACCTCGGCGGCGACGACCTGTTTCTGGCGCGACCATCGCATCAACATCATCGACACGCCTGGCCACGTCGATTTCACCATCGAAGTAGAGCGAAGCCTGCGCGTTCTCGACGGCGCGGTGGCCGTGTTCGATGGCGTTAACGGCGTCGAGCCGCAATCCGAGACGGTGTGGCGTCAGGCCGACAAATACGGCGTCCCGCGTATTTGCTTCATCAACAAGATGGACCGCATCGGCGCCGATTTTTACATGTCGGTGAAGAGCATCGAAGACAGGCTGGGGGCGAAGCCGCTCGTACTGCAGCTTCCGGTGGGCACCGAAAGCAACTACTCCGGGGTCATCGATCTCGTGCGTATGAAGGCCATCTTTTACAAGGACGAAACCCTTGGTGCCGACTACGACTTGACCGACATACCGGCGGAGATGGCGGACGAGGCCGCGGAATGGCGGGCCAAGTTGCTCGAATTGGCGGTCGATCAGGACGATGCGGCGCTCGAGGCCTATCTCGCCGGCAACGAACCTTCGGAAGAGACGCTCAAGCTTTGCATCCGCAGGGGCGCCATCACCGGCGCTTTTATCCCGGTAATCAACGGCTCGGCGTTCAAGAATAAGGGTGTTCAGCCGCTGCTCGATGCCGTTGTTGACTATCTGCCGGCGCCGACGGACGTGCCCGCTATTCGCGGCCACAAGCCCGATAGCGACGAACTTATCGAGCGTCGGTCACGTGACGAGGATCCGTTTTCCGGGCTCGCCTTCAAGATCATGACCGATCCGTTCGTCGGGTCGTTGACCTTCGTTCGCGTCTATTCGGGCGTGTTGGAGGCCGGCACTGGTGTGCTCAATTCGATCAAAGACAACCGCGAACGTATCGGCCGCATGTTGCAGATGCACGCCAACCATCGCGAAGACATCAAGGAAGCCCGCGCTGGCGATATCGTGGCCTTGGCCGGGCTGAAGAACACGACGACCGGCGACACCCTCTGCGACGTCAATCATCCGATCGTCCTCGAGCGCATGGAGTTCCCCGACCCCGTCATCGAGGTCGCGGTCGAGCCGAAGACCAAGGGTGATCAGGAAAAAATGGGCATGGCCTTGGCCCGTTTGGCGACTGAAGATCCGTCCTTCCGGGTCAGCACCGATTTTGAATCCGGCCAGACGATCATCAAGGGAATGGGTGAACTCCATCTCGAGATCATCGTCGACCGCATGAAACGCGAGTTCAAGGTCGAGGCCAATGTCGGCGCCCCGCAGGTCGCCTATCGCGAAACCATCAGCCGCTCGCTTGAGCAGGATTACACCCATAAGAAGCAATCGGGCGGGTCGGGCCAATACGCGCGCCTGAAAATCCGGTACGAACCGCTGCCGCCGGGCACCGGCTACGAGTTCGAAAACGATGTCGTCGGTGGTTCTGTGCCCAAGGAATTCGTGCCGGGCGTGGTCAAGGGCCTCGATTCGGCGCGGCCGAACGGCCCGATCGCCGGCTTCCCGGTCATCGATTTCAAGGCGACTTTGATCGACGGCGCCTACCACGACGTCGACTCCTCGGCCCTCGCGTTCGAAATCGCGGCGCGGGCGAATTTTCGCGAAGCCATCCCCAAGGCCGGACCGAGGCTGCTCGAGCCGGTGATGCGGGTCGAGGTGGTGACGCCCGAGGAATACATGGGCGACGTCATCGGCGATCTCAACAGCCGCCGCGGCCATATCAACAGCATGGACAGCCGCGCCAATGCGCGGATCGTGGCGGCCATGGTGCCGCTGGCTAACATGTTCGGATACGTCAACAAGCTGCGCTCGATGAGCCAGGGCCGGGCCACCTACACCATGCATTTCGACCATTACGAACAAGTGCCGCAGGCGGTCGCCGACGAAGTTCGCGCGAAAATGGCGTAGGCATTGCGGAAAATAACGAGCGGAATCGACGGAGAGCAGGGCCATGGCGAAGGCGAAATTTGAACGGAACAAGCCGCACTGCAACGTGGGGACGATTGGTCACGTTGACCACGGGAAGACGACGCTGACTGCGGCGATTACGAAGGTATTGGCGGAGAGTGGCGGCGCGACGTTTATGGCC
>CAMDDQ010000120.1 GCA_945892765.1 Asaia bogorensis
AGTTGTAACGACTGCACGACTCCGGTCAGCAGCACGCGGCCCTCATACACCTGAAGACTGACCTTCTGCATCATGTCGACGTTGTGCTGGAGCCAGTAATTGTTGATCTCGGCCCGAATCGCGGTGTCGTTCGCGGCAACGCGAATTCCGCGCTCCTCGGACGCCGCGACCCCCGCAGATGCGCCGGCACCAATGGCAAGGCCAACACATCCCGATAAGCTGAGTCCGGCGAGGACCAACACCATCACCACGAAAAAGGCCCGTCCCGTTGCTGATTTCACAGCGACCTCCAAGAGTTAGGCGCCATCAACCGGGCGCCACGCATCCCGCAAGTGGAGCGGCCAGCGCCACGGCATGACCAAGACCGCGTCGAAGCGGCAATCGAGCCGGGAGTTCCCCGCGGCCCGCCATGAATAGCGCAGCGGCGCGAGAAATGCGCGCGCGCTGGCGTTGCGAAATCGAGCCCACCGCCAAACCGAGATCGTCGCGCGCCTTAACTTCGACAAAGACAACCACATCGCCGCGCCGCACGATCAGATCGATTTCGCCGGCGGCACAGCAAAAACCATGGGCGAGAACGCGATAGCCCCGCAACCGCAATGCCCAAGCGGCAATCCATTCCGCGCGGCGGCCGCGCCGCCACGCGCGCAAGCGCGACTCAGGCGCGGCCAGCGGAGTCGCGTTCGGCAAGGGCGAGGGCGCGGGCGTAGACCTGACGGCGCGGCAGGCCGGTGGCGGCGGCGACGAGAGCGGCGGCGTCGCGGTGGCTCATGGCCGCCAGTGCCACACGCAGGCGGTCATCGAGATCGGCCTCTGGCGTCGCCACGGTCTCGAGCGGCGGACCAACAACGATGACGATTTCGCCGCGCGGGGGTCCGGCGTCGCGATAGTGAGTCGCCAGTTCGGATAAAGAGCCGCGGCGGACTTCTTCGTAGAGCTTCGTGATTTCGCGGGCAATCGCGGCCGGGCGATCGCCGAAGGCCGCAAACAACTCGCCGAGACATTCGGCCAGGCGGCGCGGAGATTCGAAAAAAAGGAGGGTCGCATCGACCAACCGAAGGCGGTCGAGCGCCGTCTGCCTCGCTGCCGGCCGCGCGGGCAGAAATCCCGCGCAGAGGAACCGATCCGGCGGCAACCCCGACAGCGACAAGGCGGCAATCGTCGCCGACGGACCGGGAACGACCGTAACCGCAACACCGGAAGCGACGGCCTCGCGCACGAGTTTGTAACCTGGATCGGAAATCAGCGGCATTCCGGCGTCCGCAACCAACGCTAGGCACTCGCCTGCCTTGAGGCGCGCGATGAGGGCCGGACGGACGCGATCGGCGTTGTGGTCGTGATAGACCGTAAGGCGCGCCTTGATCGCATAGGCCAACAACAATTTCCGCGTCACCCGCGTGTCTTCGCACACGATCAGGTCCACGCCGCGCAACACGTCGAGCGCGCGCAAGGTTATGTCGCGCAGATTGCCGATCGGCGTCCCCACGATGTGTAAACCGGGTGCAGGTTTACTTCGTTGGATGTGACCGTTAGGCTCCGGCCATTCCGGCCCGGTGGAGGAAGTGTGTGATTCGGCCTGCATTCGCGCTGATGTCGCGTTTCTCGTTCGCCGGGACATCCCTGCTCGCTTTCATGGTGCTGGCAGGCTGCCAAGACCTCACCCTACCCAACCTGCGTACGCTCCCGCAAGCGACACCGGCGCAGCCGCAGCGCCCGCCCGCGGCGGCGCAGGCGCCGGCTTCGGTCACCCTACCCCTGCCGCCGCAGGGTTTGCCCCTTCCGCCGCCACCCGCGGTCGTAGCACCGCCACCCGTGGTCGCCGCGCCGCTTCCCTCGGCGCTGCCCGTCGTTCGGCCGGTTGTCGAGGGGCCGGCCCGCGTGGCGTTCCTGGTTCCCCTGTCCGGCGCGGCCGCGGCCCTCGGGCAGGCCATGTTGGACGCCGCGCATCTCGCGCTCTTCGACCTGGGCAACGACGCCATCGTGCTGATCCCACGCGACACACAAGGGACACCCGAGGGTGCGGCCGCCGCCGCGCGGGCGGTGCTCGCCGAGGGCGCCGAACTGATCGTCGGGCCGTTGACCTCGGCCGAGGCCACCGCGGTATCGGGTCCGGCGCGCCTCGCCCAGGTCAACGTGCTGGCATTTTCCAGCGATCGCTCCATCGCCGGAAATGGCGTCTTCGCGCTCGGCATCACGCCGCAAGCGCAGGTCGAACGGATTGTCGCCTACGCCCAGAACCGTGGCATGGCGCCGATTGCCGCGCTGGTTCCTAACACTGTTTACGGCAATACCGTCGTCGAGACGCTACGGCAGACCGCTTTACGCCTCGCGCCCGGAATGCTGGGTCCCGTCGAACGTTACGATTCCGTGGACAGCAACCTTTCACCGGTGGTCCGCCGCCTCGCCAACTATGAATCGCGGCGCGCCGAACTCACCGCCTTGCGCCGCGCCTTGGAAGGCACCACCGATCCCACGACGCGTGAGGCCCTGCGGCAGTTGGACGGCACCGACACAATCGGCGAGGTCGGATTCAAATCGATATTGCTGCCGGAGGGCGGGGACCGCTTGCTCAGCATCGCCCCGTTGCTCGCCTTTTACGACATCGATCCGGCCCGCGTGAAGTTGCTCGGGACCAGTCAGTGGGACGATCCCCGCCTTGGGCGCGAGCCGGTTCTGGTCGGCGGCTGGTTTGCCGCGCCCGCCGCCAACGCGCGCGCCGGTTTCGAACGCCGATTCAAAGAGGTCTTCGAGCGCGACGCCCCGCGGCTGGCGACACTCGCCTATGACGCGGTTGCGCTCGCGGCGTTACTCGCCCGCACCGATGAATCGCCGGATTTTTCGATGTCGGCGTTGACCGATCCCAGCGGTTTCGCTGGCGTCGACGGCATTTTTCGATTCCGCCTCGACGGCACGATTGAACGCGGGCTTGCGGTAATGGAAATCAGGCGCGAGGGCATGCGGATCGTCGATCCCGCGCCGGAGACCTTCGTCGTCCGTCCCTGAGCGGCCTCAGCCGAGGAGCGCCGCCAGCACTGCATTCAGCCTTTGCAAGCCGGCAGGGGTCGCCCGCAGGCCACCCTGGCCCAGCACCAGAAAGCCGCCCTCGATCAGGGTTGCCAGGCGCGCGGAATCCAGCACGTCTTCAAAAGAGCGCCGCGTTAAGGCGCGGAACCGTTTGTGTCCAACGCCTTCGTGAAGGCGCAGGCCCATCATCAACACCTCTTCCACGCCGTGTTCGTCAACGATGACGTCGCTGCCGACGGTGGCATGCCCATCGGCATCCACCGCCGCCAACCAGGCTTCGGGTGCGCGCGCCTGGGCGGTGGCGAGCCGTTCTCCCGAAATCGTCAGGCGGCCATGGGCGCCCGGTCCGATTCCGACCCAATCTCCCGAACGCCAATAGGTGAGGTTGTGGCGGCATTCCGCGCCGGGGCGCGCATGATTCGACACCTCATAAGCTGGCAGCCCCGCCTCGTCCAACATCTCCTGCGTTGTTTCATAGAGCCCGGTGGAGTCGTCCTCATTCGGCAAGACGATGTCGCCGCGCATATGGCGACCGTGAAACGCGGTGCCCTTCTCGATGGTCAACTGGTAGAGGGAAAGGTGATCGCCGGCCAAGGCAAGAGCCTCGCCCAACTCCACGCGCCAGGCGGCGGTGGTCTGCTCCGGCCGGGAGTAAATCAGGTCAAAGGAAAAACGCGGGAAAAGCCGCGATGCCAGGGCGATGGCGGCCAAAGCTTCGTCGCGGTCATGCGCTCGGCCCAGGAATTTGAGGGCGGCTGGGTCAAGGGCTTGAATCCCCAGCGACAGACGGTTCACGCCCGCCAACCGAAATCCGGCGAAACGGTCGGCATCGGCGGAATTAGGATTGGCCTCGAGGTTGATTTCGGCCTGGGCGCCAATCGACCAATGCCGCGCAGCGCGATCGAGAACCGCGGCCACGGTCGTGGGCTGCATGAGCGAGGGAGTGCCGCCGCCGAAAAAGACACTCGTCAGGCTGCGGCCAGCGGTCATGCGGCCGAAATAATCAAGCTCCGTCAGCAACGCTTCCCGCCAGCGCGCCTCGTCGATCTTCTCGCGAACGTGGCTGTTGAAATCGCAGTAAGGGCATTTGGAGACGCAGAACGGCCAATGAACGTAAAGGCCGAAACCGCCGGCTTCCTCGGACGCCCCAAGGTTTCCCCGATCCGCCAAAATCGCCGCGATCATGATGGCGCCACGCAACAGGACTCGACAAGGAGGCCGAAGGCCCGCGCGCGATGGCTGATCGCATGTTTTTCGGACGGATCCATTTCTCCGAACGTCAAGGATCGGCCGTTCGGCAGAAAGACGGGATCATAACCGAAGCCACGCTCTCCCCGCGGCGGCCACACGAGCACGCCCTCCACCTCTCCGGCGAACGTTTTGCATTGGCCATCGGGCCATGCCAGCGCCAAGGCGCAGACGAAACGCGCGCGCCGGTCGGTTTGGCCGGCGAGTTCGGTCTCTACCCGCCGCATCGCCGCCGTGAAATCCTTTTTTGGACCGGCCCAGCGCGCCGATAGGATGCCGGGCGCCCCGCCCAGGGCCGTCACCGCCAGTCCCGAATCGTCGGCGAGCGCCGGCAGACCGGCTGACATCGCCGCGGCGCGGGCCTTGATCCCGGCGTTGGCGACAAAGCTGTCCCCGGTTTCTTCAGGTTCCGCCAGCCCCAGCACATCGGCGGCGACGGCGTCGACGCCGAAGGGCCGCAACAAATCCGCGATTTCCCGCACCTTGCCTTGGTTGTGGCTGGCAATGACCAAACGCCCGGGTAGGAGACGACGGCTTGCGGCGAGGCGGCCTCCCGGCTCCGCCGAAATCGGCGGTCTATTCAAGGGCGAGAGCGCGCCGCTGGAGGGCAAAGAGTTGCTCCGTTCCCCGCCGCGCCAGCGCCAGCATCGAATCAAGTTTTTCCTGACCGAAGGGCTCGCGCTCCGCCGTGGCCTGAACTTCGACGAGACCGCCTTTACCCGTAACCACGAAATTGGCATCGGTGTCAGCGCTGCTGTCTTCGGCGTAGTCCAGATCGAGAACCGGCACGCCACCGACCACTCCGCAGCTAATCGCGGCCACTTGGTCGACGAGCGGCATTTCCTTGAAGGTTCCGGCCTTGATCAAGCGGTCGCAGGCCAACCATAACGCGACATAGGATCCGGTGATCGCCGCCGTGCGTGTCCCGCCATCTGCCTGAATGACATCGCAATCGATACGAATTTGGCGTTCGACCATGCGCTTCAAATCGGTCACCGACCGCAGGGCACGCCCGATGAGTCGTTGAATCTCATGTGTCCGCCCGCTTTGACGCCCGCGCGAGGCCTCCCGATCCGTTCTGGTATGTGTGGATCGCGGCAGCATCCCGTATTCGGCGGTCACCCAACCGCTCCCGGTGGATCGGAGAAAAGGCGGCACCTTGTCCTCAAAGCTCGCCGTGCAGAGAACATGAGTATCGCCGAACCGGACAAAACAAGAGCCTTCGGCGTGTTTGCTGAAACCGGGCTCGAGGCTGATCGGTCGAAGCGCATCGGCTGCGCGACCGGAGGGACGCATGAAGCTGTTTTCCTTTGATAAGACAATTGAATGCGCCACCCTATCTCGGTGCGGGAGCCGCCGTCCAGCTTGGGCGGCGCGGACTCCGGCGGGATCGCGACATTGACGCTACAGGATGCCGAACCTACATTGCATCGGGCAAACTCATGCTGACACGATCACACGAGCCGCCACCGC
>CAMDDQ010000121.1 GCA_945892765.1 Asaia bogorensis
CGGCAATGGCGCTGGTGGATCGCTCACCGGTGTCGGACGGCAGGCGGCGTCGGCGTGGCCTCGCCCGCAGGGCTTGGCGCCGCATCAGCCGCTCGATCCAATGCAACCCGCACCGTGCGGGTACAGCATCACCTTGAAGTGGTCATCGATTCTCAAACGTTGATGCTGCACACCAGCAACGGAAGCTGCGCGGGCAGGCGACCCTGAACATGAGAGTACATCTTTACATACCACCAACAGGCTCGATTGACGGAGTAAAGGTCCGTCCTCTCAAACTTCTTCCGCATACCCTGCTTGAACTCGATTTTTCCAGGGCCGCTCTCGTACCCGCATTCCCAATTCTGAGCATCCCAGATGGCGCACTTGGTGTAACGCGTTATCGACGGGAAACCGATTAGGGATTGAACGACTTCTTGCTTCTCAAAGTTCACTTTGTAGGCGCTGCGATTACCTGTCACCCACCCTTCGGTACAAATCGCCGAGTTGGCCTTGTCGAGCGACTCTTTTGCACAAAAAATCGGATAATCAACGACTTCGTTGCTGTCGCCGCAGCCCGATAGCATCAGAGCTAGAAGCAAACCAGATAGCAGCCTGACCATGCGCGTTCCCCCCGGCTGCGCTAACGACTCTGCAAAAGTCCTCTACCGAGTGAACAGGGCGTAGTAGAGGTGCCACAGTGGAGACGTGCGCGTTTGCGTCGCCTCTAGCAGGCTGTTGAAGAAGTCACTGCCGGGTCGATGGCGTCTTTGTCCCAGAGGTCCATCGCGGCAATCCGCCAGCGACCGTTGAGCGCACACGCCAAAGCGGGGGTTTTCTTCTGCGCCATCACGCGGTCTCCGCCATCAGTCTTGGCAGCCGGATGAGATTGTAGGCTGCGGCCGCGAAGGTAAAGGCCCATCCGACTTTGTCGAGGCCTCGATATTTTGTCTTTTTGAGACCGGCGATGGTCTTCATCCAGCCGAAGCCTTCCTCGATGCGCTTGCGAATGCGCTGGCTGATAGCATAGCCGGGATGGCGGGTCGTGCGTCCATCGATTGCGGAACGACGGCTGGTGTTCCGAGCGATATGCGGTGTGACTGTAAAATCGCGCGCAATAGTGGCTCTGACTCACTTTTGGTGCAGTTGTTGCGTGGCTCGATCAAGCGGCGCCGATGAGGCGGGCTTCGAGGAGGTCGAGTTTGGCGCGACCGTACATTTGCCGCTTCACGAGCTTGAGCTTGGTGATCTGGCCTTCGGTCTGACCGTTCGGCCGCGCTTCTCATCCGCCAGCACGGCGATGATTGGTCCACGATGGCGGCGTCTTATTACAGTTTGCGACCGATGTCGCGCTCCTTGGTCCAGTTGCTGCCCGCATTGCGGCGACGAGCCGCCAACCATTGTCAGGAGGGATGGATGCGTCATTATCTCATGGCAGCGGCCGTGACGGCCGCCGTGGGTTTAGGTGCAGGCGTTGGTGCGACGCCAGTAGTCCCACAGGTCTGGATTCCCCATCCAGGCCCGTCGTCGCGGGTTAGCTAAGTAAGTATATTTTATATTTGTTTTATAAATCCTCTTAACAAAACGCTAACTTATTGAAATATATGGCGTCCCCAAGGGGATTCGAACCCCTGTTCCCGCCGTGAAAGGGCGGTGTCCTAGGCCTCTAGACGATAGGGACTTAATACCGACGCCACAGTGGCATAATTCGCGCGAGCGGCAAAATCAAGGTGAGTTACTTCGGCAGCGCCGGCGCCGCATCCTCAATGTGCAGCTGGACGCGCGTTTCTCCCTGCCAAATGTCCGCGCGCAAATGTCCGGCAAGGTGGAGCGGCGCGCCCGCAGTTTCGCGCAAAGCCTTGCCAAGTTCCGTGCCAACGCTGCGAAAGCAGATGCCGCCCAACCGCCCGCCCTGCCCATCGGCCAGGAAACAGCGCAGATGCGACTCGCCGACGACATCGGCCTTCGCCACACGCGCGGCGATGACCGCGAATCGTGGTTCGGGATTGCCGGCGCCGAAGGGCGCCAGCCTTGCCAGCTTTTCCACGAAATCGGGTGTGGCCGCCGCCAGCGCCAGAGCCCCATCCAAGGAAAGTGTCGGCAAGCGGGATCTCGGCAGGAAGCCAGTGCCGACGCGATCGATAAGAAAGTCCCGGAACGCCTGGATCTGGCCTTCCTCCAAAGTAAAGCCGGCGGCCATCGCGTGGCCGCCGCCATTCCGCAGCAAGCCGGCCTGACGTGCCGCGATCACGGCGGCGCCCAAATCGATGCCCTCGATTGATCGCCCTGAGCCCCTGCCGACCCCGTTCTCAAGGGCAACCACGCAGACCGGCCGCTGATAGCGGTCCTTCAGTCGACTGGCGACGATACCGACGACTCCCGGATGCCAGCCTTCTTGCGCGACCAGGATGAGCGGGCCAGGCTCCGGGCCGGCCTCGACCGCCGCCATCGCCTGGTGCACCATGGCGGCTTCTATGGACTGGCGCTCGCGATTGAATCCATCGAGCCGGCGCGCGAGCGCGGCAGCTTCCGTGGCATCTTCGGTGGTGAGAATACGCACGCCGAGATCGGATTCGCCGACACGCCCACCGGCATTGACCCGCGGACCAAGGGCAAAGCCAAGCGTGAAGGCGTCTGGCATTTGGCGTATGCCGGCGACATCGGCCAACGCGGCCAAGCCAAGATTTCGCCGACCGGCCATGACCTTGAGCCCCTGGGCGACGAATGCCCGATTCAGACCGATCAAGGGTACAACATCGGCGACCGTTCCAAGCGCAACAAGATCGAGCAGGTCTAGCAAATCAGGCTCCTGCCGGTGGTTGAACCAACCCAAAGTGCGCAAGCGGCGGTTCACGGCAACGGCCAGCAGGAAGGCGACACCCACGGCGGCGAGATGGCGATGCGGACTGGTTTCATCCAGCCGATTAGGGTTGACGACGGCGTGCGCTCGCGGCAGCGCGGGCTCGGCCATGTGGTGATCGACGACGATCACGTCCAACCCGGAATCGGCGGCGGCCGCGAGCGGCGCGTGGGCGAGGGTTCCACAATCGAGCGTCACGATCACGGTGGCCCCTTCCCGACCGAGAGCCAGCAGGGCCGGGCCATTGGGTCCATAACCCTCGCGCAACCTGTCGGGAATGTAGAAACGCACCTTTCCACCGCAGGACGCGAAAGCACGGTAGAGCAACGCCGCCGAGGTCGCGCCATCGACGTCGTAGTCGCCGAACAGTGCAATTGTTTCGTCGCGCTGGACGGCGTCGCAAATCCTTGCGACCGCCGCGTCCATGTCCTTCAGATGGGACGGATCCGGAAGCTGGTGGCGCAGCGAGGGATTGAGGAAAATCTCGGCATCGTCCGCGCTCACGCCGCGGCCGGCCAAGACACGGCCGAGGAGTTCCGGGAGATCGTGACGTTGGGCAAGCGCCACGCCGAGGCGTTCATCCGCGAGCCGGGGCTGCCAGCACCGACCGCCAATCGACCGCTCCACGCCGAGGACGGACGCCATCGGGAAATTATCTCGTATCGGCGCGACCGCCGGATGCGCGAGCGAAGTCGTGTCGTGCTTCGATGAGGCGGGTTGTCCCCGTGCTTGCCAACGTGACGACGGAATGGGTCACGGCGCCGCCCGCGGTTCGCCTGACCCCGCGCAGGATCGAGCCGTCGGTCACGCCCGTCGCCGCGAATATCACGTCGCCACCGGCGAGGTCGGTTTCGCTGTATTTCCGGTTGAGATCGACGATGCCCATGCGCGTCGCCTTCGCCTTTTCGTCGTCGTTGCGAAGCAGCAGGCGGCCCTGCATACGGCCCCCGCAACCGCGCAGCGCGGCGGCGGCCAAGACGCCCTCGCGCGCACCGCCGCAACCGAGATACATGTCTACGCCACTGTCGGCGCGCGCTACGGCCACGACGCCGCTGACATCGCCATCGGAAATCAGCATTACCCGCGATCCGGCCTCCCGAATTTTGGCAAGAATTTCGGCATGGCGCGGCCGGTCGAGCACGCAAACCACCAGGTCACCCACGTCGACACCACGCGCTCTCGCCAAACTCTTTAGATTCTTGCCGGGTTCTTGATCGAGGTCCACGACGTCCGCCGGCAACCCACCACCCACCGCGATCTTGTTCATGTAAACATCGGGTGTCCTCAGAAATCCGCCCTTCTCGGCCAGCGCGATCACGGATATGGCGCTGGGCCCGCCTTTGGCCGTCAGCGTGACGCCCTGCAAGGGATCAAGCGCGATATCGGCCCGTGGACCGCCGCGACCCACCGCTTCGCCGACGAAAAGCATGGCGGCCTCGTCGGGCTGGCCTTCGCCGATCACAATCTCACCGGCGATGGGGATGCGATCGAGGGCGAGCCGCATGGCCTCCACGGCCGCTTGGTCCGCCGCCCTCTCATCGCCGCGCCCCATGAACCGCGCCGCGGCCAGCGCCGCCGCTTCGGTGGCGCACACGGCCGAAAGCGCGAGGTCGTTCTCCATGGACGAGGACACCGGCATGGCCTTCCGTTGCCCCACGCCCTCTTGGCTCACAGCTCCTCGATGATGCGGATCATGCGTGGAGGCTCGCGGACCGAGCCAAGTTTCGCAATCGCGGCCAATGCTCGAATCATTTGCTCCTCCTCGGTTTCATGCGTCGTCAGAACAACCGGCACCGCGTCGACCGGATTGCGGCCGCGCTGTAGCATTGATTCAAGCGAAACCTGTTCGTCACGAAGCGACGCCGTGATCTCCGCGATCACACCCGGCCGATCAACGACCATCAGACGCACATAATAGGCGCCACGATGTCGAGCCATCGGCGCCGATGGCAACACGGCCAGGGCCGCTGCCGGAACCGAAAACGCCGGCGAATGTCGCCCGGAGGCAATGTCCATCAAATCGGCGACGACCGCCGATGCCGTTGGGCCGGCACCCGCGCCGCGGCCTTGAAACATGGCCGTCCCCACGAAATCGCCTTCGGCCACGACCGCGTTGAAGACTCCTTCGACATGGGCGATCGGCGCCTCCAGCGGCACCATACATGGATGCACGCGTTGCTCCAGCCCGTGCCGCGTCAGGCGCGCCGTGCCGAGAAGCTTGATCCGATACCCAAGCTCCGCCGCGTATTCGATGTCGGACAGCGAAACATGGCGGATGCCTTCAACATGAACTCCCGAGAAATTAACTTCACAGCCAAATGCCACGCTGGCCAGGATCGCGAGTTTGTGGGCGGCATCAATGCCATCGACATCAAAGCTCGGATCGGCCTCCGCGTAGCCAAGTTTCTGAGCCTCGACGAGTACTTCCGAAAAATTGCGGCGGCTCTCCCGCATCGCGGTCAGAATGTAATTGCTGGTCCCGTTGAGAATCCCATAGACGCGGCTGAGGCGATTGGCGGCAAGGCCCTCGCGCAGGGCCTTGATGATTGGAATGCCCCCTGCCACCGCTGCTTCGAAAGCCAGGGCAACGGAACGCGATTCCGCGGCGCGGGCCAATTCGGCACCGTGCGTCGCCAGCAATGCCTTGTTCGCAGTGACAAGGTGCCGCCCGCGGCCGATCGTCTTTTCGCAAACCTCGCGGGCGATCCCTTCGGCGCCGCCAATCAATTCGACCACGGCTTCGGCCTCGGCTTCCGAAGCCATGACGGCCGCATCGTCGTACCAACGCATTCCCGAGACATC
>CAMDDQ010000122.1 GCA_945892765.1 Asaia bogorensis
GGTGTAATAGAACGCGCGCAGTAGATTGCCGCGCGATTGGAACTCGCGCAGCAGCCGCTTGTAATCGATGTCGAAACCGAGGGATTTGGCGGTGGCGTAAAGGTTGGCACCATCAATGAATAGCGCGGTTTTTTCGTCGGTGGGGTTGGGCATGGAACCTCTCTCGCAATCGAGAATTTCAACGAAGCAATCGCCCGCCCCGGGAAAGGGACGTCCGAAGAAGCAGTGAATCGTCGCTATCGAGACCGATTTGTGGCGCGTTGCCGGGAAATGAGGCCGGCCCCCGCGTCCTAGCAATCAATCCGACGGTCAACTATTAAAGTTCGACATGGGGCTTGGTTCCCCGGCGGTTGCCTACCAGACGGCCGGGGGCGCGCCAAGCCCGTAAATTCGCCTTGTAATTCCAGCTTGCGCTTTACCCGCCAAGGGGTTACCTACACCGCAACATTTCAGGACAACGTCACGTTGCAGGAGCGCGGCCATGGCCCGTGTCACCGTCGAAGACTGCATTGATAAGGTCGAGAACCGGTTTGATCTCGTACTGCTCGCGAGCCACCGCGCGCGCATGGTGTCGTCGGGTTCCCAGATCACCATCGAACGCGACAACGACAAGAATCCCGTGGTCGCGTTGCGCGAGATCGCCGAAAAGACGATTTCGCCCGAGGATCTGAAAGAGGGCCTCATCCATTCGCTGCAGAAATACGTCGAAGTCGACGAGGCCGAGGCCGATTCAGCCCCGCTGATCATCGGCTCCGGCAAGTCGCTCGATGCCGACGACACCGAGGTCGCGGTCGACCACATGAGCGAGGAAGAGCTGCTCAAGGGCCTCGAAGGTCTGGCGCCGCCCGAGGAACAGCCGGAACCCGAAGAGGAATAGGGGCCATTCGACCCGTTTAGACGTCAACGGCCCGGTCAATCCGGGCCGTTTTCATTTCATGAACCCAATTTTAAGCCGCAACCTTGCGGCGGCGTTGAACGGCCGTGATATCCTATGCCGGAATGGCCCGTTCGAAGACCGATCTGCCTCGCATGCAAAACCCGTCGCGGAGCCGGGCGTCGCTCGATCGCGGCTTGAACATCGTCTCACAAGTCATTGGCCAGACAGAGAAACCCTCCAAGCCCGCGCCGATGATGCGGCAGTACGATCTGATCGAGCGGGTGCGGCGCTACAACCCTGACACCGACGAGGCCCTGCTCAACCGCGCCTATGTCTACGCCATGAAGGCGCATGGCGAGCAGAAACGCGCGTCCGGCGACCCGTATTTCTCCCACCCGCTCGAGGTCGCGGCGATCCTGACCGACCTCAAGCTCGACGACGCCACGATCGCCGCAGCGCTGCTGCACGACACCATCGAGGACACCCCGACCACGCGGGCTGAGATCGACCAGTTGTTCGGCCCGGACATCGGCCATCTGGTCGAGGGCCTGACCAAATTGGCCAAGCTCGACCTGGTGTCGCGGGAGGCGAAGCAGGCCGAGAACCTGCGCAAGCTGCTGCTCGCGATTGCTGACGACGTCCGGGTGCTGCTGGTCAAGCTTGCTGACCGGCTGCACAACATGCGTACGCTCGACCACATGCCGCCTGAAGGGCGGCGGCGCATCGCCGATGAGACCCTCGACATCTACGCCCCGCTCGCCGGCCGCATGGGCATGCACAGCTTGCGCGAGGAGCTCGAGGATCTGGCGTTCCGCGAGCTGTTTCCCGAGCCGCACCGGGTCGTGGCCGAGCGGCTCATCGATCTTGCCGAGCGCAGCAAGGACCTGATCGCCGAGATCGAGCAGCAGCTCAAGCGCAAGCTCGCCGAGTCCGGCATCGCCGCCGAGGTTTTGGGCCGGCGCAAGCGGCCCTATTCGATCTGGCGCAAGATGGAGCGCAAATCGGTCGGCTTCGAGCAGCTGTCCGACATCTTCGGCTTTCGCGTGATCGTCAAGACCCTGCCGGAGTGCTACCGCGCGCTCGGCATCGTGCACACCACCTGGCCGGTGGTGCCGGGCCGCTTCAAGGACTACATCTCCACCGCCAAGCAGAACGACTACCGCTCGATCCACACCACCGTGATCGGCCCCGGCAAGCAGCGCGTCGAGCTGCAGATCCGCACCGAGGAGATGCACGACATCGCCGAGTACGGCATCGCCGCGCACGCGCTCTACAAGGACGACGTCAGTTCGCCGACCGAGACGCTGTCGCGGGAATCGAACGCCTATGCCTGGCTCCGCCGCACCATCGAACTGCTGGCGGAAGGCTCCAACCCGGAAGAATTCCTCGAGCACACCAAGCTCGAGCTGTTCCACGACCAGGTGTTCTGCTTCACCCCCAAGGGCAAGCTGATCGCGCTGCCGCGCAAGGCGACCCCGATCGACTTCGCCTACGCGGTTCACACCGACATCGGCAATCACGCGGTCGGCTGCAAGATCAACGGCAAGATCGCGCCGCTGGTGTCGGAGCTCGGCAACGGCGACGAGGTCGACATCCTGACCTCGAAGGCGCAGGCCGCGCCGCCCGCCGCCTGGGAATCCATCGTGCTGACCGGCAAGGCGCGCCTGGCGATCCGGCGAGCCACGCGCAATGCGGTGCGCGTGCAATATGCCGCGCTCGGCCGGCGCATCGTCGAGCGGCTGTGCCAGCGCGCCAAGCGCGAGTATTCCGACGAGAAGCTGACCGGCGCACTGCCGCGGCTCGCCCGCACCTCGATCGACGACGTGTTCGCCGCGGTCGGCCGTGGCGAGATGCGCCCCTCCGACGTCGCCCGCGCCATGTATCCGGACTACAAAGAGGAGCGCGTCGCGATCCAGCGGCCGCCGAAGTCGGAGACCGGCTGGTTCGGCCTGACCAAGGGCCGGGCGGTGAAGTTCAAGGTGCCGACCGCCGAGGAGCAGGGCGCCGCGATCCCGATCCGCGGCATCAACTCCGATCTGCCGGTGAGCTTTGCGCCGAACGGCGGCGCGGTGCCGGGCGACCGCATCGTCGGCATCATGACGCCGGGCGAGGGGGTCACGATCTACCCGATCCAGTCGCCGAAGCTGAAGGACTTCGAGGAGACGCCAGAACGCTGGCTCGACGTGCGCTGGGACGTGGACGACCGCACGCCGGAGCGCTTCCCGGCGCGCATCGCCGTGCAGTCGGTCAACGAGCCTGGCACGCTGGCCCAGATCACCCAGGTGATCGCCGAGAACGACGGCAATATCGACAACATCCGCATGACACGGCGCTCGCCCGATTTCACCGATTGCACGATCGATCTGGAGGTCTATGACCTCAAGCATCTCAATGCGATCATCGCGCAATTGCGCGCCAAGAAGGTGGTCGCCGGCGCAGAGCGGGTGAACGGCTGAAGCCGGCTGGGGCGGACGCGGAAAAATCGAGACAGGACAACGACGTGCCGGCCATTCCTCATCTGCGCCTCGGGGTCAACATCGACCACGTCGCCACCATCCGCAACGCGCGCGGCGGGCGCCATCCCGATCCGGTGCGGGCGGCGAAGCTGGCGATCGACGCTGGTGCCGACGGCATCACCGCGCATCTGCGGGAGGATCGCCGCCACATCAGCGACGATGACATCGCGCGGCTGAAGGGCGAGATCGACAAGCCGCTCAATCTGGAGATGGCGGCGACGCCCGAGATGGTCGCAATCGCCCTGCGAACCAAGCCCCATGCCGCCTGTCTGGTGCCGGAGCGCCGCGCCGAACGCACCACCGAGGGCGGGCTCGACGCGGTCGGTGGGCGGGCCGAGCTTGGGCCTCGGATCGCGGCGCTCAGCGCAGCCGGCATCCGGGTTTCGCTGTTCATTGCCGCCGAGCCCTCGCAGATCCGCGAGGCTGCGGCGCTGAAGGCTCCAGTGATCGAAATCCACACCGGCGCCTGGTGCCACGCGCTCGCCGACGGCAACGCCGCCTTGGCCGAGATGGAATGGCGGCGCATCCGCGAGGGGGCGGCCCTGGCGAACAGTCTCGGCCTTGAAGCCCATGCCGGCCATGGGCTCGACTATGCCAGCGCCGAGACCATCGCCTCGGTGCCGGAGATCAAGGAGTTGAACATCGGCCATTTCCTGGTGGGCGAAGCGGTGTTCACCGGCCTCGCCGACGCCGTGACGACCATGCGTGCCGCCATGGACCGCGGCCGTGCGAAGGCCGGATTGCCACAAGGGCGCTCGCCATGAAAATTCAACCGATTGTAATTTGTTCTGGTGTCCTTGTTTTCGCTGGTTTGCTGATGTCCGGCTTCGCGCAGGCGCAAACCGTCACGCGAGCGCCGGTTTCACACGATCCGGTTACCCCGCAGGAAATCGAGCGCAGACTCGACGCGCGGGCGGCTGAGATTCAGAAGGCTGCGCCGCAAGGCGGGGCGCGCTACATCGCGTTCGATGTTGCTTGGCCGGCGACCGTCGAGGAGTATCGCGCGCTCGGCAAGAACGGCGTCATGTTTCTGGGATCGTTCAGCCAGAAAGCGGAAGAACTGCCCTTGCGTCGGGTCTATGCGCGGGTCGGGGGCAAGACCATCGAATTGCAGAAGCTGTCCGGTCAGCGGCAGGAGGTTGCCAAGGACAGCCTGCCGTACAAGATATTCGGGCCATATCGGGAGGATGCGTTCTACCTGGTCCCGGCAAGCGCATGGCGCGAAGGCCGACTGCTGGCCGACTTTGCAGTGAATCGCAATGAATTCAGCATCAGCAGGTCTCCGCTCAGTCCACCGGACTTCATCCGGTCGGATCCGACCGCCGTGGCCGGCAAGCCGGATCCCGGTACGTTGAAAGCCTTTTCGGAGCGCGAATTTCCCGGTTTGGCGCGGTAAGATCGGTAGCACCGGTTTGCAACAATCATGATCCTTGGCCTCGGCTCCGACATCACCGACGTCCGCCGCATCGCCAAGGTGATCGAGCGGCATGGTGACCGCTTTCTGTCTCGCGTGTTCACCGAGACCGAGCGCGCCCGCGCCGAGCGCAGGAAGAACCGGGTTGAGACCTACGCCAAGCGTTTCGCCGCCAAGGAGGCCTGCGCCAAGGCGCTCGGCACCGGCATGCGCGGAGGCGTGTGGTGGCGCGACATGGGCGTGGTGAACCTGCCGTCGGGGCGTCCGACAATCCAGCTCACCGGCGGCGCGCTGCAACGGCTCCAGGCGCTGACCCCGCCTGGCCACGACGCGCAGATCGACATCACGATCACCGACGAGGGCCCGATGGCGGTGGCGTTCGTCATCATCTCGGCGGTGCCTCGGAGCAAGGCGCCGGCGTGAACTGCGGCCATGGTCGGCGCGAGCGTGCTTGCGCCGCGGATCAAGGCGCGCCGAGGCCGGGGTGAAGTGCCGCAATGGAATTCCCTGGATGATTCCTGGAATATTGCTGGGAAATCGGCCGCGATCTCCTAAATATCCCTGGATCAAAGGCGCTCGGCGGGCCCGTTCGACGTGCGCTTTTGACGATTAGAATATCCGGATAAGCATTTGGCATCCCAGCATAATTCGGGCCCAAGCAGGGTCGTCGGACAACGGCGGCGGTTGATTGCGCCGTGGAGCCTCAGCGGCTACAACGGCGCGGGGCTCCTAACAGGGACAAGAGGTCGATGAGCGTGGCCAGCGGTACAAAACGCAAGGAGGGCGGCGTTGGCGAATTCATCCGCCTGCTGGTTCACGCC
>CAMDDQ010000123.1 GCA_945892765.1 Asaia bogorensis
TCGGCGCGCGGCGCACCGTGGAACGTCATGAACAAAAGCCGCCAGGAATAAAAGGCGGTCATGAACGCGGCGAGGATACCGAGCCAAAAGGCGTATTGCCCGGCCGCGCTATGCGCACCCCAGGCGGCCTCGAGAATGATGTCCTTCGAATAATACCCCGCGAAGAACGGAATACCAGCCAAGGCCAGGCTGCCGATCCACATCAGCGCATAAGTCCAAGGTAGTCGGTGCCAAAGTCCGCCCATCTTGCGCATGTCTTGTTCGCCCGACATGGCATGGATAACGGAACCGGAACCAAGGAACAGAAGCGCCTTGAAGAAGGCGTGGGTCATCAAATGGAAGATAGCCGCGCCATAGGCGGACACCCCCGCCGCGAAAAACATGTACCCGAGCTGGCTGCAGGTGGAATAGGCGATGACGCGCTTGATGTCGTTCTGCACGAGCCCGACGGAGGCAGCAAAGATCGCGGTCGTCGCGCCGATGATGACCACGACCGTCAAGGCGGCCGGGGCATATTCGAACAGGGGCGACAACCGCGCGACCATGAAAACACCCGCCGTCACCATCGTCGCCGCGTGAATCAAAGCCGAGACCGGCGTCGGCCCCTCCATCGCGTCAGGTAGCCACGTGTGCAGCCCGATCTGCGCGGATTTCCCCATCGCGCCTATGAACAACAGCAGGCAGATCAGCGTGAGCGCATGGAACTCCCATCCGAAGAATTTCATGGAGCGATCGGCCATCGCCGGGGCGGCGTCGAAGACCGGATCAAAGGAGAGAGTTCCAAACAGCATGAACACGCCCATGATGCCGAGCACGAAACCGAAATCGCCGATGCGGTTGACAAGAAACGCCTTTATCGACGCGGCGTTAGCTTTGTTTCGGTCGTACCAAAATCCGATCAGAAGATAGGAGCTGAGCCCGACGCCTTCCCAGCCAAAGAACATCTGAACGAAGTTTTCTGCCGTCACCAAGGCGAGCATGAAAAACGTGAACAAATTGAGATAGGCCATGAACCGTGGAATAGACGGATCGTGGCTCATATAGCCGATCGAATAGATGTGAATCATCGTCGCGCACACGGTCACGACGAACACCATCACCGCACTCAAAGTGTCGAATTTCAGCGCCCAGCTGACATTCAGCTCCCCGGAATCGATCCAGGTAAACAATTCGATCGTGCGCGGCGTCCCATCGCCGGCCACCTGCAACAGGATGAAGATCGAAAAGATCGCGGCGATCCCGACGGCGCCGCAGGTGACGAATTGAGCCTCGCGGTCGCGCGAATAGGCGATCATGAGCCCGGCGATCGCGGCGCCCAGCAGAGGCAGGAGAACGGCGGCAGTGTACATAGACGGGTCAGCCCTTCATGAGGTTGATGTCTTCAACCGCAATCGACCCGCGATTGCGGAAATAGACGACAAGGATCGCCAGACCGATCGCAGCCTCCGCCGACGCCACGGTCAGAACGAACATCGCGAACACCTGGCCAACCAAGTCGTGCAGGAACGCGGAGAACGCGACCAGGTTGATATTGACGGCCAGCAGCATCAGTTCGATCGACATAAGAATGACAATCACGTTTTTACGATTGAGAAAGACCCCGAAAATGCCGATCGTGAAAAGGATCGCCGCCACGGTCAGGTAATGCGAAAGACCGATGTTCAGCATCAGATGCCGCTCCCAGTACGAACTTTGCGCACTTCGACTGAATTCCGTTTGCCGCGCGCGACCTGCTCTCCGATATTTTGCCGGCGAACACCTTCACGGTCGCGCAGCGTGAGCACAATGGCGCCGACCATTGCGACCAAGAGAATCATCCCCGCCGCCTGAAACAGGTAGGCGTATTTCGTATAGAGCACGAGCCCAAGGGCATGAGTATTGGCAACTTTCGTGGCATCCGGCGACGGCGCGCCAAAAGAGGACGCAGCCTCTGGCGACGTGATCCAAGCACCGACGATCAACGCGAGTTCAAACAGCAAAACCAAGCCGACCATCGCGCCGATCGGCAGATATCGGATGAAGCCACTGCGCAAAGCCGCGAAATCGATGTCGAGCATCATCACGACGAACAGGAAAAGGACGGCAACGGCGCCGACGTAGACCACGACCAGGATCATCGCCAGAAATTCAGCGCCGACCAACACAAAGAGCCCGGCTGCGTTGAAGAAGGCGAGAATCAGGAAAAGCACGGAATGCACGGGGTTGCGCGCCGACACGACGAGCACGCCAGCGGCCACCGCGACCGCTGCGAACAAATAGAAAGCCAATGCCTCGACAATCATCGTCGCTTCAGTCCCGATTTCCGTTTCCCCTGGCGACCGCACTCAACGGTAGGGCGCGTCGGTCGCCAAATTCCGGGCGATCTCCGATTCCCAGCGATCACCGTTGGCGAGCAGTTTTTCTTTCGTGTAGATCAATTCGGCGCGCGTCTCCGTCGCGAACTCGAAGTTCGGGCCCTCCACGATGGCATCCACCGGGCAAGCCTCCTGACACAGCCCGCAATAAATGCATTTCGTCATGTCGATATCATAACGTGTGGTGCGGCGAATTCCGTCGGCGCGCGGCTCTGCCTCGATGGTGATTGCCTGCGCCGGGCAAACGGCTTCGCACAGTTTGCAGGCGATGCAGCGCTCCTCCCCGCTCGGATAGCGGCGCAACACATGCTCGCCGCGAAACCGGGGTGACAACGGACCCTTTTCATACGGGTAGTTGAGCGTGACCTTTGGCTTGAACATGTAGGTGAAGGTCAACGCCAATCCCGACAATAGCTCCCACAGGAGCAGTGTGCGCGCGCCCCGGTCGAGAAATGCCATATCTACCCTCTCCCGCCCATCGCGGGCACCCTATCACAGGCTTGCATGTCTCGGTCCATCGCCCGCCGCGCTAACGGCTCGCCACCGGCGTCCAGCCGGTGGCGACCAGAACGCCAGCCGTCAGAACCACCCAGATCAGTGAAAGCGGAAGGAAAACCTTCCAGCCAAGGCGCATGAGTTGGTCATAGCGATAACGCGGCATCGTCGCGCGGACCCACAGAAAAAGGAACAAGACGGCCGCAATCTTGAAGGCAAACCAGATCGGCCCGGGAATCCAGTTGAACGGAGCGATGTCGAAGGGTGGAAGCCAGCCGCCCAAGAACAACACGCAGGTCATCGCGCTCATCAGGATCATGTTCGCGTATTCGCCCAGGAAGAAAAGGGCGAAAACCATGGAGGAATATTCCACCATGTAGCCGGCGACGATCTCGGATTCCCCTTCCGGCAGGTCGAAGGGTGAGCGGTTGGTTTCGGCTAGGCCGGAGATAAAGAAGACGACGAACATCGGGAGCAACGGGATAAAGAACCACATCCCCTGTTGGGCGAGCACGATTTCGCTCAGATTGAGCGAGCCGACGCAGAGCAAGACGGTGATGATGACGAAGCCGATGGAGACTTCGTAGGACACCATCTGCGCCGCCGACCGAAGCGCGCCGAGGAAGGCGTAACGGGAATTGCTGGCCCAACCCGCCATGACGATGCCGTAGACGCCGAGCGATGAAATCGCGAACAAGTAAAGCACCCCGACATTGATGTCGGCGAGGACCATGCCGGCGTCGAAGGGAATGACCGCCCAGGCAACCAGGCTGAGGACGAAGGTCGACATCGGCGCGATGACAAAGACGCCGCGATTGGCGCCGCTCGGAACCACGGTCTCCTTGAGGAACAGCTTCAAACCATCGGCGAAGGGCTGTAGCAGCCCGAACCACCCAACGACGTTGGGGCCCTTGCGGAGCTGAATGGCGCCGATCACCTTGCGCTCCGCCAGCGTCAGATAGGCAACAGCCACCAGCAGCGGAACGACGATGGCGACGATCTGCAGCACGATGATGATCGTCGGCCAAGCGTAGAAATTCCAGAAATCAGCCATCGGTGCCCGTCTTTCCGGCAGGCTTAAGGACGAAGGCTTGCGTGCATTTCGCCATCGTGACGGACGCCCGGCCGATCGGATCGGTCATGTAGAAATTCACGACCGTCGACAGGAAAGGCTGCGTCTGCACTTGTGACTGCGCTTGACCGAACGGTCCCCAGGCCGAAGGCACGATGGCATCGGGGCGACCGAAGGTTGGGCTAATCTCGCTCAGTCGGGCACGCACCTGCTTCAGGCTGTTATAGGCCGGCTTGAAGCCCAGCCGTTCCGACAACGCACGCAGGATTTTCCAATCCTCCCGCGCATCGCCGGGCGGCGAGATCGCCGCATAGCCGTGTTGCACCCGACCCTCGGTGTTGACATAGGTGCCGTTCTTTTCGGGGTAGGCGGCGCCGGGCAGAATTACATCGGCGCGCTGCGCTCCGGAATCGCCGTGATGTCCCTGATAGATGACAAAGGCTTCGCCGAGGCGCTTGGTATTGATCTCGTCGGCCGCAAGAAGATAGACGACCTTGATATCGCCGGCCTCGGCGCCGTCGAGGATACCCGCGACGTCGCGCCCCTTCGGTCCAGGAACCAGGCCGAGATCGAGGCCGCCCACGCGCGCGGCGGCCGTGTGCAGGACATTGAACCCGTTCCATGCCCCGGCGGCATGATCGGAGCCGCGAACCATGCCGAAGGATTCGGCCAGTTTGCGCGCAACACCCAGCACGGCGGCGCCGTCGGGCCGCGCCAACGCACCTTGGCCGAGAATCAGCATCGGCCGTCTTGCCGCCTTCAGTCGCTCCGCGAAGCCATGCCGGCCGTTGGCGAGTTCGACCAAGGTCTGTCCGCCGCCGCCCAGGTAGTCGTACTTGTAGGTAAGATCGTTATGCGGACCGATGACCCCAACCGCAAAACCGCCCATCCGGTGGCGCTTGCGCAGGCGCGTGTTGACGATGGCCGCCTCGCGTCGCGGATCGGTGCCGATCAAGAGCGCGACATCGGCGGTCTCGATACCAGCGATCGTCGTGTTGAAGACGTAGCCGGCGCGGCAGGAGGCATCCAGCTTGGCCCTGTCCTGGCGGCAGTCGACGTTCGGCGAGCCCAGTTGCGCCACGAGGTCCTTGAGCACGACCATGGCTTCGGCGTCACATTGATCGCCAATAATGGCGGCGATGCTCTCCCCGGATTTTCCCTTCAACGCCTCGGCAATGGCGCTGAAGGCCTCCGGCCAGGTCGCCTCCACCAGCTTGCCGTTGCGGCGGACATAGGGCCGGTCGAGACGCTGGCGCTTCAGGCCGTCGCAAGCGAAGCGGGTCTTGTCGGAGATCCACTCCTCGTTGATGTCCTCATGCAGGCGGGGCAACACGCGCATGACTTCGTTGCCGCGCGCATCGATTCGGATATTGCTGCCGACTGCATCCATCACGTCGACCGATTCGGTCTTGCGCAGTTCCCAAGGCCGCGCCGTGAAGGCATAGGGCTTCGAGGTCAACGCGCCGACAGGGCACAGATCGATGATGTTGCCGGACATTTCGGATGCCAGCGCCTTTTCGACATAGGTACCGACTTCCATGTGTTCGCCGCGCCCGGTAGCGCCCAAATCCTCGACGCCGGCGACCTCTGTCGCGAAACGGATGCAACGCGTGCAATGGATGCACCGGGTCATCGAGGTCTTGACCAGCGGCCCGAATTCTTTGTCTTCGACCGCGCGCTTGTT
>CAMDDQ010000124.1 GCA_945892765.1 Asaia bogorensis
ATCGGCCCTCTCCGCCTCGGTTGCGACCCGCCAGAAACGGCCGAGCACGTTGCGCGCGATCGAATCGACATCGAAGCTTTCCCGGAGCAGCACCCGAAACCGTCCGTTGCGTTCGGCGACAGGCAAATCCTTGCCCCCAAGTTCGTTGATCGCCCGATTCGAAAGGACTTTCACGAATTGCCCGGCATCGGGCTTGGCGGCCTGAGCGTTTACCCGAAGCGGAACCGAGGACGCGGCAACGCACGCCGCGCCGGCGGCGAGGACGAATCTACGGCTGATCATTGAACGGTCGCTTGCCTGTCTGTAGCGACGACATCGCGGGCCGCAGAGCCCTCGAATCGGGTCATCCCGGGATCCATGTCCCCGGGTTGGCCATTGCGAATCTCGTCGCTGCGCCGTTGACGATAGAGGCTCCGAATCGTCGCATAGAAATCGATGGATTTCTTTTCGACGTCATCGAGGGATTCGATGTTGCGCGAGCGCGTGTTGATACCGGTCGCGGCGACGCGCGCAATCGGGACCCAATCGCGATCCCTGTCGCGCGCTATGTAATTGACAGGATCGGCGTAGGAATCGACGACAAACCCGGCCGCGTCCCGGAAATTCGATGGTCCAAAGAGTGGCAGCACAAGATACGGCCCTTCGGATACGCCAAACGCACCCAGAGTCTGCCCGAAATCTTCCTCATGCCCGGGGTAACCCCAACCCTTGGCCACATCCATTACGCCGAGGACACCCACGGTCGAATTGACGGCGAAACGGACCAGGGTGACATAAGCGCGTTCGGGGCTGAGCTGCACGACATCGTTCAGGAAAGTCCTGGGGTGCCTCAAATTGAATAGGGCGTTGTTGACGCCGTTGCGGACCGGCTCCGGGACGACTTGGCGATAAATCACGGCGGTCGGCCTCAGGATGAGCCTGTCGAGCCACAGGTTAAATTCAAACATTGTTCGATTGAACGGCTCGAGTGGATCACGTGTTTCCTGAACCTGAGCGATTTTTTCAGGCGTATTGAGCATGACGCAGCCGGAACTGAAGAGCGCCGCGCCAAGAGCGGCCGCCCGACACCAACGGAGCGAACCCAACCGATGCAATTTGTTCATCATATTCCGCTTTTGGCCCATCGTTCCTTGCCGTGGACTGCCCACGATATCAGTGGTCTGCCCCGGCCGCGCGGGGCGATCACCGCAAATTTGCCCGTTTCACCAAATTGCCTCTGCGGCAACCCGAATTTCCCCTATCACACCAACAGTTAAAATAAAAGCTCACCACCCGGCGTAGTGCTTCGATGCGCGGTGCATTGTGACAAATTTGCCGCTTGCGAGCGCAACATCCTCAATGATACCAAACGCAGAGCTATATATAAATATGTTTATATATAATGCAAGTTTGGGACGGTCGGATGACGTCGATGGATTTGGACAGATTATTGGCGGCCCTGCGCGCCGCGGCCGAACCCACGAGACTTAGAATCCTCGCGGTTTTGGCACAGTCGGAACTGAGTGTCAGCGATCTCGTCCACATCCTCGGCCAGAGCCAGCCGCGCGTTTCCCGCCATCTCAAGCTGCTTTGTGATGCCGGTTTGCTCAACCGATTTCGCGAAGGAAACTGGGCGTTCTTTCGCATGACCGATGACGACAGCTCCGGGACCATTGCACGGCTGCTGACCAAGCTTGTTTCGGCGGACGATCCGTCGATTCGGCTCGACCGCCAGCGGCTTGAAACATTGAAGCGCGCGCGGGCAGAATCGGCCAGCCGGTTTTTCAGCGAAAACGCGGCGCGGTGGGCGGAAATCCGGTCGCTCCACATCGACGAGGCCGAGGTCGAGCGTGCCCTGCTCGGACTCCTGCCGGAGGGCGGCGTCCATGATTTCCTCGATGTCGGCACCGGAACCGGCAGGATTCTCGAGGTGCTCGGCCGCCATATGGTCCGCGGCGTCGGCATCGACCAATCTCGCGAAATGCTCGCTCTCGCCCGCGCCAATCTTCAGGCCGCTGGCTTGGCCCATTGCCAGGTTCGCTTGGCGGACATGTACCAGCTTCCCTGGCCCGACGAATCCTTCGATCTCGTCTCGATTCATCAAGTGCTGCATTTTGCCGAATCGCCAGCCAACGTGGTGCTTGAGGCCGCCCGTGTCCTGCGTCCCGGCGGCAAGCTGATCGTGGTTGACTTCGCCCCGCATACCCTGGATTTCCTGCGCCGCGATCAGGCCCACCGCCGCCTGGGATTCGCCGATGACGAAATCGCCGGCTTCTTCCTCCGCGCCGGGCTGGGATTGGGCAAAACCATCCGCCTGCCCAGCCGCAAATTGACGGTGCAAATCTGGGTCGCCGGCCGCCCTGCCTCCAAGCGCGATTCGGCCGCGCGCGCCTTGGCCAGGGTATCGACATGAATGACACGCAGGTTCGACACGCCCTGATCGGCGGCGCGCCGATCGCCGATGGGCTGCAAGTATCCTTTGAATTTTTTCCGCCCAAGACCGAGGACATGGAGCGCACGTTGTGGGCCTCCATCCAGAGACTGATGCCGCTACGACCGCAATTCGTGTCGGTGACCTATGGCGCTGGCGGCACGACTCGCGACCGCACGCACGCCACCGTTCGCCGGCTGCGCACGGAGACGCCGCTCAACCCGGCTGCCCATCTGACCTGCATCGGCGCCCGCCGCGACGAAATCGATTCCATCGCCCGCGACTATTGGGAGACTGGAATTCGTCACATCGTCGCGCTGCGCGGAGACCAGGCACCGGGGGCCGGGCCCTATCAGCCCAATCCCGAAGGGTATGCCTATGCGTCGGACCTGGTCGCCGGGCTCCGCCGCATCGCGGATTTTGAAATCAGCGTCGCCGCCTATCCCGAATCGCATCCGGAGGCAATCAGCCGCGAGGCCGATCTGGACAATCTAAAGCGAAAGGTCGATGCCGGGGCCACCCGCGCGATCACCCAATTTTTCTTCGACGTCGAGATTTTCTTGCGGTTCCTGGACCGCGTCCGCAAGGCTGGCATTACCGTGCCGATCGTGCCCGGCATCCTGCCGGTGACGAATTTCGCCCAGCTCGTCAAATTCAGCGGCGCTTGCGGGGCGAGCGTGCCGCGCTGGCTTGCCGGCTTGTTCGAGGGCCTGGACACGGATCCCGAAACCCGCAAGCTCGTCGCCGCCACGGTTGCCGCAGAGCAATGCCGCCGCCTCCAGGACCACGGCATCCGCGAATTTCACTTCTACACGCTGAACCGCGCCGATTTGACTTATGCGATCTGTCATATTCTCGGCATGCGTCCGCGCCCGACCGCCTAACCCTCAGCCGAAGACACATCATGGCCCATTTTCTCGATGTTCTTTCCGACCGCGTATTGCTGTGCGATGGCGCCATGGGCAGCCGCGTGCAAGCCATCGATCTCGACACCGACAACGACTATCTCGGCAACGAGAACTGTACCGAGATTCTCAACGAGAGCCGTCCCGACGTCGTGCGCGACATCCATCGCGGCTATCTGGCGGCTGGCGCCGACGCCGTGGAGACCAACAGCTTCGGCGGCTCTCCGATTACGCTCGGCGAGTTTGGCCTAAGCGACCGCGCCTTCGCCCTCAACCGGCGGGCGGCGGAGCTGGCGCGCGAAGCCATCGCCGAATTCACGCATGACGGCCGGCCGCGTTTCGCGCTCGGCTCCATCGGGCCGGGAACCAAGCTGCCGAGTCTCGGGCATATCGATTACCAAACGGCGGAAGACGGCTTCGCCATCCAGGCGGCGGGATTGATTGCCGGCGGGGTCGACGCCTTCTTGATTGAGACCTGCCAAGACCCGCTGCAGATCAAGGCGGCGGTGAACGGCATCAAACGCGCCATGGCCGAAGCCAAGCGCGACCTGCCGATCATGGTCCAGGTCACGGTCGAGACCACCGGCACCCTGCTCGTCGGCACCGACATCGCCGCCGCCGCCACCATTGTCAACGCGCTGGACGTGCCGATCGTCGGCCTCAATTGCGCGACCGGGCCGCAGGAAATGGTCGAACACGTCAAATTCCTGTCGCAGAACTGGCCTGGCCTGATCTCGATCCAGCCCAATGCCGGCCTCCCGGAACTGGTCGACGGACGCACGCATTACCCCTTGCGCCCGGAGGACCTCGCCCGCTGGCTCGAGCGTTTTGTCGTCGAAAACGGCGTCAACATGATCGGCGGCTGCTGCGGCACCGATACCCCGCATATCGAGGCGCTCGATCAACTGCTGCGCAAACTTGGCGGCGACCGGCCGCGACCGGCCCCGATCAAACGCAGCCCGGTTTGGGTGCCGTCGCTGGCCTCGCTCTACGGCCAGGTCCCGCTGCGCCAGGAAAACGCCTATCTGTCGATCGGCGAGCGCTGCAACGCCAATGGCAGCCGCCTGTTCCGCAAGATGCAGGATGAAGGCAATTGGGATGGCTGCGTCGAGATGGGGCGCGAGCAGCAACGCGAAGGCTCCAACGCGCTCGACATCTGCACCGCCTTCGTCAGCCGCGACGAAGTCGCCGACATGACCGCGATGGTGACCCGCCTGCGCGGCGCGGTGGCGGCGCCGCTGGTCATCGATTCGACCGAGCTGATCGTGCTGGAAGCCGCGCTCAAACTTTATGGCGGCAAGGCGGTGCTCAACTCCATCAATTTCGAGGATGGCGAGGAGCCGGCGGCCGCCCGCATGAAACTCGCCAAACGATTCGGCGCGGCCGTGATCGCGTTGACGATCGACGAGCCCGGCATGGCCAAGGACGCCGACCGTAAGCTCCTCATCGCCCAGCGCCTGCATGATTTCGCCTGCGGGAAATTCGGACTACCCGCCAGCGATCTGCTCATCGACCCGCTGACCTTCACCATCTGCACTGGCAATGACGACGACCGCAAGCTCGGGCTGTGGACGCTCGACGGTATCGCGCGCATCCGCGAGGCGCTGCCCGAATGCCAGATCATCCTCGGCCTTTCCAATATCTCCTTTGGGCTCAACCCGCCGGCGCGGCAGGTGCTTAATTCGGTGTTCCTCGACCACGCGCTCAAACGCGGGCTGACCGGCGCCATCGTCCATTTCAGCAAGATTCTGCCGCTGCACAAATTGAGCGAGGACGAGGTGCGGATCGCCGAGGATCTGATCTACGACCGGCGCCGCGAAGGGTATGACCCGCTGCAAGCCTTCATGGCCCTGTTCGAAGGCCGCTCCACCGAGGCGAAGGTGGTGAAGAAACGGCCGGAAACCGTGGAGGAGCGCCTGAAACAGCGCATCGTCGACGGCGACCGCCAAGGTCTCGAAGGTGATCTCGACGAAGCGCTGACCACCCATAAGCCGCTTGACATCGTCAACACGATCCTTCTCGACGGCATGAAGGTCGTCGGCGATCTGTTCGGCTCCGGCAAGATGCAGTTGCCCTTCGTTCTGCAATCCGCCGAGACGATGAAAAGAGCCGTCGCCCATCTCGAGCCGCATATGGAACGGCTCGAGGGGACGCAGAAGGGCACCATCGTGCTGGCCACGGTGAAGGGCGACGTCCACGACATCGGCAAGAA
>CAMDDQ010000125.1 GCA_945892765.1 Asaia bogorensis
AATCGCGATCCCGCCGTTCGCCTGACGTTCGACGGCGCGTTGACGCACTGCCGGGCGAAGGGGCCGGGCTGGCATCTGATGACGAATGCCGAGTGGGCGGCGGTGGCCTTGCTGTGCTGGAAGAACGGCTATCTGCCCCGGGGCAACACGAATTACGGCCGGTCGTCCGAGAGCGCGGAGGAATCGGGCAGCTTTCACGACCGCTTCGAGCCCAAGGTGCCGCACACGGATGCGTGGACCTTGACCGGGTCGGGTCCGGCATCGTGGAATCACGACAACACGGCGGACGGGATCGCGGATTTGTGCGGCAATTTGTTCGAGTGGGTCGGAGGCCTCAGGTTGATGGAGGGCGAAATCCAGACCATCCCCCACAACAACGCGGCCATCAACACGACGGACCAGAGTCCAATCTCGCCTGCCTGGCACGCGATTCTCGAGAACGGCGATCTGATGCCGCCGGGTACGCCCGGGAGCTTGAAGTTCGATTGTGTGTCTCCGAACACCTTCGATCAGGCCGGCGCCGCGTTCCTCAACACCGAGATCGTCAATCGCAACGATCCCAATCTGTGCGATGACGGCTATGCGAGCTGTCCGTTCGGGCAATTGTCCAACAAGCCCGGCGTCGTTGCGCCGCCGATCCTGATGCAACTCGCCATGTATCCGATCGCTCTCGGCGATGCGGCGATCGGCGGTTCGATTTGGCTTCGTAATTACGGCGAGAGGCTGCCTCTGCGCGGCGGCAATTTCTACACCCAGCAGGCCTCGGGCGTCTTCACTCTTGATTTGAACGCGCGCCGCGCCACCCGGCACCCGCCGGCTGGGTTTCGGCTCGCCTATATCGGCTCAAGGTAGTCGACAGACATGCCGGCACCGACCGTAAGCGTTCTCGTCACGACCTTCAATCGGCGGCCCCTGCTGCAGCGGGCGCTGGCCTCCGTTTTCAAGCAGGATTTTGGCGATTTCGAGATCGTGATCATCGACGACTGCTCGCAAGACGACACACAATCGGTCATGGCGACGTACAAGGATCGGCGAATCCGTTACATCCGCAACGCGGAAAATGTCGGCGGCAAGCACGGCGACCGCGCGCATCTGCGAAAATTCGTGCATGAATACGCGAAGGGGGAATTTTTCGTGTATCTCTGCGACGACGATTTTTGGATTCCCAAGGATTTGTTGAGCCGCCAGGTCGCCGCCATGCGGGACCATCCCTCGCTCGCCCTCGTGATCGGCGGCCAAGTGCAGATCTATCCAAACGAATTGCTGAGCGCGGACGAAAGCGCCAATCGCCTTGCGAACATCCTAAACCCGAACGAGGCGGGGCTCCATCTCGACGGCGTTCCCGCCAGCGCGAAGATAGCCTTCGCACGCGGCCTATTGCCAGCGGGCTTCATGTCCAGCGATAGCTATTTGGACCTCTTCGCGACGGACCCGGCGGGTCGAAATCTGGTTGCGGGCGCCACGATGTTTCGCCGCAGCGCATTTGTCTCGGCAGGAGTGTTCGAGGATATGGCGGGTTCGCGCTGGCAGGCCGGCTACGAGTTGGTTGCCGGTGCGGCGACGGCGGGCGACGTGTTCTATCTGGACGAACCCTGCGTCGCCTCGCTCGTGGATTTGACAAGCGCGAGTTTCCGCGGGTCGCAGTACCAACATCTAACGGACGGCCTCCTGTCCATGGACATCGCGTTCCGCAACGGCGCGAGATCGGCCGATGCCGGGAAGGCCGCGCGCCTTTTGCTTCACCGCCAAAAGATGATGCATGCCATTATTTTTGCCTATGTGATGAACAAGATCACATACCGGTTTGGCGGGTTTTCCACCCATTCGATCGCGGAATTGGAGGCGATCTTCAAGCCCGAGATCGCCGGCGCGCAGTTTGGCGAGCTCATTCGCCGCTACGAGATTCAGCTTTGGCGCGGCAACGAATTCCTTCTGCTGCTGAGCCGCCTGCCGGCGCCGGTCGTCGGCGTGGTTTGGTATTGGCTCGCGGCCAAGCTGGGCGGCTATTGGCATCAAACGGCCATGGGTTTTCCTTCGGAGAAGAATCGGCTCATTTTGAAAGCGTCAGTGAATCACTATCTCAAGACGCCGTCCGCCTTGGCCCAGCTCGTGCTCCCCGTGCAGAACTATCGCCAATTCCTCAATTGGATCAAAAAGACCGGCGTCGCGGCTCGGACGCGGGCGGGCGCATTGGCGGCCACGGTTCGCGGCAAGCGCGGCCCGTGAAATACCTGTTTTCGACCATCGTCTGGGGCGAGGATTACGCGGCGCGGTTTGCCGATTTTTCGCTGCCGACGCAACTCGCCGCCGGCAATCTCGACGGCTTTCCGGATATTGCCGAGTCGACCTATCAGCTTTTCACGCGCCGCGCCGATGCCGAACGCATCGTGGCTTCGGCGGCTTGGAGGCGCCTCCAGGAGATAATGGCGACCGAGGTGCGTTATCTTGACGAATTGCCCGCGCCCGTGCGCGGCGCCGACAAATACGACCTGATGAGCCGGTATCAGGGCGAGGTGCTCAAGAATTTCGGCGGTTACGATGTCGTGCATTTCGGCTATGCCGATCTAGTTTGGGCCATGGGGGGGTTTGCGGCCGCCGCGCGGCGCATGACCGAGGGCTGCGACGCCGTTTTCGCTCCGGGTTTGCCTGTCTTGGCTGGGCCGTTCGTGGATTCGATTGCGCGCGCAAGTGCCTATCGCGCGGGCGCCCCGATGGAAATCACGTCTCGCGATCTGGTCGCGCACACACTCGCCAATCTTCACCCCATAGCGAAGCTTAATACCTGGCGTTCGGGCAATCTCAGCCTCGCGCCGGCGTTCCAGCTCTGGGAGGTGCCGGGGCAGGGTGTGGTCATGCGCTGGTTCCACCTTCATCCGGTGTTCATGCGCACGCGCATCGACGGCGTGCCGCTACCATCGGTTTTCGAGGGTAGTTTGGACGAAGGTTTCATTCCGCGCGCCCTGTCCGGGCTGGAGCGCGTGCATCTTATGACCGATTCGGACGAGCTGGCCTTTTGCAGTCTCATGCCGGATTGGTCGCCCGGGCGTTCGCAATTGCCGTGCAACGGCACGAATCTCGTGCATTGGGCGGAAAGTTACGCGCGCTTCATCCACCGCGAATTCTTCAAGGTGGCTTTCCGGTTCCATCACCGGCCCATCGATCCGGCCCAATGGGAGCCGGTCGAACGGCAATCCGCGGCTCTCGCGGCCGAGGTCGATGCTAGGCTCGCCCTTTCCGACGGGGAGCTTCGTCGTTCCGATCTTCATGGGTATTGGTTGCGGACCAGGCGCGGCCGGCGCGGCGATTTCTGGCTCGGCCTCGCGGTGACATCGGGCATGAAGTCGATCGAGGCGTTGACAGGCGGTCAGATCGCCTTCCTATTGCTGCAGCGAGCCTGGGCGGCGATTTTGGCCGCCGGCGACCACGTTCCGGTATTGCGCCGGATCTTGCGCTCGGCTTCGGTTCGAGGCGTATTGGCGAGGATTCGGGAGGCTTTGATTGGCAAGCGGGAATGACGGCGGCTGCGTGCCGCTGTGTTCGGCCCATGGATACCGGCGCGAGATGCGTTCATGAGGCCCTTGTTTTCCGTGGGCATTTGGGGCGCGGAGTACGTCCGCCGATTTCTCACCTATTCGCTGCCCTCGCAGCTTGCCGAGGGCAATTTGCCAGCCGTGCCGGATATCGGCAAGGGTCTCTACCAGATTGTCACGGATCACGACGACGCGGAGACGATCCGCAATTCCGCGGTGTACGCCTGCTTGCGAGATCTGATGCCAACCGAAATTCGGGACCGGCGTGACTATTTCTCGAAGGACGCGAATGCGGACAAGTACGACGATCTGGGCGCAATTCAGAAAACGGTAATGGCCGAATCGGAAAGCTACGACGCGGTGTTTTTTGGCTACGCGGACATGATCTGGGCGCAAGGTTCGCTGCGGGCGGCGGCAAGGCGAATCGAAGAGGGCTACGACGCCGTATTATCGCCGGGCTTGCCGGTCGCGGAGAGTTCGTTTTGCGCCGCCTTGGATTCGACGGCCCGGTTTTGGAGGCTGGCCGGTCCGGTCAAGCTGTTGTCCATGTCGTCGGACCAGTTGGTGGAAACCATGCTGGGTCATCTTCATTCGCTGGCCCGCCTGAATTTCGCCTCGCAGGATCGCATTTCCGCATCGCCGGCATATGCAATTTGGGACGTTCCGGGCGAGGGCATCATCATGCGATGGTTCCACTTGCATCCCGTGGCGCTTCGCACGCGCATCGAAGGCCGCTCGCTGCACCGCGAGTTTTCCGGCAGCCTCGACGAATTCTTCGTGACCGAACTGTTCGGTGCCGCCGACCGGCTTTATCTCGCGAAGGATTCGGACGAAATCGCCTTTTGCAGCATCATGCACGATTTCGACGCGGCCTCGCACCATCTGCCGTTCAACGTTGCGTCGCTGGCGCAATGGGCGGAGAACTACGCCGCGCTGGTGCACCGGGAGTTTTTCGGAACGGGATTCGAATTTCATTATCGCCGTTCCGACATGGCCCTTTGGGACAAGGCCCGCGCCGCGTCGGAACGCTTCCACGATCGCCTGTCCGATCGGTTGCATTTGCCGGATTCCGTTCTGGCACTGATGGATCCCGAGCAGTTCCGGGGCCGGCGCGAGCGGCAAAAGCGCTTCGGCATGTGGACGCGCCAGGAGCTCGCGGGGCACGTGATCGACGAAAAGGAGGTCGGCGGTTTTTGGCCCGCGCCCTTCTCGCAATGGCGACTCCCCAGCCGGCGGTGAACGTGGCGTATTTTCGGGCTGCCGTACGCATTCCGGAACGGATGTCCCGCGATCAGGCGGTGCGCGCGATTTCCCGCGCGCGAAAATCCTTGAACCGATCGAATTTTTAGGACGCCACCAGACCGATGGCCAAGCTCGACATCCTCATCCCGACCTTCAACCGGCCGCGCCAGCTCGATCGCATGGTACGGAGCGCGCTTGCCTTGGGCATTCCCGATTGCCGTCTTCTGGTGCTCGACGACGGCTCCACGCTTAGCGAGCCGCTCGACGACGGCGCGGTTTGCGACGCGGCGGACGTCGTCGGCCGAATCGGCGATGCGCGGCTGGTCTATTTCCCGATGGGCAAGAACATCGGCCTTGCGCGCATGCTGGAGCGCTACGCGAGGGAACTGGCCGGCTCCGATTACATGCTTCTCGTCAACGACAAGGATGTGTTCGTCGATCCGGCACCGATCGTCGAGGCCCTGGGCATCCTGGATGCCCGCCCCAGCCTGGCCACGGTGATCTTCTCGATTCGAAAACGCGACCGGCTGCGCGACGACTACGGCGTGGACGTGGAATACCCGCATCTGAATGGCCGCGAACTCCTCCGCGCGTACATCGACGACGACACGGTCAAGCACGTGGTGCCGTACGGCATCTATCGGACCGAGAATATGCGTAAGACGGGCGCTTTTTCGCCGATCGGTCTGAGGGA
>CAMDDQ010000126.1 GCA_945892765.1 Asaia bogorensis
ACCAGGCGATGCCGCCGGGCCAGGGATGCGTCACCGGCGCGAGCAGCACCAGGCCGGCGACGCTGCCGGGATGGTCCAACGCATAGGCGGTCGCCAGCGCCCCGGACCACGAATAGGCGACCAGGACGGCGCGCCGCACGCCGATCCGCTGCAGCGCCTGGTGGATCAACGCGGCCTGTCGGGCGGGCGAGGCGTCGGCGCTGCCGCCCGGCCGGGCGCTCCAGCCGTGACCGGGACGGTCGATCGCGATGACGCGATGGTTCGCGGCCAGCCGATCGCCGAGCGCAAACCGCATGTCGCCGAGATTGGCGCTGGCGCCGTGCAGCAGCACCACCGGCGGCGCGCCGGCCGGGCCGAGCTCGACGAGATGCAGCCGGCTACCGTCGACCTCGACGAAGCGGCCCGATGGCGGATGGGCCTGTTCGATCCGGCCGACGCCGAGCCAGGTGATGACGGCCAGCGCGCCGAGCAGCGCGGCGGCGATGGCAACGATGGTGAGGATCATGCGCAGGGGTTTGACGCCGGACGAATGCGGCGCGGCCCGATCAGATATCCCGGCCTTCGACCTTCTCGGTCAGGCTCTTGATCAGGTCGGGGATCTTCTGCAAGTGCGGATGGACCGCGAGCGCGCGGCGGAAAATGTCGAGCGCACGCTTCTCGTCGCCGAACTCCTGCAGGATCATGCCGAGCCCGGACATCGCACCGAAGTGCCGCGGCTCGCGCGCCAGCACCTGGCGGATGTCCTCCATCGAGCGGGCGTAATCCTTCTGCAGGTAGTAGATCGTCGCCCGCCGGTTCCAGGCCTCGACGTAATCGGGCCGGATCTCAACGATGGAGTCGAGCAGCTTGAGCGCAAGGTCGAGGTCCTTCGCGTCGACCGCGGTCTTGACCCGGCTCATTAGCAGGTTCGCGGTGTCGCTGCCCGAGGCGATCCACTGCGCCCAGATGCGATCCTCGATGTGCTTGGCGCTGGCGGCGTCGGGCGCGACCTTGAGCGCCTCGAACAGAAAGTCGAGGCCGCGGAAGCGATCGCCGCGCACGCGCGGCAGGTTGGCCGGCGGCTGCATCGGCTCGATCGCGCGGCCGGACGGCGGACCGGGCGGCTGCGCCTCCTGCGCGAATGCAGGGATGGCGAAGCTCAACGTAGCGGCAACGGCCAGTGTGAGGAATCGATGGCTCATGGCCATAAACTAGACCCTTGCCGCGCGGCGGCAAGATGGCAATTGCGGCAGGCTGTGATGAAGGTTCGGGCGGGCTCGAAGGCTCAGGCTGGCTGATTAGCCCTGGCGGGCCTTGAAGCGCGGCTGGGTCTTGTTGATCACGTAGACCCGGCCCCTGCGCCGGACGATCTTGTTGTCGCGGTGCCGGCCACGCAGCGATTTCAATGAGTTACGGACTTTCATGACGATCTCTTGGGATGTCTTTGGGATTTCTGGGGCCAGGGTTTGCGCGTTTCTAAGGACCCCGTCCCCGCCTGTCAATGTTCGGGCGGGACAGGGATTTTCGCTCCGCCCACGGCTTGGAGGGCGCGCATGGGCTGCTCTACAGTCCGGCCCCGGAGAAAACGATGAAACGCAGCACCGACCGTTTTTTGACCACCCACACCGGCTCCCTGCCCCGGCCGGACGACCTGATCCGCATGATGTACGCCAAGGAAGAGGGCGTGCCGGTGGACGGCAGGGCGCTCAGCGAACGGGTGCGCGCGGCGGTCGCCGAGGTGGTGAAGAAGCAGGCCGATGCCGGCGTCGACCTGGTCAACGACGGCGAGATGTCGAAGCCGAGCTACGCGACCTACATCAAGGACCGGCTCAACGGCTTCGGCGGCACCGGCAACACCTTCGTCTATCAGGACCTCGCCGAATTCCCGAAGCTGGCGCAAAAGGTGTTCGGCGATCCAGGCCGCTCGCGGCGCAAGACGCCGGCCTGCAACGCAGCGATCAGCGTGCGCGACGCGCAAGCCGCGCGGACCGACGTCGATAATCTCAAGGCCGCGATCGCGCAGACCAAGGCCACGGAAGGATTCATGAGCGCGGCCTCGCCCGGCGTGGTGTCGCTGTTTTTCCGCAACGACCACTACAAGGATTTCGAGACCTACATCTATGCCATCGCCGACGCCATGCGCGACGAATACGAGGTCGTGGCCAAGGCCGGCTTCGTGCTGCAGTTCGACTGTCCCGACCTCGGCATGGGCCGGCATATTCAATATGCCGATCTCGACCTCAAGGAATTCCGCAAGCGCATCGCCCTGCACATCGAGGCGCTCAATCATTCGGTGAAGAACATCCCGGCCGAGCAGCTCCGCATGCACCTGTGCTGGGGCAACTACGAGGGGCCGCACCATCACGACGTGCCGCTCGCCGACATCATCGACATCGTGTTCCAGGCGAAGCCGAACGCGATCTCGCTCGAAGCCGCGAACCCGCGCCACGCGCACGAGTACACGCTGTTCGAAACCGTGAAGCTGCCCGACGGCAAGGTGCTGATCCCCGGCGTGATCGAATCGAAGTCGAACTTCATCGAGCATCCGGAATTGATTGCGCAGCGCATCGGCCGCTACGCCAAGCTGGTCGGGCGCGAGAACGTGATCGCCGGCAGCGATTGCGGCTACGGCACCTGGGTCGGCCAGGCGGCGGTCGATCCCGACGTGGTATGGGCCAAGCTCAAGGCCATGGCCGAGGGAGCGCGCCTCGCCACCAGGCAGTTCTGGAAGCAATAAGAGCGGGCGGGGTGGCGCCCCGCCGCGCGCGCGCCGGCGCTGCCGTTCACCAGGGTAGGATCGCGGGCTTATAATTCTCGATCCGCTCCGTGATCTTCATCAGCGGCTCGATGCCGTAAAGCTTGCGCGCATTCTCGCCCAGGAATTTCTTCTGCACCTCGGGCGGCACGTTGAACTCGTCCATGTGGTACAGGCCGTCCCAGGCGTCCTCGGCGTCGTGATGCGGATAATCCGAGGACCAGATGGCGATGTCCTTGAAGTCCTGCCACATCTTGTAGACCTGCATTTCGTCGGACTCGAAGCCGATGAAGCAGCGGCCATAGAAGCTCTCCATCGGGTCGCGCAAGGGCCGGTTGTTGCGCTGGAACGCGAACAGGTTGGAGAAATTCGACGCCCGGTGCAGCACCATCGGCAGCCAGGACGCATTCGATTCCAACACCGCGGCCTTGAGCTTCGGGAATTTGTCGAGCCATCCCGTCTGCATCACGACCGCGACCCAGGTCATCGCCTCCATCACGAAGCCCAGAGTCTCGGAGGTATCGACCGTTGGGTCCATCGCCGCGGCGATGTTCGAGACGAACTGGCCGGGCGAATAGACCACCGCCTCGTCGGTGAACATCAGCCCCTGGCCGGAATGGCCGCGCGCCTGGGCCATGCGCTGGCCCCATTCCGGCGTCAACGCCTCGCGCGAGGGGAAAGTGTGCATCGCCAGTACCAGCCCCAACGATTCGAACTCGCGCCACAGCGGATCGAACTCGGGCAATGTGGGGTAGCGGCCGTTCCAGAAGCAGGGGCGCACCGCCGCCGCTTTGAAGCCCAGCTTCGCCACGCGCCGGAGCTCTTCGACCGAAGTCTCGACGCTTTGCAAGGGGAGCACGGCGCAGGGGAACAGGCGCTTGCGGTCGGCGGCGCAGTAATCGTGCACCCAGTCGTTGAAGGCGCGGGCCAGGATCGTGGCGGCGGCCGGATCGCGCACCAGCGCCAGGCGCACGAACCAGGTGGCGAACAGCATCACCTGATCGGTGCCGAGCGCGTCCATGTCGTTGAGGCGCGCATGCGGATCGCGGCAGCCCAACAGGCGGCCGAACTTCGCCTGCCATTCCTTGGTGCCCGGCGTCAGCTTGCCGACCTCTTTCTTGTCCCAGCGCGCCCAGCCCACCTCGGCGGCGTTCGAGCGTTCGCGCGCGGCCGGCACGACGCGGCCGTTGATCATCAGAAGGTCGCTGTCGGTATTGAAGCAGAACTGCGTCTTGACCCAGGCGCGGCTTTTGGCCGGCACGTACTCGTCCCATACCGCCGGCGGCTCCACCACGTGGCTGTCGCAATCGAACACAGGAAAGTCCTTGGACATGTTGGTGGCCATCGCGCCTCTCCCCCTTGCGTTTTTCACTATTTGAAATATTCTTCTATTATCCAAAACTTGAGGCTGTCATGTCAATCAACCCGGCCTATATGACGGCGACCCTGGTCAAGGGCCTGGACGTGCTGGAGGCCCTGTCGGACGTCGAGGAGATCGGCCTCAGCGACCTGGCGCGCAAACAGGGCGTGTCTAGCCCTACCCTGTTCCGCATCCTGGCGACGCTCGGCGCGCGCGGCTATGTGCATAAATCCCCGGCCGGGCGCTATCGCCTCACCCTCAAGGCCTGGGAGATCGGCGCCAAGGCGGTGCGGCGCCTGGCGCTGCGCGATATCGCCCGGCCGTTCATGGAACGCCTGGCGGCCGATACGCAGGAAACCGTGAACCTGTCGGTCATGCAGGGCGACGGCATCGTCATCATCGATAAGATCGACAGCCCCCATGCCGTGCGCGCGGAAACCTTCGTCGGCCTGCGCGCGCCGATCCACTGCTCGGCCACGGGCAAGGCCATCATCGCGTATGAACCGCCGGAGGCGCTCGACGCCTTGCTGCCGGAGCGGCTGCAGCGCCACACCGAAGCGACCATCACCGACCGGGCCGAGCTGGCCAGGGAATTGGCGCAGGTGCGCCGCCAGGGATGGGCCAGGAACCGCGAGGAATGGCGGCCCGGCGTTTGCGCGGCCGGGGTGCCGGTGCGCGACGCCGCCGGCGCGGTGGTGGCGTCGCTCAGCGTAACGGTGCCGACCTCGCGCTTCAGCAACGAGATCCTGCGCGACCGGATGGTGCCGGCGCTGAAGAAAGCCGCCGCCGGACTGGAACAACAGATCGCGCGCACGGCACGATAGCTACGGATAGCAGGACATGGCCGACATTCAGGGTATCGAAAGATTTTCGCTGAAGGACCGCGTGGTGCTGATCACCGGCGCGCGCGGCGGCTTGGGGCTGGAAATGGCGCGCGGCATGGCCGCCGCCGGCGCCATCGTCGGCATCAACAGCCGCGACGCTTCCCTGGCCAAAAAGGCCGCCGAGATGGTCCCCAACGCCTTCCCCGCTCCGTTCGACATCACCGACCTCGCGGCGGCGGCTAAAGCGATCGACGGCGTGGTCGCGCGGCACGGCCGCATCGACTGCCTGGTCAACAACGCGGCCTCGCGCGACCGCCGGCCGTTCCAGGACATCGCCGCCGCCGATCTTCGCAAGCTTTTGGAGACCAACCTGATCGCCGCCTACGAGGCGTCGCGCCTGGCGGCGAAACACATGGCCGCACGCAAATCCGGCCGGTTGATCTTCGTTACCTCGATGGTCGGACCGCAGGTCTATGGCGGCGATCCGGCCT
>CAMDDQ010000127.1 GCA_945892765.1 Asaia bogorensis
TCAACGTCCAACGCCACCTGACATCCGCATCGACGCACCGACACTTTCGAGCTGCGGCGATGGACACGTGGCGGACGGCGGTTGCGGCCGCTTAACAAAATGCAGGACGCAGGCTTCTCGCGTTCTTCAATCGACAACGTGACAATGCCATCGTGCCGGTTTTCTTCGGCGGGGTCGGCGAGAAAACCGAGGCGATAAAGGCGGCGGCGGCCACCCTGCACACCGAATTTTCCCGCCTGGAAAAAATCCTGGAATCGGCTGATTGGCTGGTCGGCAACAAGGCTTCGGCCGCCGATTTTTGGTGGTACCCGGAGACCATGTTGGTCGAGCGCGCCGGCGCCAATCCGGCGGCGCAGCCCCTCGGTCTGGACCTGGGTGCGATCGCCAAGCGTTATCCGGCCATCGGACGCTGGCAGAAGCGCGTGGAAACGCAGCCCGGCTATAAGAAGACCTATCCGCCGCATTGGAAAAAAGCGGCCTGATCAAGGCCAACCTACGCGCCTGGCGCTGTTCAGCGCCAGGCGTCCGGCCTCGAGTTAATTCGCGGGTTCCGCTAAGGTTTGCCGCCGGTTGTCGGGTCGAAGTCGAACAGCCCGGCCGCACGTCTTGCGGTCGTCAATTCCACTTCGAGCTGATGCACGCGCGCCAGAAGCCACAGGGTATTGGCCACGGCCTGAGACAATGGCGTCCCGCTTCGTTCCCAACGCCGGATCGTCCGCGTCTGCACGCCGAGAACACGCGCCATCGGCACGCGCCAATCCGGTCCGAACAATTTTTCACCGATGACGGGCAGACGATGCGGGGCCAGGACCGGCGCCGCCTCGCGCCGCGACCCATTCCGTTTGCGTGGGGCCGAATCTTGGCGCGGCAAGGGTTTGCGCGTTTTCATGCCGCGATCCTAACATGGGGAGGCACGGCGCCGCGGAACCTGCGACCGGCGGTGTATGCGGCGCGAAGCCGAGCTTCGCGCCGCCCGTTTCTCAGGAGAAGATGAAGTCGTCGGCGTGGAGCGCGGCCACGCCGAGAACGATAACCTTGTCGTGACCGGCAAGATCGCCGTCGAGGTGGATGTGCGTGCCGTCGTGCTCGTTGGTCATCAATAGGTCATCGATGGACGTGAACCCCCACGATGACAGGTCAATAACGTCGCCGCCCCTACGCCCAGCCTGAAAATCGGTGACGGTATCGATGCCGTTACCGCTTTCGAAGACAAAATGATCGTCGCCGCCGCCGCCGGTTGCGAAGTCATTGCCGGCGCCGCCGACCAATCCATCGTCACCCGCGCCGCCAACCAACCGGTCGGCGCCCGCCTGGCCGAGGAGCCAGTCATTGCCGGCGCCCCCCTCAAGCACGTCGTCGCCTTCGCTGCCATCGAGATGATCGCGCCCTTCGCCGCCGGAAACTTCGTCATTGCCGCGATCGCCGAGCAACACGTCCTCACCGGCGCCCCCGGAGATGCGGTCGTCGCCGTCACCGCCAACAATGCCGTCATTGCCGTCGCCGCCGGCCAGAAGGTCGGCGCCGCCGCCGCCGTTGAGCCAGTCATTGCCGTCGCCGCCATCGAGGCGATCGTTGCCTTCGCCGCCGTTGAGTCTGTCGGATCCGCCGCCCCCGACCAGCACGTCGCTGCCGCGCCCGCCGCGGATGCGGTCGTCGCCCGCACCGCCGACCAAATAGTCATTGCCATTCAAGCCACGAATGCGAACGCCGGCATCGGAGCCGACAATCATGTCATTACCGTTCGTACCCTTGATCCACTTCCACGCCGTCATTGCGCCGAAATTCCTTCTCGCCCATTGTTGCCGGGCGCCTTCGCCCGGTCCCGCGCCCGTTGTCGCGCGCTGGCGGTAAAGGAGAGATTAAGAAACGTCTCAACTAAAGTAGGGGTCGCGCATTTGAGCCGTCCGAACATAATGGCCCATCGTGCAATGCACCTGTCTCGCGGATAAGGCATTCACGATGCGCTTGCTCGCCCGCCTCGCTTTTTTCTGGATTTGCCTGGCGCCGCTGCTCGCCAATGCCGCCGACATATCGGGCCCGGCCCGCGCAATCGACGGCAATTCCATCGAGATTGGACCGTTGCGGCTGCGGCTCTATGGCATCGATGCGCCGGAGACGGCGCAAAGCTGCGTGAGGGATCGCATGCGTTATCGCTGCGGCCAGGCCGCGGCGCGAGCCTTGGCGGCCTTCATCGCCGACCGCCCGGTGGCGTGCGATCACCTCGAATTCCTGAACGAGGGTTGGTCCGCGGCGCGCTGCCACGTCGGCGCCGAGAGTGTCGAGCGTCACATGGTCCGCGCCGGCTGGGCCTTGGCCATCCGCGAATTGGGACTCGATTTGGTCGCCGATGAGGATGATGCCCACCTGGCTGGGGTCGGGCTGTGGGCGGGAGAGTTCGTGCCGCCCTGGGAATGGCGGCGCCTGAGCCGGCTACCCTAGGCCGGCGCCAAAGCGCCGGCGCGCTCCGCGGTGCGGCGACCTAAGCCGTGCCCGTCTCTTCCAACGAGTCAGCGTCGGCCGGCGTGTCGCCGTCACCCTCCACCGGGCCGTCGCCGGACCTGCGGAGAGCAGTGCGTTCCTGCTGCTTCCTCAGCTTGTCTTCTTTTTTGGCCTTCTTGGCGCGGTCGCGTTCGTTGCGCTGCTGCCGATAATTGGGTTTGAATGCCATCGCGCCCTCCGTTTCATGCGCTCATCGTTGCACGAGGCCGGCGCAATCTCAACCCTGCGCTAGCCAAGGAGAGGCGGCCGGGGTCTAGCCCCCGGCCGCGTCGTTCAATAGCCCTCGCGCTCCAGCCGCTTGCGCGCCGCCTTCCGGCGGCGGCGGACACCTTCGGCCGCCTCGCGGACCCTCCGTTCCGAGGGTTTTTCGTAGCTGCGCCGCAGCTTCATTTCGCGGAAGGTGCCTTCGCGCTGCATCTTCTTTTTGAGCACGCGCAGCGCGCTGCCGACATCATTGTCACGGACATAGACAAGCATGGCTCGGTCTCTCCGTCAGGCTTGGGGGGAAGAAGGCGCGGGATGGAACCGGCGATTCTGCCCGCGATGTGGTGCGCGGCGCCGCTGAGAATCGGGCTGCCGCGGCTGGTGGCGTTGTTCCGCCGGGCGCGGCTCGTGGGCGGCTTGTTTGGGTTCTCCCTCCGGGCGGGCAAGCCGGCGGCGGGTCACGCTTTCAATATCCCGCAGAAAAGGGCGTTCGCTCGAATCGCAGAAGGAAATGGCAATGCCGCTGGCGCCGGCTCGCGCCGTGCGGCCAATGCGGTGTACATAGTTCTCCGGCACGTTCGGCAGCTCGAAATTGATGACATGCGTGACATCATCGATGTCGATACCGCGCGAGGCGATGTCAGTCGCCACGAGGACACGCGTGCCGCCGGAACGGAACCCGTCGAGGGCGCGCTGACGTGCGCCTTGCGATTTATTGCCGTGGATCGCGGCCACGGAAATCGCGGCCTTTTCGAGGATGCCGGCCACGCGGTCGGCGCCGTGTTTGGTCCGCGTGAAGACGATCACCCGCGACAGGCTGGGATCGGCGAGGAGCCGGGACAAAAGCGCCCGCTTGGCCGCCGCCTCGACGAAATAGACGCGCTGATCGACGGCGTCGAGCGTAACCGCGCCCACCGGGGTCACCGCCACACGCACGGGATCGCGCAACATCTCGCTGGCCAACGCTGCCACGTCGCCCGGCATCGTCGCCGAGAACAACAACGACTGCCGCGTCCGCGGTAGGGCGCCAACGATCTTGCGTACGTCCCTGATGAAACCCATGTCGAGCATCCGGTCGGCTTCGTCGAGCACGAAGAAGCCAACCTGATCGAACCGAACATGGCCCTGCTTGGCGAGATCGAGCAGCCGCCCGGGGGTAGCCACCAACACATCGACGCCACGCGCCAGGGCCTTGATTTGTGGATAAAGGCCAACGCCGCCGAGAACCGCCGCGTGGCGAAGCTGGAGGCGGCGACCATAGGTCCGCAGATTGTCGGCGATTTGCAGGACGAGTTCCCGCGTCGGCGCCAGGATCAAGGCGCGCGTCGATTTCGGCACGACCTTGCCCGGCGTCGCCGCCAGGTGCTGAAGAATGGGAAGCCCAAAGGCGGCGGTCTTGCCGGTGCCGGTCTGGGCTATGCCCAAAACGTCCTTGCCGGCCAGCAAATGCGGAATCGCCTGGGCTTGAATGGGGGTGGGGTTGACGTAATTTTCGGCTTGCAGGGCAAACAGAAGCGGCTCGGCGATGCCGAGTTCGCGGAAGGAGACATTTGTCACTTAGGTGGTGGTCCTTATGCGCCGGGGGGCGTGCGTCATTCCATGACGCGGTATGCCCAAAGGCGAGTCGCCAATTCCCGTGCGCTAGGGGAAGACGAAGTTTCGAGGATTGTCTCGAGACGAAGGCCGCCACGAGGATTCGGGCGACGGATCGCGCAATCGCGAGAAATCAGTACCGCTCATACATGAGGCCTAAACCCGCCACCGTCAAGGCCCAATGCGGGATAAGGGCCCGTCGAGCAGCCGCGCGCCGATCGAGGCCGAGACCGAAATCGGCAGCCAGCCGGGGTCAATCCTCCCCGATATTGTTGGCGCGCCCAACGCGGATTGACTTCGCGCGCGTTTCCATCGCCTTGGCCTCGGCCGCCATGCCCGCGCCGCGCAGCACGGGCGCGAAGTTCTCAAGCTTTTCGGCCATCTGGATATGGTTGGGACCGAGCAACTCCTCCGTGATCCCCAGCGATCGCTTCACGAGGGATTCGACATCGCCGTATTTCTTCTGCGCGTCCAGCGTCTCGATCAAAAGGTCGAGTTTCTCCGAGATGACGGGTTGCATGTCGGGCATCGCGCCAAAAATCTTCTCCCAGATCGGAAGGGCGCGGCGAAGTGCCTTTTCCGCGTCGGCGGCTTTGTCCTGCGCCATATAGGCCGCGGCAAGCTGGTCGAGCGTGGCGCCCAGACGGACGTCGTCCGGCCCGAATGCCTCGGCTTCCTTCAGCGCGCTGAGATAGTGTTTCTCAGCCTCCGCCGGCTTGCCGGAACGGAACGCCGCCCCGGCCGCGGTCAAATGGTCGTCCCAGGGCTCCGCGGAGCCGGGCCCCGACGCGAGCAGCAGCGCGCCGATTGTGAAAGCGGCCAGCCACATCATCATCCGGTTGATCGCCATCATTTCCTGCCTTTCACGTTTCCATTCCCGCCTGGCGGCCGTCACGCCTTCGCCGCGGCGTCACTACGAACACCCGCCTCTTCGCCGAAATACGCGTCCTCGAATTCGGCGAGATTGGACTTTGCCCCATCGATCATGGACCGGACCAGCTTGCGGTCCGGTTGCGTGCATAGGGTTTCGGCCAACGCCATGCCCAATTCCTT
>CAMDDQ010000128.1 GCA_945892765.1 Asaia bogorensis
CCGATCCAGCGCGCCTCCTCCGCGCCATCCCACAGCCCGCGGACCTGAACCTTTTCGCCGCCATCAACGGAGGTGAACAGGGTCTTGCCGAGACGGCCGCGGTTGTGCGCGATCAATCCGGAGGCCGCGCCCAGGATGTGGCGCGTGGAGCGGTAGTTCTCCTCTAGCCGGACGATCTTGGCGCCGGGAAAGTCCTTCTCGAAGCGGAGGATGTTGCCCACCTCCGCCCCGCGCCAGCCATAGATCGATTGGTCGTCATCGCCGACGCAGCAGAGGTTGCGATGGGCCTGGGCGAGCAGGCGCAGCCAGAGATATTGGGCGACGTTGCTGTCCTGGTATTCGTCGACCAGGATGTAGCGGAAGCGGCGATGGTATTCGGCCAGGATATCCTCGTGGCGGGTGAACAGGGTCAGCCCGTGCAGAAGCAAGTCGCCGAAATCCGCCGCGTTCAGAGTCAACAGCCGGTCCTGGTAGTTGCGGTAGAGGCCGAGCAGATCGGCGCCGTCCACGTCCTCGGCCTCGGTGCCGGAAACCTTTTCGGGCGTCAGGCCGCGGTCCTTCCATCGCTCGATGGCGCCGAGAATGGCCCGCGGCGGCCATTTCTTGTCGTCGAACCGCGAACCCTCCAGCAATTGCTTGACCAGCCGAAGCTGGTCGTCGGCGTCGAGGATGGTGAAGTTGGGCTTCAGGCCGATTCGTTCGGCATGACGGCGCAGGATACGGGCGGCCAGGGCGTGGAAAGTCCCCAGCCATAGGCCCTCGGCGGACGGGCCGATCAACGCCGTGACCCGTTCGCGCATCTGGCGCGAGGCCTTGTTGGTGAATGTGACCGCCAACACTTGGCTCGGCCAGGCGCGGCCACTGAAGAGGATATGGGCAAGCCGCGCCGTTAACACGCGGGTCTTGCCCGTGCCTGCCCCGGCTAACACCAGCAACGGCCCGTCCAAGGCCTCCACCGCCAAACGTTGGGCCGGGTTCAACGCCGACAGATAGCCGGGAACAGGCGTGTCCGTGGGGCCGGCGGGTGCCGCGTCATCGGCGTGCGGCGCGGGAATCGACATCGTTGGAGATGTATAACATCCCGCCGGCCAAGGGAACCCGTCGCGACGGAATCACGGGCGGGCCGCGGCACGTCGTGGTAGGGTTCGTCCTCTGACCCCACGACAAGGAGAGAGCGGCCATGCTCGAGCGTCCCTGTGGGATCGCCGCCGGCTTATTTTTTCGCTCCAATCCGACACCGCTTCATCTTCCAAAATCGCGATTTTTCCGTGGCCCGTGGGTGGCCGCGCTCGCATTTCTCGCATTGTCCTCCAGCCCCGAGGTGCGCGCCGCGACGGCGTTCGAGGACGTGTTCGCCGCCATCGTCAAGATCCGCGCCCATATTCCCGCCGATTCGCGCACGGCCGACGCTTTGGGCACCGAACGCGAAGGCACGGGCGTCGTTATCGACAGCTCCGGGATCGTCCTGACCATCGGGCACCTCATCGTCGAGGCGATGTCGGTCGAGGTCAAGATCAATGGGCGGTTTCCGGTTATCGCCACGGTATTGGCCTATGACCACGACAGCGGCTTCGGCCTCGTCAAGACGATCGAGCCGCTGAAGGTCAAAGCCATCGAATTAGGCGAATCGTTCAAGGTGGCCGAACGGCAGCCGGTGTTGATCGTGCCCTTCGGCGGAATCGCCGGCGCCGGCAAGGCGATGATCGTGTCGCACCGCGAATACGCCGGCTATTGGGAATATTTGTTGAGCCACGCAATCTTCACGACACCGCCCCATCGGGAATTCCCGGTCGCGGCTCTGATCGGGGGCGACGGCAAGCTGCTCGGCATCGGCTCGCTATTCATAACCAATACCCTGGTCGCCCATTCCCCCGGTACCGGCAACATGTTCGTGCCGATCGATCATCTGAAACCGATCCTGGCGGCGTTGATCGAAAACGGACGCGCCGCGCGCCCCGCTTCGCCTTGGCTTGGAATCAACACCGATGATTCGCGCGGACCGATCGCCATCACGCGGGTCAGCGAGGGTGGCCCCGCCGCCCAAGCCGGTTTGGAAAGCGGCGACATCGTGGTTGCGGTGGGCGGAAAACGGCCCCAGACCTTGATCGAGTTCTACAAGATGATCCGGGCAATCGGACCGGCCGGCGTCGATATCCCCCTGACCATTCGCAGGGGTCGTGAAGTTCGCGAGATCGTCGTCGGATCGCTCGATCGCAACCAATTCCTTCGCCAGCCACGGTCGTACTGACCGGCCTCTAGGGACCGAGGTCGCGTACCACGCGAAATCCGAGGTCGTAGCTGCGGAAATCGGCACGGCTGGCGCCGCGCGACGCGTTGCGCGCGATGCGGGCGTGGAAATACCAGGATCCGCCGCGGACGCGGCGCGTCGTGCAATCCGCAACGCGCCACGGACTGCCATCACGCGGCGCGGCCTCGTAGGACCCGCCGCCGCAGTCCTCCACCCACTCCAGAACATTGCCGATGACGTCGTGCAGGCCGAAGGCATTGGCCGGAAAGGAGCCCACCGGCGCCGTCTGCCGGGCGCTCCACACCGTGCCGCAATCGCCGCAATTGGCGCGGGTGGCGTCGAGAGCCTCACCCCAGGGCCGCGTCGCCCGGCTCCCCGCACGCGCGGCATATTCCCATTCCGCCTCGCTCGGCAGCCGATAAGTCCGGCCGGCACGCGCCGAAAGCCAGCTCAAAAAATCTTTGGCGTCGTTCCAGTTCACATCGATCGCAGGGCGCCGGTTTCGCCCCCAGCCCTTGTCGTCGGGGCGGAATCGGCACCCGCCGGAAGCAACGCAAAGGTCCCATTCGGCGAAGGTGACCTCGAAGCGGCCGATGGCGAATGGCCGCGTTATCGTCACCAGGCGTTGTGGACTTTCATCGGCGTCGCGCCCGATTTCGGTCTCGGGTGATCCCATGACGAAGGCGCCAGCGGCGATGGCGACCATCGCCGGGCAATCGTCGCAATCTCTGAAAACCGTTCCCGGATCCGGCTCCGCCGCCTGCGCCCACGCGGCGCAACCAACGAGGACCACCAGCACCGCCAGGACACGCACCCTGGAGAAGGCGCGCGCCCCAGGTCCCACACCACCATTTTCCGTCGATTGTCCCAATCCGTCCATCCTCCAATTCGCCGCGGTGCCCGGATCAAGCGCACCGGCCGCGGAGACCACACAATAACTGCCTTGCCGCGCCCCCGGCAAATTCCCGGCAACGATGGGTTGTGCGCCGGCGCCGCGTTCGCCCTTGGGAAACAACGATGGACGCGCTATACAGGTCGCCGCCGGAAAAGACGGACAACGCCGACTACGCGCGACTCCTCGGTCCTTGCGATGCGCGCCCTGGTCTGGGGCATCGGTGCTCAATGTCTTGACGGTCGGCAATTGCCTGCCCTGCCGCGGATTCGGGCAAGTAGTTTCCTGCGCGCCGCGCCTTGGCCGCGACCGCAGGAGCAGATGGCAAAGAGGCTGTCCTTACCGACATCGCCTCCATGTGGAAGGGTTCGTTCAATGGGTCGCAAGTTGTACGTCGGTAATCTGCCGTATTCCTATACCGCGCAGCACTTGGAGGAGATGTTTAGTCCCCACGGTGCGGTGACTTCGGCGCAGGTCATCGTCGATCGCGTCAGCAATCAATCCCGTGGCTTCGGCTTCGTCGAGATGCAGTCGGAGCAGGAAGCCGACAAGGCAATCGAGGCCATGCACGGAACCAGTATCGGCGGGCGGAGCCTGACCGTTAACGTCGCCCGCGACCGTGTGGAAGGCGGACCCGGCGGCGGGGGCGGACGTTCGAATCGAGGCGGCGGGGGCGGTTTTGATCGCGGCGGGCCGCCTCGGGGCAATTCCTTCCGGCGCGACTGATCGGCCACCCACACCACATCAGCCGTCCCCGATTTCCCGGGATGGCCATTTTCAGCGCCGCCGCGATATCCCGCGGCGGCGCTTTTTCTTTATTTGTAGATTTGTCGCGACCATCACTATATATAGTAGGAGGCATTCGATCCTCACACCAAATATGGGTGCACAATGATCGCTTCTTCGATTTGGACCCCTGCCCTCGTCGAACAATTGCGCAGTCTGTGGCAAACTGGCGCCTCCACGGCGGAAATCGGGCGGCGCCTCGGCATCTCCAAGAATGCCGTGGTCGGCAAGGCCCACCGCCTCGGCCTCGACTCGCGCGCCGCCCCGGTTGCCGCCCGAGCTCCGGTTGTGGTCGCTCTGTCGCGGCATGCTTGCCAATGGCCCGTCGGTCATCCGGGTGAAACCGGCTTTCACTTCTGCGGCAGTCCCAGCGCGCAAGGGAAACCTTACTGCAACGAACACGCGAGCAAGGCGTATCGTACCGTCCAACCGAGATCCGAAAGCGCCGCCTGACTTTTGCCGCTTCGCCATCGGAAGTCCGCGACCTGAACGCCTAGCCCTCCCGCGTAAACCGGTTTTTTACTGTTTTTTGCAACAGTACTATGATCGGTCAGCGTCCCGGTCGATGATCGAGTCGGACGGAGCCCTGTGAATATTTTGGAGGGGACGACGATGTCGAATGTCCAGGTAGTCGGCCATACATGGCGCAACCGGCGGCATGACAAACGTCTGAAGGCGCCGCTTACCGTTGTCATCGGCGAGAAACCGTTCACGGTGGAAAATTGGAGCCTGGGCGGATTCATCATCCGCGACGCCGTTGTCGACCTTGTTCCGGAAAGCTCGACCCAGGTCCGCCTCCTCGTTCCCTTCCCGGATGGCGAAGTGACGCTCGATGTCACCATCAAGGTCGTTCGCAACGGCGGCGATGAACCGCAATTCGCCGCCAATTTCGTCGGGCTCGATAATCGCGCGGTCGACGCGCTGGACCGTTACGCGAGCCGCCGCTTCGTTCGGTCCGGTCCCGCCGCAATCGCCAGCGCGTTAGGCGCCTGATCTAACGCGGCGGAATTGGGGCGCCGGCAGCCGCGGGCGGTGCCGCGCCTGGGGTCGATTGCACGCCGCGGGGCGCCACGATGAGTTCAATTCGCGCACCGTAGAGCCGGCCGCCGACGATCTGAACCGTCGCAACCCGACCTTCCCGCATGAAGGTCAGTACGCTGTTCGCCGCGCGCACGACGCTGAGTTCGGTCCAGCCGAATCGCGGCATTTGCTGACGGTAGAAATCGAACATCTCGTTGGCGCTGTGCGAGGATGAGATCGCCAATCTCCCGCTCCAACTGTCGAGGTCGCCCAGAATGATCGAGCGGTCGAGATCGACGGAGGAATCGGCCGGTACCGGAACATCCGCCACCTGGTCGAGAGCCGAGCG
>CAMDDQ010000129.1 GCA_945892765.1 Asaia bogorensis
GGTCTTGGCGCCGAGCGTGCCGAGCTCGCCCTCAAGACCGAAGGCCGGGTCCCGCGCGGCTGCGCCCGCGCGCATCGCGGCGTACTTGCGCGCGCCATCCCCTCCCTCACGCGACGAGCGCCACGGGACGCACCGGACAGCCCGTTCCGTCGCGGATCTTGAGCGGCAGGCAGACGAAGACGAATGACTTGCCCGCCAAGGCGCCAAGATTACGAAGCTGCTGGACCATGCAGACGCCGGCGTCGAGCCAGATCTGGTGTGTGGGCCACCACCACTCCGCCGGGTCGTCCATGCCGATCATGTCCGTACAGAAGAGCGTCATGTCGCGATCGACGAGCCATTGTGCGGTCGTCGTCGGCACGTGGGGACGGCGCGTCGCGAATCCGGGTTCGCCCCAAACCTTGTCGGTTCCCGTCCAGCAGAACGTGGCCTTGCCCGGCCCGATGCGCTGACCCGTTTTCCGTTCGGCCTCCTCGAAATCGGCGATGGAGATCGCCTCGCCCTCGCGCTTGTGCGTGAAGTCCATGAAATGGCCCGGCACGACGAGCGATTTGAGCGGCACCTGATCGAGCGCGAGCCCGTCCTTATTGCCGTGGCGGGGCACGTCGAGATGCGTGCCGCAGTGTTCGGGCATGAGCATCATGCGCGATTCGAGGCCGAGCTTGCCGTGGCTGATGCGCCGGTTCTCGTCATGGGTCCGAATGGGCCAGAACGCGACGGGTGCATTGCCGATGTGGCGCATGCCGTTGAAGTACTCGTGCCCCAGGTCGACGATTTCCTTGAATGCCGGCGCCATGCCCGCCCTCCACGCTGGATTTCCGAAGTCCGGATTTGACCCCCGCGCCGCGGCGCGCGCAATCCTGGACAGGGTGGGCGAGGCGCCCCGATCGACGACCGATGGGGCCCGCGCAACCCTTCGCCCCTCATCCGCATGGGAGAAGACCAAGCTGATCGGCCCCCACCGAGCGATCCGAGTTGAATCTCGATGCACGGAATTTTGTCGATCCGCCCGGCGCTTAAGGGTAAATTACGGACCTAGCTCGTCGGACGATTTCGGTGGGCCATGGCATGTCGCGCGATCTTGGTGATGGCGTTGGTATTCGGGGTTCTGGGTGCCAGATCCACCGATGTCGAGCCCCGTCACACGACGGACACGTGGATCTGGGCCGGCATCTCGCCGCACTCACCAGACGCCAGGGGGACGCTCTACGTCTTCCAGGGGCATATTCGCAATCGCGGGAATGGCTACGCGTTCAGCCAAGAAGGGCCCTATCCGCAGCCCATCCCCAGCTCTTCGTCAAAAATCGTATTGACGTATCGATTGGATCGTTTGGTTCCGCCAGAGGCATTGATCCGACTTTTTCGCCAGCATCGGCGTGCCTGGGAGCGCCATGGCGTTGTCGTATCCGGCCTACAGATCGATTACGACTGCCCAACCGCGCGCCTCACCGCCTATGCGGAATGGTTGGACGGACTTAACGCCCTGTTGTCCGACGCGGACGCACTGTCTATTTCTGGCCTTGGCGATTGGCTGACATCGGCCCCAGAGCAGGAACTTCGACGCTTGGCGAGGGCGACCGATTTCATCGCCTTCATGATGTACCACAACCGCGCCGGATTGTGGCCGCTTGAGCCATATGTTCGGAAAATGGAACGCCTGAATTTTCCCTTCCGCCTCGGCTTGCTAAAAAATCAAGTCGCGCAAGAAGAGTTCAAATTGACCCGCCGGGCGCCAGGTTATCGCGGCGATATCGTGTTCTTGCGGCGCGCGGCGCCATGAACACCCTACGAAGACTTTGCCTGATCGCCGCGATAGCCGTAACGGCCATCGTTGGGCATGGTGGCGCGATGGCCAGTTCGGACCAAGCTAGCCGAGCCGTTGTGGACGGCATCGGCTACCGGGCCCATGTGCTGGACCCCCATAACGCTTACGCCGTATCGGCGGTCCGGATGCTGGGCGTTCTGCTTCATCGTTTCGACATGCTGCCCAGCGCAAAACCCCTTCCATACCCATCCGATTCCACTGGCGCTCGCGAAACATGTGGCTGTGACTACGTCGGTGAAGTAAAGCGCAGGATCCGCGACCCCAAGCTTCAGCGCACGATCGTGGACCCATACGGCGCTGATCTTTTCCGCGTCGGCGTCTGCGCCACCAACAACCCGCCGACGGCATTGCGTTTCATGGAGGAAGTTTCGCTGACGGCCATGAGCGCTCCGACGAAAGATGGCTTGATCATGGCCCGGCACCATCTTCTCGGCCTGTGCGGCGAAAAGGCCGAAGATCGGATTGAAATTCTCGCTCGCGTGAATCGCGCCTTGCAGGCGCCAGAGAAGGACGGCGATGCGCGCCCTTGGGTGTTCTATCTCAAGGGAGTGGCGGCCCTCTACACCGACCGATTGGACGCTGCGTCGGAGTTTTTCACCAAGGCTTCTCCATCGCCATCGAAATGGCTCACCGACACGGCCCGCTACATGGACGTAAGGATAGCCAAGGCCCAGTTGGATAACATCCGCTATGTCGTAAAGGATATCCCGACGGGCAATTCCATCGACGCCGAAGGAAAGTCAGCCGAAACCGCGCAGGCCTTGGCCATCGCGCGGTTCAAAAAAGCCTTGCATTCCCACGTGACGCGTTACCCCAAAAGCCTCTATGCGGAAACCGTGGCACCGCTCGAAAAATATATATCCCACGTTTCAGGCGATGAGAAGGCGTTGGCTTCGGCTTTGTATTCTCAATTTAAGGTGGTATTTGCCGCCGATAGCGTAACTACGGAATTCGCGCGCTTAGATTTATTCAATGAAATGGCGGTATATTATTTTGATAAAAATGGATATTTGCAATTCCATTACGACCACCCACTACTCATCGCAGTCGAACTTTCGATGCGCACGAAGATGCAAGCGGAGAAATTGCCGGTCCGTCCCTTGCCGACAATACGACAGGCCATCGCCAATGCGCGGCGCGATTTTTCCGGATATCCCGGCTTGCTGGAGTTCGTAAACCTGTTGATGGCGGCGGCGGCCGGCAAGGATGAGACCGTCATCGGGACGGTCGTCGACGAAAGGCGCTTCGGCCCGCTTTGGCCGGATGCGGAGAACTTGCGAGCCCGGGTGCTATCCCGAATGGGACGCCATCGCCAGGCGGCGGATGCTTGGTTGGGGTTGTCCCGTCGGTTTGCGATGCATAACGCCTGGACCGAAATCGCGACGAGCTACGTTCGGCTCAACCGCTTCGAAGAGTTCGCTAGGTTGGCTCCGAAAACGAAGAACGCGCGCAACGACAACTCGAGAGTCCGTGTACCCGCGAAATGGTCTTATGACGACGAGATGGATGCGACGGCCGACGAATTTCTCGACGCCTTCGATCCATATATGAACCTGCTTCTCCGAGGCTTCGACAACTTCGCCGACAAAGAGGCGGCGCAACGCGTGTATGCGGACATCGCGATCAACGGATCCGTCCGATTCGCCGCTGCCGAGCCCGTGATGCGTCGCCATTTACTCCGGGAGGAATATGGAGAATTTCTCGCCGTCGCGGCAAAGGTGTTCGATGGAAAAGCGCAGTTTGATCACCCGCGCATAGCCGAACTGGCAAGCGGCTATAGGAAAATTATTCGCGTGGCGGAGGGGCTCGCGACGGATCAGTCCGATCCTGGATCATTGGTCGACATGGGGTTCTTCCTTTATTCGAATCGCATTTTCTATCGATGCCATGCGCCAGGCGTCACCTTGTGGGAACAAACTCTTGGTGCCTGCAAGGACGAAAATGCGAGACATCCAGACACCGTCATCCCCATCGAAATGTTCAATCGCGCCCTCGACCGATTTGCACAGAGTCCTCAACGCTCCCCCGAAGAGGCACGAGCGCTTAGAATCATGATCTATTGCTTCAAGGGGGGTGAGAACCGACACAACTGCGCTCGCGATCGATTGGCGAACTATCCGGAATCGACCCGACGTTCGTGGTTCCGCCGGCTCAATCGCGATTTTCCGACAAAGGAAAGGGTGAAGTTCTGGTATTGAACGATATTCCCCTGAACTATGTGGCCGATGCGCCGCGCCCAGGGCGGCTATCGCATACCGCGATACGGGGCACCACCCGCACCTCGGCCCTGCGGCACGGGCGCCTCTTGGCGCATTCCGGACCGGGCCGCCTACACGAGTTCGCGCATTTGGCTTAAGACGCGCCTGCTCTTGCGGCGAGGACGGCCATGGACTGGGTGTCGCGCACCGATCCGATCGAGCCTCGGCGATTGAAGGCGCCGTCCCGGCGCTCGGAGGCCAAAGGCGCCCTGCCGCTGGCGAGCGATCCAGGCGCCACGCTCGTCACAGGCCACGGCCTGTGGGCGGCATGGGGCACGTGGTGGACGGCGCCGTTTTTCGTGGTACACGGCTATCTGCTCAACTGCCTCTTCGCCACCCAGCACGAATGCAACCAGCAGACCGCGTTCAAGTCGCGCAGGCTGAACGACGCCACGCGCGCCTTCACCGGCGTCATGCAACTCTACCCGGCAACTCCACCCGGCCTGGCGGGAGACGCGGTTCCATTTCGCGCACCATCGCCGCACGGGCGACTGGAACAAGGACGCGGACTTGATCAGCCGCGGCAAATGCGCGCGCGGCTCCCGTCTCTAACTACCTCTCGGGCATCGGCGACTGGGTGGACCGGGCGCGCCTCTTGGCCACGCTGTTCGCGGGCCGAATTCCGGTCTATGCCACATGGCTCTCGCCCGCCCAACGCGCGACGGCCCCACGTGGCTGCGTCCGCGCGCGGGCACGATGCGCGATATCCGTGGAGGCCCGTGCGGTGAGCGGCTAGTATCGCGCCGACCGCGCGCTGATTCCGGGGAGATTTTCATGAAGCTGTCCCAGTTTTCCGCCCTGACCTTCGATTGCTACGGCACGCTGATCGATTGGGAAAAGGGCTTGGCGGCGGGGCTTCAGGTTTGGGCGCGCCGTCACGGACTTGCGCTGTCGGACGACGCGCTCATTTCGGAATACGGCCGCGTCGAGCACGAGGTCGAAACCGCCCAGCCGGGCCTCCTCTATTCCAAGGTTCTTGCCCAAACGCTCACGCGCATGTCGGACGCGCGCAAGCTCGCCTGCGCGGACGGCGAGGCCGAGGCATTCGGAGATTCGATCAAGGACTGGCCCGCCTTCCCCGATAGCCGCGAGGCGCTCGCCTATCTCAAGAACTACTACAAGCTCGTGATCCTTTCGAACGTCGATCGCGCGTCCTTTGCGCATTCGAACGAAAAG
>CAMDDQ010000130.1 GCA_945892765.1 Asaia bogorensis
AGGCGGGCAGGCGCATCGACCCATCGCGCGGTGACGCGTACCCGTCCGTCCGTTCGACCCGAGCCGCTAATCGCTTCGATCGAGTTGCGGATCAAGTTCAGCAAGACCTGTTGCAGCTGAATTCGATCCCCGTGGATCGTCGGCAAATCGGCGGGAATTTCAAGGTCCAGATGGACTTGTCGAGTGGACGCCTCGGCCCGCGCCAGGGTCAACGAATCCTCCAGCATGGTCCCGGTCTCGATCGTGCTGACGTGGGGATGGCCGCGGCGGAGAAAATCGCGCATGCGGCGTATGATATCGCCGGCATGGTCGATGTGCGCGATCATCATCGTCAGATTGCGATCCGCACGGGCGGAGTCGCCCGCGGGCGCACGCAGCAGATGCTGGACGGACCGTGCAAGTGCTCGGGCGGCGGTCATCGGCTGATTGATCTCATGGGCGAGGGCCGAGGCCATGCCGCTCACCAGGTTGAAACGCGCGGCCTGAGCCGCTCCGGCGATTTTCTCCTTCAGTCCGGCCTCCGCCTCGCGTACCAGTCGATCGGCGTTCTCGCGTTCGCTGACGACCACGCCGACGATCATTCCGGTCGCGGTAAGAACCAGCATAAGGGTCTGAAACTGAGTGAATACCGGTGCATCGTAACCGGACATGTGCAGCAAACCGATGAGGCCCACCTGAGTTGCCGCGAGGCTCAGACAGGCGCCGTCGAACCCGTGCCGGACCGCGGCGACCACAACCGGAACGAAAAGGAGATAAAAAAGCCTGACGTCATAAGAGCCGTCGCCGCCGACGAGGGCCCAGAGGGCCGCGCCGATGACCAGGAGGTGCAGCCCTCCCTCCCCCGCCAGCGCCGGTGCACGGCGGACGGCGATCTCACGCCAGCGAAAGACGAACCGCAACAGAAGCGGAGTGATTACGGCGATGCCGATGACGTCGCCGACCAGCAGCGAGATCGAGGCATGCGCGACGTCGCTCATGTCGAGGGGATCGAAGGGGCCGAATGCGATCAGGAAGGCGGTCAGCAGGATCGTATTGGTTATCGCGCCACCAAGCCCCGCAGCGAGCAGCACCAGCACGTCACGAAGGTGGACGAGCCCGGCATCGAAGCGCAAGTGACGGCGCACCGGGACGACGACCGCCGAATAACTCACGGAGACGATGACGCCCAGTCCCAGGACGATCGGCCAGTCGAGCTCGCTCCGTAGAACCAGTATCTCGGCGAGGACGACCCCGGCGAACAGCACGAGTCCGGCCATTGGACCGGCCACTACCATCAGGGCGAACGCCACGCCAAGGCCAGGATTCCACGGGGTGACGGGCATGCCTTCGTATTCGTGGATGAAACTGACCCACTCGAGAAACACATAGGCCGCCAGGAATAGCCCGGCGACGACGGCATCGGTCCCGACGGCCGACCGGCGAACGGACGGCGCGCTGAGCCCCGAATTCCGAGGGCTGCCGAAGGCATCTTCCTCCGTAGTGACCGGTGTCACGATGACGACGATTCCATCTCCATGCCGAGGCGACCCACGAGCAAGCCCCGACAATCCGAAGCCAAGCTTGAGAGCCGATCCGAGAAGTCGGGATTCAGCCTCAATGGGCCGCTTCGGTCAAGCCGCGCGGCATGATTAAAACACGGTGCGCCCGATGACGGCGGCACGGTCCCGACATCGCGTTCGGGGTCGCGGACGTACTTCCGCCTTATTCCAACGAGTGGCTTTCGATGCGATCGGGGATCGAAGCCGTCCGCCCTCGATGACGGGGGATTTCCCGTTATTCCGGCGGCTTATCCACCATGAACTGCGACCGCGCCATCTCGAAAAATTGTCCCCGTGCGGCCACGAGCTCGTCGAACGTGCCCGATTCGACGATCCGTCCGGCCTTGAACACCAGGATGCGCGTCGCATTGCGGACGGTCGAAAGCCTGTGCGCGATGACGAAGGACGTCCGGCCCTTCATCACCTCGTCGAGGGCAATCAGCAATTTAGCTTCGGTTTGCGAATCGAGCGCGCTGGTCGCCTCGTCCAGGATGATGATCGGCGGATCCTTGAGGAGCGCGCGGGCGATCGAAAGGCGCTGCTTTTCGCCGCCGGACAGCATGCGCCCACGTTCTCCGACGCGACTGTCGAAGCCCTCGGGCGCGCGATTGATGAAGTCCAGCGCCTCGGCGCGCTCCGCGGCCTTTATCATTTCGGCCTCCGTCGCGTCCGGCTTGCCGATCAGCAGATTCTCGCGGATGGAGCGGTTGAACAGCAAGGTTTCCTGAAAAACGACGCCGACGTTTCGGCGCAGCGCGGTCAGCGCGATATCTCGAATGTTGCGGCCATCGATCTCGATCGCGCCCGATTGCGGATCGAAGGTGCGATGCAACAGCGCCAGCGCGGTCGTCTTGCCGGCGCCGGTCGCGCCGACGAGCGCGATGGTATCGCCCGGTCGCGCGACGAAATCGAGATCCTCGATCGCGGGCCGCTTGCCGTCGTAGGAAAACGAGACGTTGCGGAACGCGACTTCGCCGGCGACGCGACCCGGATCGATCGCGCCGGGGAGGTCGCGCACCGCCGGCACCGCATCCAGCACGTCGAAGAACTCCTGAAGTCGCGGCGCCTCGCCCACCAGATGGTTGACGAAACCGACGGCGCGCTGAAGCCGATCGATCACCATGGACGCGAAATTCATGAACGTGACGATCTCGCCGACGGTCGCGAGCCCGTTGAGATTCAGTCCGGTGCCGACGATGATGATGGCGAGAATGGCGATCGTCGTCGAGGCCCGGGTCAGTACCTCGATGATGGCCCACCAGGTCAGCACCGGCAGCTGCGCGGCGAGCAGCTTTTTAATCACGCCCTTGAGTTCGCTGACCTCGGCCTGAACGCGGGTGAAACTCTGCACCAGAGGGATGTTTCCGAGCGTGTCGGTCGCCCGCTCCGCCAGTTGGGAATAGTGCTCTTCCACCTGCTTTTGCATGTTTTCCGACTTGTTCATCATGAACACCGTCAGAAACACGAAAACCGCGCACAGGGCGATGAGGAGCAGCGCCAATCGCCAGTTGAGATACAGCGACAGTGGCAGCAACACGAGAAACGACACGAACGAGGTCATGTGCTCGCGGAAGAAGCTGACCCACAGGCCCCACAACGAATCGGTGCCTTGCAGCATCACCTTGATGAGACGACCGGAATGCCTGCCGCTGTGATAGGCCGACGGCAGCTCCAGGACATGTTCGAAATATTGAGACAGAACGCTCTGACGCCGAATGTGCGCCAGCCGGTCGGCATGGAGGGCCACCACCGTGCTGCCGATGATGTTGAAAATGCCGAACGAAACCCAGATCGCCAGCAATGTCGTCAGCAGGGGCCAGACGACGGCGCCGCCGACGGACTGCGCGGTGGTCAAGGCGTCGATCACCTTGCCGAACAGGATCGGTTCGGCGAACTGGGCCGCCGCGAGCGCCAGATTGGCGGTCACGAGCGTCCAGGCCAATTTGGCATTGGGCCCGAGAAGCGTCAGGGCGCGTACATAGACGTGAAACATATTCATCGAAAATCCCGGTAGTTAGACCGTTCTCCTCATGAAGCGACTTGAAAGCTCGACAACCGATGGGTCGACGACACGATCAACCTTAACATTGCCCGCCACAGGTTCGATGTCTAGAATTCTGCCGCAGATCGCGATGCATGGGGGAAATTTCGGATAGAGATTGGGATCGAGAGCCCGAGAAAGAAGGGTATGCTTGTGCGCGATTTTACGAACATTCCAACGGAAAGCCAGCGAGACCGAATCTGGGTAGTGTCTCAGTTTGAATTTGGGGAGGTCCTTCACATCCTTCGACAGGCTCAGGATGAGGGCTTTTGCGCTTTTCCCATCGCCTCGTCCTGAGCTTGTCGAAGGACGTGCCGCAAACTGAGACAGTGCCAACGTGAACGGATCGGGATGGGGAAAACGATGAAATTGGCCTTCGCTCCGTTCGTCGGACGAATCCTGCGCGTCGCGGGCCTCTGCGCCGCCATGGCTTTTTGCTCCATGGGGTGGGGTGGCCAGGCCTTCGCCCAGGAACCTCCCGACAACGCTTCGGTCGCCGCGCGCTTCGCGGAATGGACCCGCGCGCTCGACCGAGTGGGGCACGACATCAACGCCCTCAAGCTGGACGCGGCGCAGATCGACGGATTGGCCGATCAGGCGGCGGCAATCCGCACCCAGGCGACGGAATTCGGCGGTGAGATTCAAGCTTTTACCGACGAGGCCCGCGAGCTGCTCGACGCCTTCGTCGCCGCCGGACCGGCCGGCGCCGCCGAATCCGCCGAGACGCAGGCTCAACGCAAGGCATTGGAAGAGCGAGTCGGGCTATTCGAGGGCTGGATACGCCAAGCCGATCTCATCGTCGCCCGCGCCGATCAGGCGCTCGACAAGATTTCGGACAAGCGCCTGGACCAGCTCACGGCCTCGCTTGCCGAGCGCGGCCCGATTCCGCTCAATCCATTGTCCTGGTGGCGCGCCGCCGATGAGTTGTGGGCGATGGCGAACGCTTTGACCGCCAGCGCCGCCGATGAAGCGCGGGCTTGGCGGCAACCCGGTAATGACGCCGGCAACGTGGCCGCCTTTGTGATCGCGGTTGCCGTTGCGACATGGCTGTTCGCGTTTATCGCCGTGCGCCTGGCCGGGCGGCGGACCTGGCCCGTGCTGTCGCCGACCCTGAGCGGGCCCGTAAGCCGGACCCTGCTCGTGGTGCTGCGATCCGCCGCGCCGTGGATCGCCGCGATCGCCGCGGCCTGGTTCGCCGCGCCGCTGAAGGATTGGCTGCCCGAAGCGCCGGGACGCGCCGCGGTCGCGGCGTTGACCGGCGCCGGCCTCACGGCGGCGGTCTGGCTCTGGATTCTTCGCGCCGTAACGACCCGCCCGCCCGTGGGAATGACATCCATGGTCGAGAATGGTGGCGACCGGATCGCGCTGGTTCGTTCGCTTACGGTTCTGATCGTCCTGTTTTCGGTGGATTCCGCGATCCAGAGACTAACGGCAACATTCGTCAGCGCGAACCTCGACGCCGTATGGAGCTTGATCTTTGCCGTCGTCGGCAGCATCGCCGGCCGCACCGCGACCCGGGTCGGCGGTGGCGTCTTGTTGCGGCATGGAGCATCGAACGGAAAGCTGACGCGACTCTTGCTGCTGATCGTGCCCGCCGGG
>CAMDDQ010000131.1 GCA_945892765.1 Asaia bogorensis
CTCGCCCTTCAGGGCCTCCAGCGCAACCCGCGCCTTGAACTCGGGCTTGTGCTGCTTCCGTATCGTCATCGCTGACCTCCTCTCGTTGAGGATCAGCAGACACCTACTCTGTAGCTTCCGTCACCGTCCGATTTTTGGGTAGTACCTCACTTCGTATTTCTTCACCAACTGACGGAAGGTGTCGTCGGCGATGCGGATATGCATCTCCTTGCGGTTCGCCGGCTTCAGCTTCGACAGCTGAATATGAATGGACACACGCCCCTCGAGGTGCCGATCGAGCCGCTCGATGAAATTGAGCAGGAGCCGTTCCTGGCTCATCGGCTGCGAGTCGCCCGCACCTCTTGGAGCCACCGCCATGGTTCACCGCGCCTCGAAATTGCCGAATAGTCCAATGCCGCCATTCCTTTACATACGAGCGGCAGAACCCTGCCGATCATCCAACCCGCTAACTTCTAACGATCCGTTAAGATGCGGCACTTCCTCGCGAGGTATTATGGTTAACCTTCGTGATCGCTGGGGTTTGTCCCGTCCGACCGATAATTGGGGACCGTTGCCGAACTGCACGCGAGTCGCCCTATAATCTACTACATGGGACTCGCCGTTCAAGCGTCACCCGTCTCCCCTTGAGGATGATGCCAGGTCGGGGGAGCCATACGGCCGGTTAGCGGGCAAACCGTGATAGCGAAATTCTTTGGGTTTGGCGCCCGCAAGGCGCCTGCGCAGCCGACAGTTCCGGCCGGACGGCGTCTTTACGCCATTGGCGACATCCATGGGCGCGCCGATCTCTTGCGCGACCTTCACGGCCTTATCTTGAGCGACGCGGCTGGCGCCCCGGCCGCACACAAGTCCATCATCTATGTCGGGGACTATGTCGATCGCGGCATCGAATCACGGCGGGTCATCGACATGATCCTCGAGGGTCCGCTTGCGAGCTTCGAATGCATTCACCTTCTTGGCAACCACGAGAAGGCCATGATGGACTTCCTCGACGACATCGAAATCGGCCCCGATTGGCTGTCCTTCGGCGGGGCTGCGACCCTGTACAGCTATGGCGTGGGGCTGAATTCCGGCGGCGATTCGCAAGAGCGTTTCCTGGCGATCCAGGCGAACCTGCGCCAACGTTTGCCGGCGTCGCATCTCGAATTTCTGAGATCGCTCAAGCTGATGCATGTCGAGGGCGACTATTGCTTCGTTCACGCCGGAATCCGGCCGGGCATTAATCTGGACCGCCAGCAGGAATACGATCTGCTGTGGATCCGCGATGAATTCCTGATGTCGTCTAAGGATCACGGCAAGGTCGTTGTCCATGGCCACAGCATCTCGCGATCGCCTCAGGTTCGCCCGAATCGCATCGGCATCGACACCGGCGCTTTCGCCTCCGGCCGCCTTACCTGTCTGGTGCTCGACGGCACGTCGCAAAGCTTCCTCCAAACGGGCGGATAGGCTTCTTGTCAGCGCGAAGCGAGTCCAGTACTGTCCCACGCTTCCAAGAGGCGGACGGATCGGCAACGCCGTCGAAATCGCGCGCCCGTAGCTCAACTGGATAGAGCATCAGACTACGGATCTGAGGGTTAGGGGTTCGAATCCCTTCGGGCGCGCCACAAATTTCCGCCGATCGCGGCAGCGTCGCGCTTCCTTGGACTTCTCCCGAAAGTGAGACACATGAGAAAGGTTCTGGGTGTTCATGGCGCTCCAGCGCCGCACTGGGTTGGCGATGGGTTCCCCGTGCGCTCGCTGTTTTCGCATCTCAGCCATGGCCGGCACATAAGCCCGTTCCTGCTGCTCGATTATGCCGGGCCGGCGAATTTTCCCCCGGCGGAACGGCCGCGCGGCGTCGGCGTCCATCCTCACCGCGGATTCGAGACCGTCACCATCGTCTATCAGGGCGAGGTCGACCATCGCGATTCGGCTGGCAATGGTGGCCATATCGGTCCGGGCGACGTGCAGTGGATGACCGCCGCCTCCGGCATCCTGCATGAGGAATTCCACTCCCAAGCTTTCACCCGGCGCGGCGGCGCATTGGAGATGGTCCAGCTTTGGGTCAATCTTCCGGCTAAAGACAAAGGCGCGCCGCCCGGCTATCAGGGTTTGCTCGATCGGGACATTCCGGTTGTGGATCTACCCGGTGATGCGGGCCGGGTGCGTGTCATCGCCGGCAGCTTCGCTGGGCGCAAAGGACCAGCGCGCACATTCACCCCGATCGACGTTTGGGATTTGCGCCTACTTGCCGGCCAATCCCTGTCTCTCGATCTTCCCGACGGTCACAACACAAACGTTGTCGTCCTGCGCGGCGATGTTCGAATCAATAACACCGAGGTCGTGCGCGCGGCGCAGTTCGCGATTCTCGACCGCAATGGCGGCGACACTACGCTGACGGCGGGCACCGATTCCACAATCCTGATTCTGAGCGGGGCACCGATCGACGAACCGGTCGTCATGCGCGGGCCATTTGTCATGAATACCGCGGACGAAATCCGGCAAGCGATCGACGACTATCAGAGTGGGCGTTTTGGCACGATGGCCGAATTGACCGAGGCGAGATAGGGAAGCAACGCTGGTTGCGGACCCGATCAGGGCATGCGGGCGCCCGTGAGATCGGCCCCGGTCAGGTCGGCACCCGAAAGATTGGCGCCCGTCAGATTGGCCCCAACCAGTTTTGCGCCGGCGAGATCGGCCCCGGAGAGGTCGACATCGGTGAGGTCGGCGCCACTCAGATTCGTGGGCCACAGGCGGCCGCTCGGTTTGCCGTCAGGTTGATTCAAATCCACTGAGCCGAAACGCGCCCGCGACAGCTTTGCGCCCGCGAGCTTGGCTCCTGAAAGGTCCGCGCCGCCGAAATCCGTCGCGATCGCCGAGGCTCCGCGGAAATCTGCGCCGGCGCAGCCGGTCAACACGAACAGGCAATCGGCAAGCCGGGCACCCGCTAACACGGCTTTGTCGAGATCGGCGCCGGAGAGATCGGCGCCGGACAAATCCATCAGGCTGAGATCGCGGCCGGCGAAGTGGGCGGGCGCGCCCTTGCGCCCGCTGGTCACGATCCACTGCTCATGGCCGGTCAAGGCGGTGCGGATATCGGGAGGCAAACTTCCCAGATTTTGCATCATGATCGCGCCGGCGAATGACGCGCTGGACAGGTCCACGCGCTCCAGCACGGCGCCGCGCAATACCGCGCCGCGGAAATCGGCACCCTTGACCGTGGCGCCGGTTAAATCCGCGCCGGTTAGATTGGCGCCTTGCAGCTTGGCGGACGCCAAATTTGCGTCGGTCAGATCGGCCCCGGTCAGATCGGTCCCGCGCATCTTGGCGGATGCGAAATCGGCGCCGCCCGCCGCCGCGCTATTCAGTCTGGCTTGGGAGAGGCCGGCATGGGCGAAACTCGTGCGTGTGACCATCATCTTGTCGAGGCGGAGCCCGGATGTGCTCGACCGTGCCGTCGCCGCCTGCTGCGTCGGCCCATCGCCGTAGTGCATTATGCTCGGCCGCAAGTCGGCCTCGCGCAGATCGGCCATGAATAACTTGGCAAAGCGCAACTGCGCCGCACGCAGATCGGCGCGATAGAGATTGGCGGATGAAAGATCGGCATTGTCGAGATTGGCCGCGAAGAGATCGGCAAAACGCAGATCGGCCGACGTCAATGTGGCGTCGCTTAGATTCGCGCCCGACAGGATGACCATCGACAATTTTGCGTAGGGCCGTGTCCAACCGGCCAGGTTTGCGCTTTTCAAGCTGGCGCGGGTGCCATCGCGATGGCCCGCCAGGAACCGCTCGTGCCGGCGCAGAATTTCTTCCAACTGCTTGGGGTTCACCGCCGACCTGACTTCCCTTCTCTCACCCCGGTTTTGCTTCCGCGCAACAACTAGCCGGCCGCCAATAACGCGCCTGCGCACCGGCGACCCCAGACGCCGCGCCCCAAACGCAGAGAGGGACCGTGGCGTCCCCGGCGGGATTCGAACCCACGACCCCAGGATTAGGAATCCTGTGCTCTATCCTACTGAGCTACGGGGACCCTGAATTACGTTATACAGCGACTGCCGTCGGCGCCCAAGCCTTGCGAAAGGCGGTAGCCGAAGGTTGGGCGTTCATTCATACAAGCGAATTCGGATAGAGTCATTCGATCGAAAGAGGCCGTTCTATCCCGTCGCCGACATGATTCGCATCGAAAACCTGACCTATCGCGTCGGTGGCCGCACCCTGTTCGATGGCGCGGACGCCATGATCGGCACTGGCTGGCATGTCGGCCTCGTCGGCCGCAACGGCGCTGGAAAATCGACCCTGTTGAGGCTGTTGTTGGGCAAATTGCAGCCCGATGGCGGCGACATTGGGCTGCCGAAAGCCAGCCGTCTTGGCATGGTTGCCCAAGAAGCGCCGGGCGGCGAACAGACACCGCTCGACTTCGTCGTTGCCGCCGACCGCGAACGTGCGACCTTGCTGGCCGAACGCGAGGAACCTCGCGACCCCCACCGCGTCGCCGAAATCGAGGCGCGGCTCGCGGAAATCGCGGCGCATTCGGCCCCCGCCCGCGCCGCGACGATTCTTGCCGGGCTCGGCTTCGACGCGACCGCGCAGGCGCGCCCCCTGGCCTCGTTTGCTGGCGGCTGGCGGATGCGCGCCGCTCTCGCCGCCGTCCTTTTCTCGGAGCCGGATGTGCTGCTTCTCGACGAGCCGACCAACCACCTCGATTTCGAGGCGACGATCTGGCTCGAAAGCCATCTCAAATCCTACGCGCGCACGATGATCGTGGTCAGCCATGACCGCAGGCTGCTCAACGAAGTCGTGGACCGCATCGTTCACCTCGAATCCGGCCGGCTCGCCCTTTATCCGGGCGGTTACGATTCCTTCGAGCGCATCCGCCGGGAGCGGCTGGCGCTCAACGCTTCGATGCGGGCCAAACAGGAGGCCCAGCGGCGGCATATCCAGTCCTTCGTCGACCGCTTCCGCGCCAAGGCCAGCAAAGCGACCCAGGCGCAAAGCCGCATGAAAGCCCTCGCCCGCATGGAGCCAATCGCGGAAGCCGCGGCGGTTGGAGGCAGTATCGACTTCGCCTTTCCCGAGCCCGAGCCGGCCGCACCGCCCCTGATCGCCATGGAAGGGGTCGTGGGTGGTTATGCCGCCGACCTGCCGGTGTTGCGCCGGCTCGATCTGCGCTTGGACGCAGAT
>CAMDDQ010000132.1 GCA_945892765.1 Asaia bogorensis
GCCAGGGGCGATTCCTGCCCCCGGGCGCTGCGTTTCACTGCTATGCGGAATTCGTCGATCAGCGCCGGGTTGGCCTTGGCTTCGGCGATCTTGTCCTCGCGCTCGCGCGTGCGTCTCGGCTTGGCGCCCTTGGCGATGAGTCCCTCCGCGTATTTCACGGCGGCCTCGACGACATCTCCCGTCGCCAGCTCGTCGACGATGCCCAGTTCATGCGCGCGCTTCGCCGGGATCAGCTCGCCCGAAATCATCATCTCCAGCGCCGGTTTCACGCCGATGGTTCTGGTCAGGCGTTGCGTGCCGCCGGCGCCGGGCACGATGCCCAGCGTCACTTCCGGCAGGCCCATGCGGGTGTTCTCGGCGGCGGCGACGCGGAAATGGCAGCCCAGCGACAATTCCAAACCCCCGCCCGCGGCCACGCCGTGGATCGCCGCCACCACCGGCTTGCCGGCTTGCTCTATTTTGTCGATGAGTTGCGGCAGGATCGGCGCATCGGCCGGCGGCGGCTTGCCGAACTCGCGGATATCCGCCCCGCCCGACAGCATCTTGCCCCTACCGGCGATCACGATCGCGGCGACCTTGGCATCGGCCAGCGCCTCGCTGAAGCGGCGGTCCAGCGCCCGCCGCACATCGGCGCCCAGGCCGTTCACCGGCGGATTGTCGATCCACAACACCGCCACGCGCCCGCGTTGCTCGCGCGTGACGGGCCAGTGCGTCGCTGCTTCGCCGGTCATATATAGGTCTCCCCGTGTTCCGGCCGGGACTATAGCAAGCCGTGCTCGGGGCATGGCAAGCTTCGGCCATGTCGTCCCTGTCCTGCGACGTCGCCATCGTCGGCGGCGGCATCCATGGCTGTTCGGCGGCGCTGCATTTGCGCCGGCGCGGCGCGTCGGTCCAGTTGTTCGAGGCTGGCTTGTGCGGCGCCATGGCCAGCGGCGTCAATTTCGGCGGGGTGCGCCAGCACGGCCGCGATGAGGCCGAGCTGCCTTTGGCGGTCCGTTCGCGCGCGATCTGGGCGGGCTTGCCCGCGCTCCTCGGCCATGACGGCGAATTCGCGGCAATAGGGCATCTGCGCGTCGCCACGTCCGACCGGCACATGGCAACGCTGGAGCGTTGGGCGGCAATCGCCGGGGCGCATGGATTGGCGCCCGAGCTGATCGGCCGCAACGCGATCCGCGAACGCTATCCGTACTTAAGCGAACGCGCGCTCGGCGGATCGCTGCTGGCCGAGGACGGCCAGGCCAATCCGCGACTCGTCTCTCCTTTGTTTGCTCGCGCTGCTCGCAAAGCGGGGGCCGCGATCCACGAGAATACGAAAGTCACGGGCATAGCCCGCGACGGCGGCGGCTTCGTTGTGGAAACCGATACCGGCATCGCCTGCCGCGCCCGCGTCCTTATAAATGCCGCCGGCGCCTGGGGGGCGGAGATCGCGGCGTGGTTCGGCGACAAATTGCCGGCCGAGGCCAAGGCGCCGACCATGAGCGTCACCGAGCCGCTGCCCTATTTCATGCAGCCCAACATGGGCGTGATGGACGGGCTTTATTTGCGCCAGATCCCCAGGGGCAACGTGCTGTTCGGCAGCGGCCAGGGCGTGCCCGACCTTGTCAACCGCCGCACCCGCGTGACGCCAGAGCTGATCGCACGCGCCAGCCGATTGCTGCTCGACGCCGTGCCCGGGCTGACACACGCGAGCATCATCCGGTCGTGGAGCGGCATCGAGGCCTATATGCCGGACGACAAGCCGGCGCTCGGCTTCAGCCCCGGGACGCCCGGGCTGATCCACTGCTTCGGCTTCTCGGGCCACGGCTTCCAGCTGGGTCCCGGCGCGGGGGCGGTCGTGGCGGAACTCGCCTTGGACGACAAAACCGCGACGGATATAAGCGGGTTGTCGCCGGGACGGTTCGCTTGATCCGCCGCCGCCGTCCGGGTCTTTTCGATCACGCCTTGGTGATGTAGGCCATGCCATCGCGCCAGCCGATCCCGCGAGTTCGCTGCGGCGCCGAAAACGATCCTGGCTGCGGGAATACTCTTCGCCTGCTACTGTTCTTTATCTCTATGGGGCCGTTCCGGCCGTGTCCGGAGGGCTGAACTCTGAACTCGAATGCCGACTCCAGGGGAGGAAATCCAAATGGATCAACAATGGAATGCGGAACCGTCAACCCAGGCGCCCGCGGCGCCGCAGGCGTTGACCCAAAGCGAGATCGACCGCCGCGTGTTCGAACTCTATGACGAGTACTGCCACGGACGCATGGACCGCCGCGAATTCTTGGCGCGTGCCGCGGCCGTGACCGTGGGCGGCCTGGCCATGGCGCAGGCGCTGTTGCCCCGCTATGCGCAGGCCCAGACGATCTCCTTCACCGATGAGCGGATCAAGGCCAAGTACGTGAGCTACCCGTCGCCGGGCGGCACGTCGGGGACGATGAAGGGCTATCTGGTGCAGCCCAGCGGGGCGGGGCCGTTCCCGACCGTCCTGGTGGTCCACGAGAATCGCGGGCTCAACCCGTATATCGAGGACGTGGCCCGCCGGGCCGCGACCCAGGGATTCCTGGCGCTGGCGCCCGACGGGTTGGCGCCCGTCGGCGGCTACCCGGGCAACGACGACGACGGCCGTACGCTTCAGGCCACGCTCGACCAGGGCAAGCTGCGCACCGACATGGTCAACAGCGCGCGCTACCTGAAGGCGCTCGCGCCGTCCAACGGCAAGCTCGGGGTCACGGGCTTCTGCTGGGGCGGCGGCACCACCAACTTCCTGGCCGCCACGCTCAGCGCCGATGTGCAGGCTGCCGTGCCGTTCTACGGTCCCGCGGCCGAGACCGCGTCGGTTCCCGCGATCAAGGCGGCGCTGCTGGTGCAATACGCCGAGACCGACGAGCGCATCAACGCGATGTGGCCTGCCTACGAGGCCGCCTTGAAGGCGGCGGGCGTGAAGTACGAGATGCACATCTATCCCGGCACCCAGCACGGCTTCCACAACAACTCGACGCCGCGCTACCAGGAAGCCGCGGCCAAGCTCGCCTGGGAACGCACGATCGCCTTCTTCAAGAAGAATCTCGCCTAAGGGCCGGGGCGGCGCGCGGCCCGAGGCGGCCGCGTCTTATTTTCCGACCTTGCTGCCGGCGGCGAGGGTGTAATCGACGCAGCCTTCGATGTGCTGGGTCAACAACCGCTGGGCGCGCGCCGAATCGCGTTTCAAGGCGCAGTTCAACAGATCGCGATGTTCGCTCGCCACGATATCGCCGCGATAGGTCATCGCGATCATCAAATACCGCTGGTACTTGTCGCAGGTCGCGGCATGCGCCTCAAGCAGCGACCGTGAGCCGCATGCCGAGATGAGGGCGTGGTGGAATTCCCAGTCGTAGCGCTTCCAGGCTTCGTTCTCGGCGTCGTCGCCGGTAAGCATGCGCCTCTCCGTCGTTGCAAGCTTGTGATGCGCCGATACGACGCGTCCCTCCCATTCCATGTCGCCGGCGATGAACGACCGCTCCAGGGCATGGCATTCCAGCAGCAGCCGCATCGCCGCGACCTCCCGCAGATTGCCGGCCGAGACCGGGGCAACCTCGAAGCCGCGATGCCCCTCCGCGACCACCAGGCCTTCCGAGGCAAGGCGGTTCAAAAGTTCGCGCAGGGTGCTGACGCTGGTGCCGTAGTCCTCGCGCAAGCGGTCGAGCCGCAGCTTTTCAGCCGGCGCCAGCTTGCCGGCAATGATGTCGGTGCGAATCCGCCGGTAGGATCTTTCGCCGACGGAATCGTGTTCCGCTGCCCTTGCCATGTCCTTGTTAACCCCCATGGTTTCTAGGGTCTATAAAGCTATCATACTTTTTTTAAAGTCTCATATGAATCGTTATTTGCATATTGATCGGGGTTTTACCCAGCGCAATGATGATCGCATGCACCCCGAACGGGGGCGCTGAAACCAGGGAGGAATTACATGGCCGTTAACATCGACCGCCGCACATTCGTCGCCGCAGGGGCGAGCGCGCTCAGCTTGGCAGCGACCGGAACGAGCTTCGCGCAAGCCAAACCGAAACTGCGCTTCAGCTGCGCGTTCCCGGAAACCGACCTTCGTGCCGAGGGCTACAAGGCGCTCGCCGCGGCGATGAAGGACGACTTCGATCTCGAGCCGTACTGGGCCAATACGCTGTTCAAGCAGGGCACCGAATTGGTCGCGCTGCAACGCGAAAACCTGGAGCTCTGCAATCTCGCGCCCGCGGACATCTCGAAGCAGATTCCCGCTTGGTCGCTGATGACGTCGGCCTATCTGTTCCGCGATTACGACCATCTCAACAAGACGTTCAAGAGCGATGTCGGCAAGGACTTCATCAAGCTGGCACGCGACCAGCTGGGCATAGAGGTTCTGCGCCCGGTCTATTTCGGCGCGCGCCAGGTCAACCTCAAGCCGACGAAGAAGATCAACACGCCGGCCGATCTCGCGGGCATCAAGCTGCGCATGCCGCCGGGTGAGTTCTGGCAGTTCCTCGGAGAGTCCCTCGGCGCGAATCCGACGCCGGTCGCCTATGCCGAGCTCTACACCGCGCTGCAGGCGGGCGCGGTCGATGGGCAGGACAACCCGCTTGTCTCGGGCCGGTCGATGAAGTTCTACGAAGTAACCTCGCAGTTCATCCTGACCAACCACGTGCTCGGGTACGACATGCTCGCCGTTTCAAAGAAGGCCTGGGAAGGGTTGGGCCCCTACAAGCAAATCAAGCTTCGCGCCGAGGCCGATAAGATATTCGACGCCAACGCGGCGAAATACGACGCGCAGGAAAAGGAAGCGATCGAGTTCTTCAAGAAGGAAGGCAAGCAGGTATACGCTCCGGACCAGAACGCCTTCCGCGCCTTCGCCCAAAAGCGCTACCTTGCTAAGTACGCCAGCGAATGGCCGAAGGGCGCTATCGAGAAGATCAACGCGGTTAAGTAGACACCCGGCCGCCAGCAGGCGCGGCCCGGCATAGAGCCGGCTTCCTCCC
>CAMDDQ010000133.1 GCA_945892765.1 Asaia bogorensis
GACCACTGCGCGAGCCAATTGGGCGCGGTCTGGCGAGAGCCACGGCGGCCGTCCTCATCGGCGGGGACGACGCCGCGTGCGCCGCCCATGTCGCCGAACATGGCCTGCCGCTTTTGCGCGCCCGCCTGGCCCCGCACCCCGACTCCCACGGTCTCGCCGGGAAGGCTGTTTTCGCGTTCGCGGGCATCGGACTGCCGGAGAAGTTTTTTGCCACCCTGTCTGAGATCGGCTGCCGCGTGGTCGCGCGGCGCAGCTTCCCAGATCATCATCCGTTCACACCCGACGAAATCATGGCGATCTGCGAGGAAGCCACGTCCCTCGGCGCGCTGCCGGTGACGACGGCCAAGGATGCGGTTCGGCTGCCTGCCGAGGCCAGACCCATGGTGAAGGTCGTGCGCGTTGGGCTGATCTTCGAGGACCCGTCCGCGGTGACCCGCCTCCTTCGTCCGGCGCTCGACCGTGTCCACCCGTAGCGCCCTCCGCCGCCGGCTGCGCCGCGCCTTTATCCATCCCCTGGAGGCGGTCGCGGTTTACGCCGCCTACGGCCTATGCGCGACGCTGCCGCTCGATGCCGCCTCGGCGATTGGCGGCTTCATCGGACGTGCGATCGGACCCCACCTGGGGCTGTCCCGCCGCGCGGCGAATCGGTTGCGCAGGGTCTTCCCGGAAAAGGGCGAGGCTGAGATCGCCGCCATCCTGCGCGGCGTGTGGGATAATTTCGGGCGCGTCGCGGCCGAATACACCCATCTTGATGCGATACGCGCCTTTGGAACGGATCGCCGGCTGGAGATTGTCGGATTGGAGCATTTCGATGCGGCCCGCGAGTCCGGCCGGCCGGTCATTTGTTTTTCGGCGCATTTCGGGAATTGGGAAATGGCACTGCTTGCCGCCCGCCAAAGCGGCCTGCCGCTCAACGTCATCTATCGATCAGCGAACAACCGCTGGGTGGACAAGTTGATCCAGCGCAGCCGGCGAGACGTCGTCGCCGGTGCGATCGCGAAGGGGCGCGAAGGGGCGCGCGAGGCGATGACCGTTCTGAAGAGCGGCGAACATCTCGCCGTGCTCGTCGATCAGCGCATGAATGATGGCATTCCAGTGCCGTTTTTCGGCCGTCCGGCGATGACGGCGCCGGCATTGGCGCAGCTGGCGTTGAAATACGACTGTGTTGTCTTGCCGACGCGCGTTGAGCGCCTGGCCGGCGCCCGCTTCCGTTTGACCGTCTTCCCACCGCTGTCCACGCCAACGGGCGAAGACCGCCATGCCGTCGTTCTGGCCTACATGACCAAGGTCAACGAAGTGATCGAGAGTTGGGTGCGCGCGCGGCCAGACCAATGGCTGTGGCTGCACCGGCGCTGGCCGGATTGATTGCTCATCCGTAGGAGAACAAAAAAAGGGCGAGTCACGCGACTCGCCCTTTCTGTTGTCTCGGCTTCGTGTTGGTCTAGAAGTCCATGTCGCCCATGCCGCCCATTCCACCCATGCCACCCTGTGGCATGGAAGGCCCGGGTTTTTTCTCCGGCTTGTCGGCGATCATGGCTTCGGTGGTGATCAGAAGACCCGCCACCGATGCCGCGCCCTGTAGGGCCAGACGCACAACCTTGGTCGGATCGACGATACCGGCCTTGATCATGTCCACATATTCGCCGCTCTGAGCGTCGAAACCCCAATTGAGGCTCTTGCTCTCCTGGAGTTTGCCCAGGATCACGGCACCGTCTTCGCCTGCGTTGTCGGCGATCTGGCGGGCCGGCGCGGTCAGCGCCTTGCGTACGATCTCCACGCCCACCTTCTGGTCGTCATTGCCGGCTTTTACCCGCTCCAGGGCACGCCCGCCATACAGCAACGCCACGCCGCCGCCGGGAAGAATGCCTTCCTCGACCGCCGCCTTGGTCGCGTGCATCGCGTCGTCGACCCGGTCCTTCTTTTCCTTGACCTCGACCTCGGTGGCCCCGCCAACGCGGATCACCGCGACGCCGCCAGCCAGCTTCGCCAGCCGCTCCTGCAGCTTCTCGCGATCATAGTCCGAGGTGGTTTCCTCGACCTGGGCGCGGATTTGGTTGATCCGGCCTTCAATGTCGGACTTCTTGCCGGCGCCATTGACGATGGTGGTGTTCTCCTTCTCGATGAGAACCTTCTTGGCGCGGCCCAACATGTCGAGGGTCACATTCTCCAGCTTGATGCCGAGATCTTCGCTGATGAGTTGGCCGCCGGTGAGCACGGCGATGTCTTCGAGCATCGCCTTGCGCCGGTCGCCGAAGCCGGGGGCCTTCACCGCCGCCACCTTCAGCCCGCCGCGCAGCTTGTTCACGACCAGGGTCGCCAGCGCTTCGCCTTCCACGTCTTCGGCGATGATCAGCAACGGCCGGCTCGACTGCACCACCGATTCAAGCAACGGCAGCATCGCTTGCAGCCCCGACAGCTTCTTTTCGTGCAGGAGGATGTAGGGATCCTCCAGATCGCAGATCATCTTCTCGGGGTTGGTGATGAAATACGGGGAGACATAGCCGCGGTCGAACTGCATGCCTTCGACCACTTCCAGCTCGGTCTCCAGGTTCTTGGCTTCCTCGACCGTGATCACGCCTTCCTTGCCGACCTTTTCCATGGCCTTGGCGATCATGTCGCCGATCGAACGATCGCCATTGGCGGAAATCGTGCCGACCTGGGCGATCTCCTCGCTCGTCGCCACCTTCTTCGAACGCTTCTTGAGGTCCTCGACGACCGCTTCCACCGCCAAGGCGATCCCGCGCTTGAGGTCCATCGGGTTCATCCCCGCGGCCACCGCCTTGGCACCTTCGCGCACGATTGCCTGAGCCAACACCGTGGCCGTGGTCGTGCCGTCGCCGGCCTGATCGCTGGTCTTGGAGGCGACCTCGCGCACCATCTGCGCGCCCATGTTCTCGAATTTATCGCCGAGTTCGATTTCCTTGGCGACGGTGACGCCATCCTTGGTGATGCGCGGGGCGCCGTAGGACTTATCCAGCACGACATTGCGGCCCTTGGGGCCTAACGTCACCTTCACCGCGTCCGCCAGGATATCCACGCCGCGCAACATCCGCTGGCGGGCATCCGCTCCGAATCTTACTTCTTTAGCAGCCATGTCTAGAAAACCTCCTTGAAGCCCAAAACTGTCCGCAGCCCAAAATTGCCTGCGTCTCTATTTCTTCTTCGAGGGTTTGCTGTCCTCGATGATGCCCATGATGTCGGACTCCTTCATGATCAACAGCTCCTCGCCATCGATCTTGACCTCGGTGCCCGACCACTTGCCGAACAGGATGCGCTGGCCGACTTTGACGTCCAGCGGCACGATTTTACCGCTTTCGTCGCGGGCGCCGGAGCCGACGGCGATAACCTCGCCTTGCATCGGCTTTTCCCTGGCGGACTCGGGAATGATGATCCCACCCGGGGTCTTTTCATCGTCCCCGACTCGGCGAATAACCACGCGATCCTGTAGCGGACGAAACTTCATGACTGACCCTCCCAAGCGAGAAAATTGGTTCAAATTTCTGCTGCTAGCACTCTAGGCAGATGAGTGCCAGGAAAATAGGCTGCCCCCGACGGTCTTTCAAGGGCTCAAACCAAATCGTTAATTGTATAAATATTTCAATCCATTATGTGGTCATCGCGAGTCCAGTCAGCCCTTGAATCGGCAAATCGACATATCCAAATAATATCCACTGGGTGCTCCACGGAGGCCCTTTGCCCCGGTGCGTTCTTGGCGCCCGGGCGGAATGCATGTCGCTCATAAGAAGGAGGAATGCATGTCGCTCATAAGAAGGATATGTCATGCGAACATTCGACTATTCGCCCCTTTTCCGTTCGACCGTCGGCTTCGATCGTCTCACCCAGTTACTCGATGCGGCGAGCGGCGAGGATTCGACGCCGAGTTATCCGCCCTACAATATCGAGCGGATGGGTGAGGACGCCTACCGCATCACCATGGCGGTCGCCGGGTTCACGGCGGACGACATCGATATTGTCCTGCGCGAAGGGTTGTTGACGATTTCCAGCAAGGGCATGGCCGAGGAGGACAACGGAAAATACCTCTATCGAGGCATCGCGCGCCGCGCTTTCGAGCGCCGTTTTCAGCTCGCCGATTTCATCAGGGTGGAGGGCGCAAGGCTTGAAAACGGCCTGTTGCATGTCGAGCTGCTGCGCGAAGTGCCGGAGGCGCTGAAGCCGCGCACTATCAAAATTACGACGGATCAGGCCGCGAAATCCCGGAGTGTCCCGTCGAAAGTCGCCTAGATCCCCACGCTCCGATAACCTGCGAAAATGGCTCGCCGTCGTGAATGACGCCGGCGCTTGGCCTTGATTGCCGGCGCGCAAGCCGCCACGATGGCCGAGGCATTGGAGCGAGGAAGTCGATGGCGGCGCGGCGATTGGATGCTGAGGCGATCGGGGTGCCATTCTTCGCGGCGTCGCCCGATGCCGAGGACGAAACGCCGGCGACGGCATTCGATCTTTCTTCCAACAGGCGGGCACGCGAGGCGCTGGAGGATGGGCTCGCCATCGAGGGTATCGGCTTCAACATCTTCGTCATCGGCGAGGACCGCAGCGCCGACATTATTCCGCCGAAGACAAGATCCGGATCGTGCTGGACGGGTTGCGCGGCGAGGAGAGTATCGCGGGGCTGTGCCGGCGCGAGGGCATCGCCGAGAGCATGTATTATGGTTGGTACAAAGAGTTCCTCGAAGCGGGCAAGCGTCGCCTGGCTGGGGATACAACTCGGGCGGCGACGACGGACGAGGTCAAAAACCTGCGCCGGGAAGCCAGTGCCCTCAAAGAGGTCGTCGCCGAACAGGCGTTGGAACTGCGGCTCCTCA
>CAMDDQ010000134.1 GCA_945892765.1 Asaia bogorensis
TGCGGCTGGATCGGCCGCAGCTTTGAGAGCCGCCGGCACCGGCGCCTTCGCGGGCATCTTGTGTTTAATGGCGTCACGAACCTCGACATAGCCGCCTTCGAACCCGGGCACAGCGCCCCGCACGAAGACGAATCCTTTGTCGTCGTCGACCGACACCACCTGCAGATTCTGCACGGTGACTTTCTCGTCGCCGAGATGACCGGCCATCTTCTTGCCCTTGAAGACCTTGCCGGGATCCTGGCGCTGACCGGTCGAGCCGTGCGAACGATGGCTGACCGACACGCCGTGGGTCGCGCGCAGGCCGGCGAAGCCGTGGCGCTTCATGACGCCGGCAAAGCCCTTGCCGATGCTCGTGCCGGTGACGTCAACGTACTGGCCGGCGACGAAATGCTCGGCCGACAGCTCGGCGCCGATCTCGACCAGGCCGTCCTCCTCGACCCGGAACTCGACCAGCTTGCGCCGGGGCTCCACCTTGGTCTTGGCGAAGTGGCCGCGCTCGGCTTTCGTCAGCCGACTGGTCTTGACGTCGCCGGCGCCCAACTGCAGGGCGGTGTAGCCGTCCCGTTCCTTGGTCTTCTGGGCAACGACCCGGCAGCCCTCGACGTGCAGGACGCTGACCGGAATGTGATTCCCGTCCGCCCCGAAGACGCGGGTCATGCCGACCTTGCGTGCAATCAATCCGGTACGCATGGTTCTTTCCCTTAGAGCTTAATCTCGACGTCAACGCCGGCGGCGAGGTCGAGTTTCATCAATGCGTCCACCGTCTGCGGGGTCGGATCGAGAATATCGAGAAGCCGCCGATGGGTGCGGATCTCGAACTGCTCGCGCGACTTCTTGTCGATGTGCGGCCCGCGAAGGACGGTGTAAATCTCCCTTTGCGTCGGCAATGGAATGGGGCCCCGCACCTGGGCGCCGGTGCGCCTGGCGGTATTCACGATTTCGAGCGTCGACTGATCGAGCACGCGGTGATCGAACGCCTTCAATCGTATGCGAATATTCTGACTTTCCATGACCCTATCCATTCAAACGCCGACGGCGCCACAAGGCGCCGTTCGGTAATGACCTTCCTATTCGATGATCGATGCGACGACGCCGGCACCGACGGTGCGGCCGCCCTCGCGGATGGCGAAGCGCAGACCCTCGTCCATGGCGATCGGCGAAATCAGCGTCACGTCCATCGACACATTGTCGCCCGGCATCACCATCTCCGTTCCCGCCGGAAGCTCGATCGTCCCGGTCACGTCCGTCGTCCGGAAGTAAAACTGCGGACGATAGTTCGTGAAGAACGGCGTGTGACGCCCGCCTTCCTCCTTCGTCAGGATGTAGGCCTCCGCCTTGAACTTGGTGTGCGGCGTGATCGACCCGGGCACCGCCAGAACCTGCCCGCGCTCGACATCTTCCCGTTTCGTCCCGCGCAGCAGAACGCCCACGTTGTCGCCCGCCTCGCCCTGGTCCAGAAGCTTCCGGAACATCTCGACACCCGTGCAGATCGTCTTGGTCGTCGCCCGGATCCCCACGATCTCGACCTCGTCCCCGACCTTCACGATCCCGCGCTCGATACGACCCGTCACCACCGTGCCACGACCCGAGATCGAGAACACGTCCTCGATCGGCATCAGGAACGGCCGGTCCTTCGGACGATGCGGCTGCGGGATGTACGAATCGACCGCGTCCATCAGCGCCTGGATCTGCGCCTTGCCCACCGCGTCGTCGCGGCCTTCCAGCGCCGCCAGCGCCGAGCCCTTGACGATCGGGATATCGTCCCCCGGGAACTGATAGAGCGACAGAAGCTCGCGTATCTCCATCTCGACCAGTTCCAGAAGCTCCGGGTCGTCCACCATGTCGACCTTGTTCAGGAAAACCACGATCGCCGGAACGCCCACCTGCCGCGCCAGAAGGATGTGCTCGCGCGTCTGCGGCATCGGGCCGTCGGCGGCCGAGACCACCAGGATCGCGCCGTCCATCTGCGCCGCCCCCGTGATCATGTTCTTCACGTAGTCGGCGTGGCCCGGGCAGTCGACGTGCGCGTAGTGACGGTTCTTCGTCTGATACTCGACGTGCGACGTCGAGATCGTGATCCCGCGCTCCCGCTCCTCGGGCGCCTTGTCGATCTGGTCGAACGGCGTGAACTCGCCCCCGCCCTGCTCCGCCATCACCTTCGTGATCGCCGCCGTCAGCGTCGTCTTCCCGTGGTCGACGTGACCGATCGTCCCCACGTTGCAATGCGGCTTGTTCCGCTCGAATTTCGCCTTCGCCATCGTCTTTACTCCATCGCTCCAGAGGCGGCCTTAACCGGCCAGCCGCTGCTTGACTTCTTCCGAGACCTGATGCGGCACGTCCGCATAATGATCGAAATGCATGCTGAACTGCGCCCGGCCCTGGCTCATCGAACGCAGGGTGCTGACGTAGCCGAACATGGTCGCCAGGGGCACCGTCGACGCAATCACCCGGGCGTTGCCCCGCTGGTCCATGTCGTGAATCTGACCGCGGCGGCTGTTCAGGTTGCCGATGATGTCGCCCATATAGTCCTCGGGCGTCACCACCTCGACCCGCATGATCGGCTCGAGGAGTTTCGGCCCGGCCTTGCGCATGCCCTCGCCGAAGGCCGCCCGCGCCGCGATTTCGAACGCCAACGCGCTCGAGTCCACGTCGTGGTAGGCGCCGTCCGTCAGCGTGATCTTGACGTCAGTGACCGGAAACCCGGCGATGACCCCCGACTCGCGCGAACTGTTCAGCCCCTTTTCGACGCCCGGGATGTATTCCTTGGGGACCGCGCCGCCGACCACCTTGCTCTCGAACAGATAGCCCGAACCCGGCGGCAACGGCTCGAACACCAGCTTGATGCGGGCGTACTGGCCGGAGCCGCCGCTCTGCTTCTTGTGCGTGTAGTCGATCGTCTCGGTTCGGCTGATGGTCTCGCGGTAGGCCACCTGGGGCGGGCCGACCGTCGCCTCGACCTTGAATTCGCGCCGCATGCGGTCGACGAGGATTTCGAGATGCAGTTCTCCCATGCCCTTGATGACCGTCTGGCCGCTTTCCGGATCGGACGCGACGCGGAAGGACGGGTCTTCCGACGCCAGATGACGCAGGGCGACGCCCATCTTCTCCTGATCGGCCTTGGTCTTGGGTTCGACGGCGACTTCGATGACCGGATCGGGAAACTCCATCCGTTCGAGAACGACCTGATTGCCGGGATCGCACAGCGTATCGCCGGTGGTCGTATCCTTGAGCGCCGTTAGGGCGACGATGTCGCCGGCATAGGCTTCCTTGATCTCTTCGCGGGAGTTCGCATGCATCAAAACCATGCGACCGGCCCGCTCGCGCTTGTCCTTGGTGGTGTTGTGCAGCGTGTCGCCGGCGGCGACCTTGCCCGAATAGATTCGGATGAAGGTCAGCGACCCGACGAACGGATCGTGCATGATCTTGAAGGCGAGAGCGGCGAACGGCTCGTCGTCCGAATTGTTGCGGGTGATCGGCTCGTCGGTGCCGGCCTTCAGGCCCTTGATCGCAGGGACTTCGGTCGGCGCCGGCAGGTAATCGACGACGGCGTCGAGCAGCGGCTGGACGCCCTTGTTCTTGAAGGCCGAACCGCAGATGACCGGCACGAACTTGCCGCCCAGGGTTCCCCGGCGAATGCAGGTCCGCAACGTGTCCTCGTCGGGCTCCTTGCCGTCGGTCAGATAGGCATCCATCGCGGCATCGTCCATCTCGACGGCCAATTCCACGAGCTTGTCCCGGTATTCCTTGGCCTTGCCGGCCATGCCGGCGGGAATGTCCTGGAGTTCGAACTCCGCGCCCAGGGTCTCGTCCTTCCAGATGATGGCCTTCATCCGGATCAGGTCGATCATGCCGATGAAATCGGCCTCGATGCCCAGGGGCAGATGGGTCACGGCGGGAACGGCCCCCAGCCGGCTTTTGATCATCTCGACGCAGCGATAGAAGTCGGCGCCGATTCGGTCCATCTTGTTGACGAAGCAAATCCTCGGCACATGGTACTTGTCGGCCTGGCGCCACACCGTCTCGGACTGCGGCTCGACGCCGGCGACACTGTCGAACACTGCGACGGCACCGTCCAGAACGCGTAACGACCGCTCGACTTCGATGGTGAAGTCGACGTGCCCCGGAGTGTCGATGATGTTGATGCGGTGATCGCGCCAGAAGGTCGTGGTCGCGGCCGAAGTGATCGTGATGCCGCGCTCCTGCTCCTGTTCCATCCAGTCCATGGTGGCGGTGCCGTCATGGACTTCGCCGATCTTGTAGGACTTTCCGGTGTAATACAGGATGCGCTCGGTCGTCGTCGTCTTGCCGGCATCGATGTGGGCCATGATGCCGATGTTGCGATATCGATCGAGAGGCGTAGTGCGCGGCATAATTTCTTTATCCCTTCGAGGCTACCAACGGTAATGGGAGAAGGCCTTGTTCGCCTCCGCCATCCGGTGGGTGTCCTCTCTCTTTTTCACCGCATTGCCGCGGTTGTTCGAGGCATCCAAGACTTCGGCCGACAGCCGTTCCATCATGGTGTTTTCCGAGCGCCCGCGGGACGTCTCGATCAGCCAACGGACCGCCAAGGCCTGACGGCGGATCGAACGGACTTCAACCGGCACCTGATAGGTGGCGCCGCCGACGCGGCGCGAGCGAACCTCGACCGACGGCTTGATGTTCTCGATGGCATCGTGGAACACCTTGAGCGGGTCCTGGCCCGACTTCTTCTTGATGATGTCGAGCGCGCCGTAGAGGGTCTTCTCGGCGACGGACTTCATGCCGTCGAGCATCAGG
>CAMDDQ010000135.1 GCA_945892765.1 Asaia bogorensis
CAATGATCTGCGAGCCGCGGTTGACAGCGATGTATTCGGCGATGCCGCCGAAAATGGTGACGCCCGGTTCAACGGTCAGTCTGCCCGACCGCGCCCCGGTCCGCGGAGTTTGTGCGTCCGAACCTTGATCTTCGCCCACATCCACCTTGCCGTCGACGCGGTAGGCCGTCCCGGGCCTGAAAGGAATCGTGAGATCGCCGACCACGAGGCGCGGAATGCCGCAGGACCGGATCGTGTTGTTGGCGACTGTCCCAAGATTGAGAAACCCGGTCGGGCAATCGGCCGACGCCTGCCCACTGCCGCCCGTAGAGCCGCCCGTGCCGCCGGTACCACCGGATGCAAATTGACCCTCGCCTGGAGACGCAACATCGTCGGCGTTGCCGCAAGCAGTCAAGGCAACTGCCACAAGCGCCGTCGCAGCGATGGGTTTCAGGAAGCGAAGATTCGTCATTGAGGTGGTCCCCGGGGCTATGGTTTCAAGCAAAATCAGTAGAGTTTTGGCGGCCAGATTTTCGCCCGGCAACCAATCGGGGGGAACATAGTGGGGCAATGTGACTGATCCAGGGTACAATTGTTAAAGTTAAATGACACTGGCCTCTGGCTGCAAACTGAGGGCCTCTGGCTGCAAACGGAGTGCCTCTGGCCGCGACCGATGGGCCCCTGGCCACGACCGGAAGGCTCAAGTTAACCGGCCGATCGCGCCAGCCGAGTCGCGGTGAGACGCTTCAGCCTGCAAAAGCTCGTCAATTGGGCCCGGGCTTCCGAGGGATGATTCACTCGGGATTTTCCTCGCCTCAAACGATGACCCGACGCAGGCCGGCGCGAATGCCCGCTCACACTCTGGAGACGCCAAAGTCGATCATCGTCCCTGCCGATAATAGACTTCGGAAACGCGTCGGGCGCCGCCCGTCCTCTCCAACTGAACTACAATATCGATCACGCGGGTGACGTAGGTTTTGACCTTTTCCCACCCGAGATCGATACCCGATGTGAGCGCGAGCAGCGCGATCTGGTCCAGTGCACCGGCCGGCGTATCGGCGTGAACCGTGGTCAGAGAGCCGGGATGCCCGCTATTGACCGCGCGGAGAAACGCGAACGCTTCCCGGCCACGCAGTTCGCCAAGAAGAATGCGGTCGGGCCGCAGACGAAGCGCTGCCGCGAGCAAACTGTCGGCGTCGACCCGAGCTTCCCCAAGATCGCCGCGCACAGCCACAAGGCCGACGCTGTTGAGATGATCCAACCGCACTTCTGGCGTATCTTCGATCACCACGAGACGTTCACTCAGGTCAATTTCCTTAACCAGAGCGTTCAGGAGCGTCGTCTTGCCGCTGCCGGTACCGCCCGAGATCACAATCGTTTTCCGTCGCGCAACCGCGGCACGGAGGAAAGCGATCAGATCGCCCGACTCCAACAGCGCGGCCAGTTCGGCGTCCGCCGCAGCCTGGCGGGCGTGGTCAGTCCTGTGGGCAGAGTCGAACAAGCCGTCCCGCCCCAAGTCCTGAATCGTCAAGTCTGAAATCAAATGTTTGCGCACGGCCATTGCCAGGCACTTGCGCGTCGCCGGAGGCGCGACGATTTGCACGCGCGCGCCATCCGGGAGCGTGGCCGAGAGCAACGGTTGTTCGCGATTTACGCCTTGGTTGCTCGCGGCGGCAATCTGACGAGCCAGCCGGTCCAATGCCTGCTCAGTCAGGCCGTCGGCCGCTTCCCGCTGCATACCGCCATGGGTCGTTTCAATCCACACCTCGCCCGGCCGGTTGATCAGCACGTCCGTAACATCGGCTCGCAACAACCAGGGCGCAAGCGGCGCAAGATAGGCGTTGAGATAGACGTTGGCGGTCATCGGTGCGATCAACGCAGGACGTTGGAAAAATCGAGGTCGCGAGACACAAACACCTGAACCGGCGCTCCCTGCGGCACACGAATGGTGGGGGGAATATCGATCTGACGCTGCAGGGCAATTTCAGCGATGCGATTGGCCTGCGTCGGCGACGCAATGATCAGGTTGGTGTTTCCGTTGCGGTTGCTGGCGGCGGCCGTCACGCCAGCATCAATGACCGACAACAAAATCGCCGCGCCAAACCGGCGTAAGAAGTGCGTGTCGACATCGCCATCGAGGCCGCCACGACCGAGGCGGTCGGTCGCGGGTGAACCGATTTCAACGGCAATACCCTTCGGCGTAATGACGCGCGACCAGATGACGAAGGCCCGCGATTGTCCCTCGGCGACGGCGCTCTTGTACTGTCCGATGAGCGTCGAACCGCGCGGGATCAGCGTCCGGACGCCATCGAAACTGACGACATCGCGGCTGACAACCCCGCGGACCGAACCGGGCAAATCCGAGTCCAACGCAGTCTCTAGAACTGCCGGGATCACCGTACCCTGCGGCACCACGTAAGCGAGATTGCCAAGCCGGTACGCCTGCACTGAATTCGCCTTTGCACCGGTGACTCTGGCAACGAACCGCTCGTCGGCCGAAAGTTGGTTAGCATCGGCGGCCGCGGCAGGCGCTGCCTCTGAAGCTGGTTCAGGCTGGGCCGCGGCAGCCTGGGCAACTTGGACAGGAGCGGGCCCGGAACTGCTTGTGTCGAACACGACAGCCGGAGCACGCAGATGCGCTTCGTACGGATCTGGTGAAGCCAGCATCTGTGGAACAAACGCTGGCGCCGGCGGAGCCGGGGTCGACGTGGGCGGCGCCGGCGGAACGCTCTCAGTCACCGGCGGAGCGACGACGGGTGGCGGCGCAGCCGCGATTTCCGCGCTCACTTCGCGGCCGTTGGAAAGACCGGCGAAGACTGTCGCCCCCAACAAGGCTGCGCCGAGAACTCCAATTGGGACAACCCATGGATTTTCGGCCCGCTCGACCCGAGGCATGACCTTCTGGGCGCGAGCAAACACGGCGCTAAGTTCGGACGGTTCGCGGTTCGTCATCACCGACTCCAAAAAAACGTCTTCTTCGGCCGGGGCTTCAACTCGCTGGATTCCGTGGCCGGGAATCCATCGTTGTAGATCTGGGTGACTTCACTGCCACGGCGCAGGACAAAGGCTCTGGCGATCCGATCGACAACCACAAACCCATCGCGTTCGCGGGCATTGATTACCGCTTCTTGCCCATCGGGATCGACGGCGTATATCGCCGGTCTATCTTCGCGGGCTTTGAAATCGAAGTAAGTCCTTTCGCCATCGTCGAACACGCGCGCTGGAAGAGAGAGGGTCGATCCGGTGTAGGAATAGGCGACGTTGCGCTCTTCCGGCGGCTGAGGGGGCGGTGGCGGTGGCGCCGGCGCAACGACCGCATACGCTGGCGCCGGATAGATGAAGCGCACATTGACAAGCGGAACCTGTTTGGCCGAATACGGCTGCGCCGACAAATGGAAAAAGTAGGATCTAATGTTGGTCACGACCGTCAGGTTGGTGTCGGGGCTGGCAGACATTGGTTTCAGGAAAAGCAAGTTCGCCCGCCGATTTGGTGTGACCTGCCATGCTAATGCGTCTCCAATCGCCACGCTCTCGATCTGCTCAGCCTGATCGAATTCGACGGAGAACTGGTAACCAAGAGTGCCGCGCAACTCGACCACCTGCTCGGGATCGTAATCGACAACGTGAATCCGTTTGTCACCCGGGCCCGGGCGGGGGGCCACTGCAGACGCAGACGTTGCGATGAAAACGGTGGCCAGCAGAATCGGCAACGCGTGCTTCATTTGACCGCTCCGGCTCGGCGGGGGGTGAACACAGCTGGTCGGTAGGTGTCGCCCAGGCGCGGTGGGGCAGCGGTCGATGCGGCGGCAGCGGCGATGCGGAAAACCGGAGCCCGATTGCCTGTAGCCCCAAAACTGCCAACGGTCGATTGCGTACTGTGCCGTTGAAGGTCGAGCGCCAAACGCTCGGCGCGCGTCGGTGTGGGCGATGGTCCGAATCCCCCAGCGGCAGGATCAGCCGCTTTCTGAGGCGCCGATACATAGGCGTGAGTCGGTTCCGACAAGCGGAAGCCGAAGGCCATGACGCAAGCGCCGAGCACGAGCGCCGTCTGTCCCAACGCGAAGACGAAGATGAGAGATGCAAGCCCCATGGCTGTCTGCGGATCAATCTGATCCGGCTGCTGAAGTTCGATCGCTTCCAGCCAGGGCTGAACGACAGCCAACATCAGCACGATGAGCAGCCAGCCCACCATCGGCGTCAGGGCTGCGGCAATGAGCGCTCGCAGCCACCCGACGAATAGCCCGCGAGCGGCGCGAACGAGGTAGAGCGCGATGAAGACGGGGCCGACAGCGGTAAGCACTCCAATGGCGATTGTCGAGGCCGAGATCACTCCCGCGCTCATGACAAACAGAATAATCGCAGCTGTGGTTATGGCCTGGGCTGCGCCCGCTTCAGCGCTGGAATAAGTGCGCGCCGACGGGCCGGCTTTCTTGCCGAGCGCTTCTGCGGTGCGACCGAGCTCGTCGTAGATGAACTGCAACCCGTCCACAGGCGCCGCGGCCAAGGAAGCGCGCTGATCCTGCAGCGGCGCCGACACAATCGCGGCGATTTCTTTCGGAGCCCGATTGGCCAAGTCGAAGACCAGGGTTTGGAAGTTGGACCAGTTGGTGACCAAGGCGAGAATGGCGCCAATCTTGAGCGCCATGACCGGGGCCTCCGAGAGGCGCACATTGCCCTGGGCGAACAGCATCCGATACCCGACAACGGCGACATATATCGTCAAGAGTGCCGT
>CAMDDQ010000136.1 GCA_945892765.1 Asaia bogorensis
GCTTGCCGATGGGACACAGGCCGCGGACATCTCGTCGATCCTGCAAATGGCGTCGACAAAAATGGGCCTGCGTATGAGCTTTCGGCCCGGCGAATTCCTCCCCAAGCCACAGTCGGAGCCACCCGAGGGTATCCTCGAACGAGAACTGACCGCGTCGCTGATCGAACGCGTCGGCTCACCTTTCGTTCTCGATGCCTGGTCTTTGCCGCGTGATGTCGAAATTCTGGTCGAACTGCCGTATGGCGTGCTTCGGGTCTTGGCTCCGCGCGAACGACTCTTTACGAGCACGATCTACATTTTCTTCCTGTGGATGGCGGGGACTTCCCTGGTCGTCTTCGTGATCGCCGTGCTGTTCATGCGCAATCAAATTCGGCCCATTCGGAGGCTGGCCGAGGCGGCGGATGCCTTCGGCAAGGGTCGCGAGGGCCCCGACTTTAAGCCTGCCGGCTCGACCGAGGTTCGCCAGGCGGCCGCCGCGTTCATACTCATGCGGGAGCGTGTTCGCCGCTTTCTCACCCAGCGCACCGAAATGCTCGCCGGCGTGAGCCACGATTTGCGCACGCCGCTGACGCGAATGAAGCTCGAACTCGCCATGCTTGGCGACGGACCTGAAGTGATCGGTCTTAAGACCGACGTCTCTGAAATGGAGCGCATGGTCGACAGCTACCTCGCCTTTGCCCGGGGCGAGGGCGGTGAAAAACCCATCACCACCGACCTCGGTGCTTTGCTGGCGGAACTCGCCCAGGCCGCCCGCCGCGCCGGGCATGCGGTGGGGCTCGATACCGAAGGCGATCTCATGGTCTCGATTCGGCCGGAGGCGTTCAAACGGTGCCTGGACAACCTGATTGCCAATGCCACGCGCCACGGAACGCGCGTCACGGTTGCGGCGGCGCGCCGCGGTCGGCAAATCGAGATTCTGGTCGATGATGATGGTCCTGGAATCCCAGCGGAGCGGCGAGAGCAGGTTTTCAAGGCCTTCGTTCGGCTCGATCCATCGCGCAACCCGTCGACAGGGGGCGTCGGACTTGGCATCACTATCGCTCGGGACATCGTGCTTGGTCACGGTGGGGAGTTGACGCTGATCGATTCGCCCGACGGTGGATTGCGCGCCCGCATAAAGCTGCCGGTCTGACTCCGAGGGCATTCAATTCCGCCGTTGGGCGAGCAATCGAGGGTTGATGACCGTGCTCGATGCGACGGCCTATCTCGCGGCGGAAGGACATGAGGCCGATCTGCTTGCGGAGCTGGGCGAGGTGATGGGGGTCTATGGGCGTGTGGTGCTGGCCGCAGGTCCGCCGCGGCCGGCGGCCTGGGCCCAGAATCTATGGCTAGAACCCATGGCCATAGACATTGCGTCCATTGGCGAAGGGGCAAAGGCATTGCGTGCCTTGCAACGCAATTGGGCGCCCTACGCGTTTCACCTTCATCGACGGACGCAGCTAATTCAGGACCGCCTGCCATCGGTATCGGCCAAACCGCTCTCTTTTCCGTCCCCGCCGCCCAAAGCACCGCTCGGTTCATGGACCTTGCTCGACGCCAATCGGATCCTCGCCGCCGCCCGCTGTTCCAGTCCCTTTCCGAATGGCGAAATACGATTCCAGGAAGACAAGACCTTCCCGCCGAATCGCGCCTATTTGAAACTCTGGGAGGCGTTTACGATCCTGGGAATGGCGCCGCTTCCCGGAGAATTCTGCCTCGATCTGGGCAGCAGTCCAGGGGGATGGACCGCGGTATTGCAGCAACTCGGCGCCAATATCCTCAGCGTCGACAAGGCGCCGCTCGCCCCCGCCATCGCGGTGTTGCCCAGGGTCGAATTTCGCCGCCAATCGGCCTTTGCGTTGCAGCCAAGGGAGGTTGGACCGGTCGATTGGCTGTTCTGCGACGTCATTTGTTATCCGGAGCGGCTTCTGAAATTGGTGAAATCTTGGATCGACTCAAGCTTGTGCCCGCGTTTCGTCTGCACGTTGAAATTTCAAGGCGAAACCGATCATTCCATTTGCCGTGAATTCTCCGCTATTCCGCAGTCCCGTCTGATGCACCTTTTTCACAACAAACATGAGTTGACTTGGGTCAAGTCCGACGCCGGATGGCAGGCGAAGCCTTGACAGTGGCAACAGAAAACAACTATCCCCTGACCATCGTGGCGATTTGAGCCGACCGGCTTGCGGCCACGTTAAACAAACGCGCTAAAAGGTCGGGTGTCGTCGCCCCGGCTCGATCACGTTCGGGGCTTTTGTTTTCCGTCGCCGTTTGGGCCCGGAGGGAGATGACACCATGGCCGATGACGAATCAAAAACCGCTTCCTGGCGTCCGCGCACCCTGCAAGTGCGCGGCGGGACAAAGCGGAGCGCCTTTAACGAAACGTCCGAGGCGCTGTTTCTGACTTCCGGCTTCGTCTACGACAATGCCGAGGAGGCGGAAGCCGCGTTTGCGGCTCCCACCCAGCGCTTCGTCTATTCCCGTTTTGGCAATCCCACGGTGTCGATGTTCGAAGACCGCCTGCGGCTTCTCGAAGGGGCCGAGGCGTGTCGGGCGACGGCCACGGGCATGGCGGCTGTGTTCGCCGCGCTGATGTGCCAGATCAAGGCCGGGGACCGGGTTGTGGCCGCCAGAGCTTTATTCGGATCCTGCCAATACATCTTGGCCGAAATATTACCGCGCTTTGGCGTCGAAACGGTCTTTGTGGACGGCACCGATCTCGATCAATGGCGCCGGGCGTTTCAAAAGCCTGCGGCCTGCGTCTTTCTGGAAACGCCGTCCAATCCGACGCTCGAGATCATCGATCTTGCCGCGGTGGCGCATCTTGCCCATGGCGCCGGCGCCCAGGTGATCGTGGACAATGTCTTCGCTACGCCGCTCTTGCAGCAGCCGCTGTCCTTCGGGGCCGACATCGTCGTTTATTCGACGACCAAACACATCGACGGCCAGGGGCGCTGCCTCGGTGGCGCCGTCTTGGGAACCACGGCGTTTTGTGTCGACAAGCTGACGCCGTTCATCCGCCACACCGGACCGGCGCTCAGCCCGTTTAATGCCTGGGTCATGCTCAAAGGCCTGGAGACGCTTGACTTGCGCCTGCAGCGATCCTGCGCCAACGCCCTCGTGCTCGCCCGCGCTTTGGAGGGGCACTCGAAAATCCGCCGCATTCTCTACCCCAGCCTTCCGAGCCATCCCCAGCACGAATTGGCAAAGAGGCAGATGAAAGACGGCGGCACCGTCCTTGCCTTCGAGGTGGCCGGTGGCAAGGAAGCCGCCTTCCGCTGTCTCAATGCCCTGCGGCTGATCAATATCTCCAACAATCTGGGCGATTCAAAGTCGCTGATCTGTCATCCGGCGACGACCACACATCAGCGGCTAGCCCCTGCCGATAGGGTTCGCCAGGGCATCACCGACGGCGTGCTGAGATTGTCCGTGGGGCTGGAGGATGTCGCCGATTTGCAGGCCGATGTCGAGACCGCCCTCCGCGCGGCGTAGTCAGGTGTCGCGGCGGCGCCCGAGTAGCTGGACAAGCGGGGCTATCGACCTAATATTGGTGACAGCGACAATCGCTCTTGTCGGGAGTGCGGCGTTATGTACAGCGCAACTACGCGGTCGATCAAGGTGACGGTGAAACCGGTCTATCTGGAAGATCAGTCGTCGCCTGCCGAAAACCACTATGTCTGGGCCTATCAGGTGCGGATCGAGAATTTGGGTGCGGAGACCGTGCAGCTGCGCAATCGTTATTGGCACATAACCGACGCCCATGGCCGCGTGCAGGAAGTGCGCGGCGCGGGTGTGGTCGGCGAACAGCCGGTGCTGCGGCCCAGCCAGGCATTCGAGTACACCTCCAGCACGCATCTCCCGGATTCGTCGGGCATCATGGTTGGCCGGTATCAGATGGAGACGCCGGCCGGTGATCGGTTCGACGTCGATGTGCCGGCGTTTTCGCTCGACTGTCCTCATCATGCCGTGCGTCTGAATTGAAAGGATCGGAATTAGTGTCCCCCGCAAGGCCGGCAGACGTGAAAGCGGAACGTAAAGCCGAGGTGATCGAGGTGCGGAGTATCGCGCGGCCAAGTCCGAAAGAAGCGGAAGATGCCGTGCGCGTTCTGTTGCGATGGGCCGGCGACGATCCGGACCGGGAAGGTCTGCTGGGCACGCCGGAACGTCTGGTGCGGGCGTTCGACGAATGGTTCTCCGGGTATGGCGTCGATCCGATCGATCTTCTCCAACGCACGTTCGAAGAGACGGACGGTTATGACGAGATGGTGGTGCTGCGCGATATCCGCATCGAGTCCTATTGCGAACACCATATGGTGCCGATCATTGGCAAGGCTCACGTCGCCTATTTGCCGCATCGTCGCGTTGTTGGCATCAGCAAGCTGGCCCGGCTCATCGATATATATGCCAAGCGCCTACAAATACAGGAAAAATTAACGGCTCAGATCGCCAATACCATCAATGAAGTGTTGGAACCGCAAGGTGTTGCCGTGGTGATCGAGGCCGCGCACCAATGTATGAGCACGCGCGGCGTGCACAAAACAGGCGTCACGATGGTGACCAGCCGCATGTTAGGCGCGTTTCGCGAAGACGCGGCTACGCGCCGCGAATTCTTGTCGATG
>CAMDDQ010000137.1 GCA_945892765.1 Asaia bogorensis
GGAGTCGGCAAGACCACAACCGTCGTCAACCTTGCCACCGCGTTGGCCGCGGTCGGCAAACGTGTGCTGGTCATCGATCTCGATCCGCAGGGCAATGCGAGCACCAGCTTTGGCATTTCGCACGATGCCCGCGCGATCGGCACTTATGACGTGTTGCTGGGCCGCGCCGACGTTCCGCAAGCCACTAAAGCCACCACTATCCCAGGACTTTCGATCATGCCGGCGACCGTGGATTTGACTGGCGCGGAGATCGAATTGATCGACATGCCCCGGCGCGAATTCCGTCTGCGCGACGCCTTGCGCGGTGCGATTCTGCCGTATGACTACATCTTCGTTGATTGCCCGCCCTCGTTGACCCTGGTCACGCTCAACGCCCTGGTCGCGATGGAATGGGTGCTGGTCCCGTTGCAATGCGAATTCCTGGCGCTGGAAGGCCTGAGCCATCTCGTGCGCACGTTGGACCGCGTCCGGCGCAGCCTTAATCCCCGGCTGGAACTGCATGGGCTGGTGTTGACAATGTTCGATCGACGCAGCAACCTTTGCGAGCAAGTCTCAGCAGATGTTCGCTCATACTTCGGCGCCAAAGTCTATGACACGGTGATTCCCCGCAATGTTCGAATCTCCGAGGCGCCGTCGCATGGCAAGCCGGTGCTGCTCTACGATTGGCGGTGTCCCGGCGCGCAGGCCTATGCGCAACTCGCGACCGAGTTGTTGCGTCGCGGCGCGGCCGCTGGAATCGCGGAGGCGATACCGGCCGCCGGTATCCGCGCCCGCGCCGCCTCGGGCGACAGTCCATGACCGCGGGCGGCGAAGATAGAAGCCGGCGGCCGCTCGGCCGGGGTCTGTCGGCGCTGTTCGGCGACGCCGAATCTCCATCCGCGCCCACGGCCGCGCTTCGTCAGATGCCGATCGCCATGCTGAAGCCCGGCCGGTTCCAGCCGCGCCGCGTCTTTGATGCCGACGAAATGGCAGCGCTCGTCGAATCGGTGAAACAACGCGGTGTGTTGCAGCCGATCCTGGTCCGCCGCGACAACGGCAAACCCGATTCCTTCGAGATCATCGCCGGCGAACGCCGCTGGCGGGCGGCGCAGAGCGCGGGTCTGCACGAAATCCCGGTGGTCGTGCGCGAGGTGTCCGACCGCGAGGCGCTTGAAGTCGCGCTGGTCGAAAACGTGCAGCGCGAAAATTTGGGTCCGCTCGAGGAGGCGGAGGGGTATCGCCGGCTGACCGCCGAATTTGGCCACGCCCAGGAAGAACTGGCGCGCGCCGTCGGCAAGAGCCGCAGCCACGTCGCCAACACCATGCGCCTCTTGCGGCTGCCGCAGCCGGTGAAACAAATGCTGGAGGATGGGCAGATTTCGGCCGGCCATGCCCGCGTCATGCTCTCGGCGGCCGACCCCATGGCTATTGCCCGTAAGGTAGTGGATGAAGGGCTCAACGTCCGTCAGACCGAGGCGTTGGTCCTTGGCCGCGCTTCCGCGAAAAAGGCGCCGGAAGCGGCCTCCAAGCCGGCCGCCGCGGCCAAAGACGTCGATACGCTGGCGCTCGAGCGCGACCTATCGAAGGCGCTTGGCTTCGCGGTGACGATCGAACCGGCGGGTGCTGGCGGCAGCGGCCGTGTTGTGGTCCGCTACAAGACGCTGGTCCAGCTCGACGACATCCTAAAACGGCTGAAGAACGAACCGGTCGTTGGTCCCGGCGCTCGGCGCGCGGGCTCCCTCTAGCGCGGGTATGGGGGCCTCCCGGCCCCCATGACTTTCCTCCGCTCCTCGACTTTCTTCAACACCGCGCGCCGGCCGTCGCCAGACAGGTCCAGCCAAGCCGCGATTTCGTCGATGGTTCGAAAACAGCCCGCACACAGCGCGGTGTCCTTGTCGATCCGGCAGATATCAACGCAAGGCGAGCGCACGAATTCGGAAATCCGGTTCATTGCGATCGTGGCTGCCGGGTCAGACCGGATAGGCGCCGGCGATCTGGGCGCGTTGGCGCACCAGGGCGAGCACGATGTCCATGGAGGGCGTGGGAATCTCGACAAGGCGCGCCATTTCGACGACGCCGCCGAGCAGGGCGTCGATCTCCATGGGCCGCCCGCGTTCCAAATCCTGGAGCATGGAGGTCTTGTGTTCCCCGACCTCGGCCGCCCATTTGATGCGCGTATCGACGTCGACTGGAAATTTGACGCCCAATTTCCGCGCCACCGCCTCGGCCTCGGCCATCATCGCGCGCACGATAGCGCGGGTCCCAGGATCGGTGGCGATGCGGACAAGGGTGCCGTGGGTTAACGCGCTTACTGGGTTGAAACTCAAATTGCCCCAGAGTTTGAGCCAGATATCGTCGCGAATACGCGGGCGCACGGGCGATTTGACGCCGACGCGGGTCAACGCCTCCGCAAGTTTGACCACGCGCGGCGAGCGCGATCCATCCGGCTCGCCCAGCATGAAACGGTCGCCCTCGATATGTTTGACGACACCCGGCTCGACGATCTCCGCCGCTGGATAAACGACGCAGCCGATGACGCTGGCAATCGGGATCGCAGCGGTCAGCTTTCCCTCGGGGTCGAGGGTGTTCAGGCGGCGGTCCTTCCATGGCCCCTCGAAACCCTGGAAATACCACCACGGCACGCCGTTCATCGCGGTGACCACGGCCGTTTCCGGCCCGAATAGCGGCCGCATCGCATCGATCGCGGGCGGCACCGAATGCGCTTTCAACGTGATGATGACGTAATCCTGCGGCCCTGCCTCGGCGGGATCGGCGGTACAGAAGGGGTGGCAGACCAGGGTATCGCCGCCGCTGATTAGCGTGAGGCCCTTTGCCTTCATCGCGGCGAGGTGAGGCCCGCGGGCGATTAGCGACACATCGGCGCCGGCCAGCGCCAGCTTGGCGCCGAGATAGCCGCCGATGGCGCCGGCGCCGTAGACGCAAATTTTCACGATGCGAGGCCCAGTTTCGCGGCCAACCCGATGCGCTGGAGCTTACCGGTCGCGCCCTTGGGGATTTCCGGCAGGAACACGATCTTGCGCGGCACCTTGAAATCGGCGAGGCGCTTGGCCGCGAAATCGCGCAGCTCGCGTTCGTTCACCTGCTGCCCCTCGCGCAGGACGACCGCCGCCGCCACTTCCTCGCCGAGCTTGTCATGGGGCAGGGCAAAGGTAACCACCTGGTCCACCGCCGGATGGTCCATCAACACCTCGTCGACCTCGCGCGGGGAAATCTTTTCGCCGCCCCGGTTGATAAGCTCCTTGATGCGGCCGGTGATGGTCAGATACCCATCGCCGTCAAGTACGCCCTGATCGCCGGTGCGAAACCAGCCATGGGTGAAATTGGCGGCATTGGCGGCTTCATTGTTGTGGTAGCCAGCGGTGACATTGGGACCGCGAATGACGATTTCGCCGACTCCGCCGCGCCCGAGCAACCCGCCGCCTTCGTTCATGATCGCCACTTCCGGCCCCGCGGCCACGCCGACCGATCCGGGCTTGCGCGCCTGCGGCGGCAGCGGGTTGGAGGTCATCTGATGCGACGCCTCGGTCATGCCATAGGATTCAATGACCGGTGCGTTGAACGCCGCCTCCAGCTCGCGCATCACGCTCGGCGGCAGCGACGCGGAGGACGAACGGATGAAACGCAGCCGGCTGTTGGCGATGATGTCCGGATTACGCTCCGCGCGGGACAGGATGGCCTGATGCATCGTCGGCACCGCCGTGTACCAGGTCGGGTTGGCCTCGGCGAGCCAGGCGAAGAATTTGAGCGCGTTGAACCCCGGGGCGCAAAACACGCTGCCGCCGGCCGCGAGCGATGCCGAAACCGCGGCGACCAGCCCATGGATATGGAAAAGCGGCATGATGTTGAGGCACCGATCGCTTGGGCTGAGGCGCAGGGTGCGCCCAATCGCCCGCGCCGACGCCGCCAAATTGGCGTGTGTCAACGGCACCTGCTTGGGCCGCGAGGTGGTCCCCGATGTGTGAAGCACCAACGCCACGTCGCCGGCCGTCGCGGCCCCGGCCACACGCAAGCCTGGTTTGGCGGCGGGCGCGGCCGTTGTTCGATCGAGCGTGAATTGCCCGGCTTGGGCGCCCGGCGGCACCATCAATTCCAGGATAGGAACCCCGCGCGCTACGGCGGCGGCGCGGGCCGGGGTGTCGTCGCCGCGAGCAACAACGAGGGCGCGGGCATCGAGATCGGTGAGGTAGAAGTCGAATTCTTCGGTGCGGTAGCCGGGATTGAGCGGAGCGGTCGCGGCGGTGCCGGCGATGGCGACAAACGCCGCCGCCATGGCCGGTCCGTTAGGCAGTACGATCGCGACGCGGTCGTTGCGGCCGAGCCCGGCGCGATTGAGCGCCGCTGCGGTTTCGTCACAGAGCCGGCGCAGCCCGCCGAAGGTCAGGTTCGGACTTTCCGGCGCGGCCAGGGCGACCGCTTCGGTGGCCCCGCCGTCGATCAAATCGCGCAATGTTTCGGCGTTCGACATGCGGCCACCCTAGTACTCGCTCATGGAGTTT
>CAMDDQ010000138.1 GCA_945892765.1 Asaia bogorensis
CGAGGCCGTAGAGCAGGGTCGTCACCGGCAGCTTGCGCTTGCGGTCGATGCGCACATGCACGATGTCCTTGGCATCGAACTCGAAGTCGAGCCAGGAGCCGCGATAGGGGATGACCCGGGCGGCGAAGAGATACTTGCCCGAGGAATGCGTCTTGCCTTTGTCGTGATCGAAGAACACGCCGGGCGAGCGATGCATCTGGGAAACGATGACACGTTCGGTGCCGTTGATGATGAACGTGCCTTTATCGGTCATCAGGGGCATGTCGCCCATGTAGACGTCCTGCTCCTTGATGTCGCGGATCGAGCGCGAGCCCGTATCTTCATCGACGTCCCAGACCACAAGCCGCAGCGTCACCTTGAGCGGCGCCGCGAAGGTCATGCCCCGGTGCTGGCATTCCTCAACGTCGTATTTCGGCTCCTCGAGTTCGTATTTGACGAATTCGAGCTGGGCCCGTTCGGAAAAATCCTTGATCGGGAAAACCGTGCGGAACACTTCTTGGAGGCCGAGACCCTGTCGATCCGCCGGCTGCACGTGCATCTGCAGAAAATGATCGTAGGAACTCTTTTGCACCTCGATCAAATTGGGCATGGGGGCGACTTCGGGAATACGCCCGAAATGCCGGCGGATGCGCGTGCGACCCGTGAAGGAATTGACCATGAACTGTCCTCGCGTTCGCGTTACAATTGGACTCGTTGGCTAACCTGGCGGCCGTCATACTCGTGACGACCGTTCCGCCGATCGCTTTCTGCGAAAAAAGCGATGGCGGACGGGACGGCGATGCCACACCGCCGACCCCTCCCCCCCAAACCCTGAACCACCGGCCACTGCGATGGCGATCGTTCGACGCTGGGACGACGGCTTGCGCCGGCGCCCCCAAGCGTCGCCACCATCACCCCTGCCGTGCGGTCTTGCAAAGAGCGCCTTGGCACCGCCTATTTCAGCTCCACGGTTGCGCCTGCGTCTTCGAGCTGCTTCTTGATCTTGGCGGCTTCGTCTTTATTGAGGCCTTCCTTGACGGTCTTCGGCGCGCCTTCGACCAGATCCTTCGCTTCCTTCAATCCGAGCGCGGTAATGGCGCGGATTTCCTTGATGACGTTGATCTTCTTGTCGCCCGCGCCGGTGAGGACGACCGTGAACTCGGTCTTCTCGGCCGCGGGAGCGGCCGCGGTGGTTGCCGCCGCGGCGGCGACCGCGACGGGGGCGGCGGCGCTGACGCCCCATTTCTCTTCGAGCAACTTGGTCAGCTCGGCCGCCTCAAGAACGGTCAAGGCCGACAATTCATCAACCAGCTTGGCTAGATTGGCCATGTTTTCAACTCCTCGGCTTGAACTTCGGTAAAGGTCGCGGCACGGCCGCTCCCACGGTTTTCAGGACTGACCTTGAAGGGCCCGGGCATTGACGACCCGCGCGAGCTGCGCCGCCGGCGCCTGCACAACCACGGCCACACGTGTGGCCGGCGTCATGAACAAGCCCAAGAGGCTCGCTCGCAATTGGGGCAAGGAGGGCAGCTTCGCCAAGGCATTCACCGCCTCGGCACTCAGCCGTCGATCCCCCAATCCACCGCCGAGAATCTCAAGCTTCTGATTCTTGGCGGCGTACTCCACGGCGACTTTCGCCGCCGCGACCGGGTCTTGCGAAAAAGCAATGCCGGTCGGCCCTTTCAACAACGAGCCCAGTCCCTGGAATCGCGTGCCGTCGAGAGCAAGCCGGGCTAGGCGGTTCTTCGCCACCTTAAAACCGGCTCCCGCCGCACGCATTTGCCGACGCAAATCGGTCACTTCGGCGACCGTGAGGCCCGTTGGGCGCGTTACCACGACCAAGCCGGTTTCCTCGAAGGTCTTTTTCAATGCGGCGATCAACTTGCCTTTATTGTCGCGATCCACGGACAGTCTCCGTTTTTCGTGTCCCGTCGCGGCGAGAAGCCTCGACAAGGACAGGTTGCACCCGACCCGCCAGCGGGGCTGGCGGATCATTCGCCTGCCCCAGAAGTTCAAGCCGCCACCGGACCAAGTGGGCCGGCGGAACGCTATTCACCTCTGTCTGTGCCGGCGGAGAAGACCTTCTCCATTAGGCCACCCCATGGCGGCACCCGCAGTCTTGGACAGGTAGTACCGACGCCTCGCGGCGCCGGGTCTTCACCGCCGTCGCCCGACGAATCGCCGGGCGACGGCGGAAACGAGTTCTAGGCGCGGCTGCCAGCGCCCTGAGCCCCGGCGACGTTGCCGAGTTCGAGCTTGAAGCCGGGACCCATCGTCGAGCTGAGGCAGACCTTACGTATATAGGTGCCCTTGGCGCCCGCCGGCCGGGCCTTGTTGATGGCATCGACGAAGGCATTAACGTTGTCGACCAGCGCCTGCTCCGAAAAGCTCGCCTTGCCGACGCCGGCGTTGATGTTACCGGTCTTGTCGGCGCGGAACTGCACTTGGCCGCCCTTTGCGGCGCGGACCGCTTCGCCCACATTAGCCGTCACCGTGCCCAGCTTGGGGTTGGGCATGAGACCGCGCGGACCAAGGATCTTACCGAGTTTGCCGACCACGCCCATCATGTCCGGAGCCGCGATCACGCGGTCGAACTCGATTTGGCCGGCTTGGACTTTTTCGGCAAGGTCGTCGGCGCCGACGATATCGGCGCCGGCCTCTTTGGCTTCCTTCGCCTTGTCGCCCTTGGCAAAGACGGCGATGCGCACGCTCTTGCCGGTACCGTGCGGCAGATTAACGACGCCACGCACGGTCTGATCGGCGTGGCGGGTGTCAACGCCCAACCGCATGGCGACTTCGACGGTCTCGTCGAATTTTGCCGTCGCGCGGCTCTTCAACAGCTTGACCGCCTGCGGCAGCTCATAGCTCGCCTCGAGGCTCAAACCCTCATAGGCCTTCTTCATTCGTTTTCCCATGCGCGCCATCGCCCTACTCCGTCACTTCGATGCCCATCGACCGCGCCGAACCGGCGATCATCCGGCTCGCGGCATCGATGTCGTTGGCGTTCAAATCCTGCATCTTCTTCTGCGCGATTTCGCGGACCTGGGCCATGGTCACGGTCCCTACGGTCCCGCGTCCGGGGGTCGGCAAACCCTTGTCGATCTTTGCCGCCTTCTTGAGGAAATAGCTGGCCGGCGGCGTCCGCATCACGAAGCTGAAGCTTCGATCGACAAAGGCGGTGATCATCACCGGAACCGGCATGCCCGCTTCCAGCCCCTGGGTCTGCGCGTTGAACTGTTTGCAGAACTCCATGATGTTGAGCCCGCGTTGACCGAGCGCCGGCCCGATGGGCGGCGAAGGATTGGCCTGTCCCGCGGGAACCTGCAACTTGACGTAGCCTGCTATTTTCTTTGCCATGTGAAGCCCTCGAGAGCCGAAGCTGCCTAAACTTTTTCAACCTGCGAATATTCGAGATCGACCGGAGTCGGTCGACCGAAAATCGATACAGCGACCTTGAGACGCGTCTTTTCCTCGTCGACTTCCTCCACGAAACCGTTGAAGGAAGTAAATGGACCGTCGCAGACGCGGACCTGTTCACCCACCTCGAACGTGATGGCCGGCTTCGGCCGGGCGACGCCTTCCTTGATCTGCCGCATCAGCCTTTCGGCCTCGGCGTCGCCGATCGGAATCGGCTTGCCACGTCCGCCGAGGAATCCGGTGACTTTCGGCGTGTTCTTGACCATGTGCCAAGATTCGTCGTTGAACTCCATCTTGATCAAGACGTAGCCGGGAAAGAATTTGCGTTCGGTGCTGACCTTCTTGTTGCCTCTACGCAGTTCCACGACTTCTTCGGTCGGCACGATAATTTCGTCGAACATGTCCGTCATGCCCTTCTGCTGGGCCTGTTCGCGAATCGATTGAGCGACCTTCTTTTCGAAGCCGGAATAGACGTGAATGACGTACCAACGCTGCGTCATGCGACTCAGTCCCCGAATCCGAGGATAAACCGCACGCCCATGCTCGCGCCTTGGTCGACGATTAAGAAGAACACGGCCGATACGATGACCATCACGAATACCATCGCCGTCGTCACCAACGTCTCCTTCCGCGTCGGCCACGTGACCTTCGCCACCTCCTGCCGCACTTGCCGCGCGAACTCACCCGGTGAAATCCGGGCCGCCTTCGCGACCTTGGCGGCTTCGTTCATTTCCGCCACGGCCCGACTCCAGCGAGACTGGCAGGAGTGGAGGGGCTCGAACCCCCAACCCCCGGTTTTGGAGACCGGTGCTCTACCAATTGAGCTACACTCCTAGCGCGCAACGGCTGCTCCAGTCCTGCATGTGAGGGCGCGGCCTCCGCACCACTTCCGTTTGGGCAACGTCCGCGCCGGACCCTCCGACCACACTATTGGATGATTTTGGCGACGACGCCGGCGCCGACGGTGCGGCCACCTTCGCGGATGGCGAAACGCAAACCTTCGTCCATCGCGATCGGCACAATCAAATCCACCGTCATCGTCACGTTGTCACCCGGCATCACCATTTCCGTTCCCG
>CAMDDQ010000139.1 GCA_945892765.1 Asaia bogorensis
GCCACCGGCCGACCCTGCGCCGTTAGCACATCGACCTGCCGAAGCTTCGCCACGATCTCTTCCGCCGTGTGTCTTTTCCTTGCCATTGGTCCACTCCTCCTCCGGTAAAACTATACTTCAGGGAGGACCACTTCATAGGGGGCAGGTCATTCGAGCGTGGCCGCCGGCCGGCCGAGCCGGAGGCGGATGCGGCCCAGGTTGTAAAATCGCATCCAACACTGACCCCACCCCAAATGCTTCCCAACACATTGATCTGGTTGTGAAAGATTGCGATTGAGGGGGTCGCGTGACGCGCCCAATCGCGACCCCTCTCAGAATGACGATCACGTCGCTACATCAATGGCTTATTGTGAACCTGGGGTGGGGTCACGGTTGGACCGCGATTTTACATGATGCCCTCTCCCCCGCGTTCCCAAAGCCCTCTTCCCCTGGAAAAGGGTTGGGTGAGGGGCGATCCCGAGGCGCCGCCCCTCCCGCCCGCAAACGCGGGCCTGATTCCGGAGCCCGCCGGGTTCGCTAACGCGCTACGACCCTCATGCGGAATTTGCCGTCCACGCGATCGAACAGGTAGCGCGCGACGCGGCCGGCGACTTCCGACGGGCCGGGGTTTCTCATGGCCCGCAAGACCAGATCGGCGCGTTCGGGCTCGGTCAGGAAATCCGGTTCGAGCACGTCCATCACCAGGCTGCTGGTCAGCCAGAAATCCTCGGTCTCGCCGGCGATCTCCATGGTCACGACGATGGTTTCCATGGCGGTTGCCTCTCGCCCCGGCGCCTTCGCCGGCGCCGTGCCCACCACCGAATTCCCGGCGCCGTAATACGCCTGGCAGAGCGTGCCGTCCGGGCTGCACCGAAGCCGGTTGAGGTCCATCCCGCCCTCGGCCAATTCGATGGCCGCTTGTTCGAGGCTGGCAAAGAAATCGTTCACGGTGAGCCCCTCCGCGATCGGCCCGGCCAACGCCGCGGAGGTCCACAGAAGGAGGACAGCGTGTAAGGTCTTTCGCATGGTCCCGCCCTTGCCTTGGCTGCGCCGGTCGAGCCGGCAGGCGATTACGCTACCTTCACCCGCACCCGCCGGCAAGGCCGGTTCGATTCCGTGTCGTTGACGCACGAGTTGTCCGCCTTTGGTAGCGCGTGAGTTGTCCGGCATGTTCGCCACCTGTTCTGGAGGGCAGGCGAATGCGACGGACGACGATGCTATGGGAGGCTTTTGTGATCCGGTTTAAAGACTCGTTCGAGCGCTACAAACTGTAAAATCGCGCCCAACTTTGACCCCACCCTTGTTCTCCTCGGCGAAGAGGAGGAGCGCAATTCGTGGGACTTCGACCGCAGGCGGCTCTACGATATGCGGTCGATGAGCCTGATCCGCTTAAAAAAACGAATCAAAGGAGGAAGCCCATGTCCATACTCATACCTAAGAATCCCCAGCACCTCGCCGCCCTCGACCGCCGCGGTTTCGTCCTCAGTGCCGTCGCCGTCGGCGGCGGCGTTGCCATTGGCTTGCCAGCGTGGCCGGCCCTGGCCCAGGCGCAGGGGCAGGCGCATGAGGTCTTCAACTGGGTCGTCATCGCGCCGGACAACACCGTGACACTGCGCGTCGGCCAGCAGGAGATGGGCCAGGGCACGATCACCACCATGGCCCAGTTGCTGTGACCGGCCCCCACAGAGTGGTCCAGTTGCAATGTTAGTTTAGCGGCGGCGTTTGGCTACCGGGCCGCCAAAGGAACTGCAAGTCGCAAAACGACGTGACAATGCCTTAAGTTGGTGTCAACTAAACCGGCAGCAGGCCATTCTGCGATTCCTACTGGGAGTGTAACCATGTCATCAAAGCCGCGTTGGGCTTACGGTTCCGGATGCCGGATCGCTCAGCCCTTCTTGGCTCTCATGCTTTTCGCGGCGGCAGCGGCCGCGGTTGAACCCGAACCCGCGAAATCGTCGGTTGAACGGCTGCTGGGCGCGGCAAGCGACCCGCACGCCGCGGTGTTCCAGGAAAGCAACTACCCCAGCGCAACCCTGTGCGCTTCTTGCCACCCCAGAGTTTTTGCGGAATGGGCGACCTCCAATCACGCGTACGCTTCGATCAGCCCGATGTTCCACAAATTCGAGCAGGCCGTAAATGACCTGACCTCGGGGACGATGGGCAGTTTCTGCGTGCGCTGCCACCAACAAGTTGGGACACAGCGCGGCGAACCGCGGGAGCAACCGCTTTGGGAGCGCTCCGCCATCGCACGCGAAGGCGTTACCTGCGTGACCTGCCACCGAGTCTCGGACCAATTCGGCAAGGTCAATGGCGAACGCCAGATCACCCCGGGAGACATGAGCCAGCCCATCTACAACGCTGGGTCGGGCCGCGCCCTTGGCGACGTCATCGAAGACAAAGACTATTTCCGCGTCGCCACCGCCGCCGGAGATGAAGGACCGAGGATTCATCTGGGCGCCATCAAATTCGAACAAATTTCAAAATCCGAATTCTGCGTTTCCTGCCACCAGGTGCAGGTGAATCTCGGCATCAAGCTGGAGGTCGTGTGGGAGCAATACCGGGCGTCGCCTGCGGCGGCGGCCGGCGTCACCTGCCAGGATTGCCACATGGGGAAAATCCCCGGCGAAGCGAAGGGCTACGAGCAATTTCCCATCGCCATCGTGAACGGCCGCGTCGTGGGTGACCCGGCAGCGAAGCATTCCAACCACTTGTTCTATGGCCCCGGCTATCCGATCGCTCATCCGGGCCTGTTCCCGTTCAATCAACGGGCGCTGCGTTGGTCGATCCAGGACTGGCTGAAATTCAACTATCGTGCGTCTTGGGGGAACGTCGAGTGGGAAGCGCGGCTGCAGCGCGGCGAAATTCCCCAGGCCGATTTCCCCGCCGAATGGACGAAAAGCCAAGACCGCATCGACGCCCGCTATCTCATCAACCAAAATCTGGCGCTGCTCGAAGAGAAGCGAAAGTCGCGGCAGCAGCTCATGGAGAACGGCAGTCGCGTCGACGGTCCTTTTTTCGAGGGCGTTCCGCGCGCCGGACAGGCTTTAACGTTCCGTTACCGCATCACGAATATAGACGAAGGCCATAACCTTCCGTCAGGCTCGCTGGGCGCCCAACCGGAAATTTGGTTCAACGTCGCCTTGACCGACCCCGACGGCAAACTCGTATTCGAGAGCGGCTATGTCGACTCAATTGGCGATATGGCCGACCTGCACTCGCTGGACGTCGCACAGGGCAAGATCAAGCACGACGACCAACTATTCAATTTGCAGACCAAGTTCCTGACGACGAACGTCAAGGGCACCGACCGGGAGATGTACCTGCCGGTCAATTTCGATGTCGATCAGTTGCCGATGTTGCGGCCGGCGGGGCAGCCAACCTCGGTCTTCAATCATCCGCCCTTCGTTCGGATGGAGAGCCGCAGCCTGCCGCCGCTGGGTTGGCGCGACGCCAGTTACACCGTTGCGGCAGGGGCAATGCTGAAACCCGGAAAATACAGGCTTCAGGTCCGCCTGCGCAGTCGGGCCGAGCCCATCTACTTCATGAGATTCGTTGGGGCAACCCTCGATATGGAACGTTCCATCAACGAGTGGATGATCGACATTCATCCCTACGCCGTTGAGTTCGAGGTTCCGTGACGTAACATGACTTGGACACGGGGAGTCGTGGGTGCGCACCTGGGCGCGGCCCTAACGTTCGGTCTGCTGGCGATCGATGCGAGCGCGCAGGTGCCGCGGCGTCCGCCGGAGGAGCAACCGCCGACGCGGCACATCGAGGAACACCACCGAGAGCCGACGGCGATGTCCCCCGGCGTGCGGTTGGTCCCGCTCGATCCCAAAGCCTTCGGCAAGGACCCAGTCTACGAGGAGCGCGCCTACGACGCCGCGGCGCAGTTGGATATCTACGGCGGCAAGCGACGAGTGGAGAAAGTCAGGCCGTTGATCGAGCTGGGAGGGCCACTCTACGGCGAAGGTCCCCTTGGCCCCTCCTACAACCTTTTCGGGGCGAAGAATCTAGTGGCTCCCCAGCTCTATGTTTACGGCGACTGGCGCACCACCGCTGCCGCCAACGATAACGGCGCCAAGGAACTAGCGCAGATTGCGACGCGACTGAACCTCGATGTCGATTTGAAGCTGACGGCAACCGAACGCCTGCACGCGTTGGTTCGACCGCTCGACCGCAACGGCGCCTTTACCCGGTATGAATTCGGCGGGCAGGAACGCGATCGGCGACGTTCCGCAAACCCGCAAACCGATCTCAATGTCGATACTTTGTTTTTCGAGGGCGACGCGGGCCAGATCGCGAGCGGACTCATGGACAAGCATATGTCCTGGGACCTACCGTTCACTTTCGGCCTCATCCCGCTTGTCTTTCAGAACGGAATTTGGTTGGACGATGCCTTCGTCG
>CAMDDQ010000140.1 GCA_945892765.1 Asaia bogorensis
AGTTTCGCGGCCAATTGATCGGTCAGTTGCATCGTTCTCTCCGCGGCGTATCGGGCGGCGTGCGCGGCGCGACCGCCGTGACATTATAGCGCGAAGACCCTCGCTGTCCTCGGCCACGAATGGGTTCGCGCAGATATAACGCGCCCGAGCCCAAATTCGCACCGCGATCACGGCATCGTGACGTGTTCATGTTGGTTGGGAATAAACGTTTGTCATCCTTTTGTATTCCCTTCTCAGGGTGCGAATTTGCGACAATCAACCAGCCGGCCAACGAGCCGGCAGCGTCGCGTGCCCAGGAGCGAGGGTGCAATCAAGCGGGTTGGCGAGACTGGGCTTATGGTTGTGCCAAAACTGGGCCGCCGATAGCATCGTCCGCAGCCGCGCAAGGCGGCCAACAACAGGGTTTCGAAGGATGAACATAAAAGATCATATCCGGCAAATTCCCGATTTCCCGAAGCCTGGGATCCTGTTTTACGACATCTCCACGCTTCTCGCCCATCCCGGCGCCTGGCGCACCACCATCGATCGCCTCGCCGCCTTGGTCGCGCCCCACCGCCCGGAGGTGCTGGCGGGTATCGAATCGCGCGGCTTCCTGGTCATGGCGCCGCTCGCCCTGGCGCTGAATTGTGGATTCGTCATGGTCCGCAAACGCGGCAAGCTGCCGGGTCCGACCGTGCCGTTCAGCTACGCGCTGGAATACGGAAGCGACACGATCGAAATCCAAGCGAACGCCGTGAGGCCGGGCCAACGGGTTGTCGTCCTCGACGACCTTCTGGCCACGGGCGGCACGTTGAGCGCGGCGGTTTCGCTGCTGCGCAGCGTGGGTGGCGACGTCCGCGCGGCGGCCTGCATCATCGAGCTTGCGTTCCTCAACGGTCGGTCGCGGCTGGACGTGCCGTTTACCTCGCTGATCTCCTACGACGAATGACTGCCCGATGGCGGACGGTTCGACCCTGTGGATAGGGGCAGCACTCGGCGCGATCCTGGCGTTCGCCGGCCTGGCGCTCCTCTCGTGGCGTAGCGTCAAACGTCGCCGCGCGGCCGAGGTGCGAGCGGCGACGGCGGAGGCGCGGCTACAGGAAATCATCGAGTCGCTGCCCGAGGGCATGGCCTTGTGGGACGCGTCCGACCGGCTCGCGCTCGCCAATCGGCGCTCTTACACGATGCTTCCGGCGTCGGCGGATCTGATGGTGCCGGGCGCCCGCTACGGCGACATTCTCGCCACAGTGGCCAGGCGCGAGACCTATGCCCTCGGCTCGAACAAGGTCGAGGACTTCCTTCGGGCGCGTCTGGCTTGGCACAAGAACCCGGTGGGCCAAAGAGAATCCGGCTATGCCGATGGCAGCCAGTGGTGGCGGATCAACGAATCGAAGACCAGCGACGGCGGCACAATCACGGTGTGGACCGACATCACCGAACACCAGCATCGCGAGCAGATGCTGGCCGCGAAAACCGCATTGCTTGAGACGACGTTGGAGTCGATGGGCGAGGCGGTAAGCGTGTTCGACAAGGAGTTGCGGCTCGCGGCCTGGAACCAACGGTACGTCGATTATTTCGCGCTGCCGCCCGAGATCGCCAAGGTTGGCACGCCGGCCGCGGAAATCCTGCGCTTTCAAGCGGCGCATGGCCGATTCGGCACATTCGAGGACGAGGCCGACGTGGCCCGCCGCCTGGCCGCCGCGCACCCCGGCGCCATTGCCGTGCGGGCCGCCCGACTCGACGACGGGCGTGTCTTCGAGATCAGCCGCAGCCTGATGCCGGGCGGCGGTTTCGTCACGCTGTACAACGACGTAACCGAACGCGCGCGTTTCGAGGAGGCATTGCAAGCCGCGAAGGAACAGGCGGAAACGGCGAACCGCACGAAATCGGACTTCCTCGCCAATATGAGCCACGAATTGCGGACGCCGCTCAACGCGGTCATCGGCTTTTCCGAAATCATGTTGCGGGAAATGTTCGGCCCGCTCGGCGCCCCACGGTATCGCGACTACATCCGCGACATTTTCGATAGCGGGAGCCATCTGCTTGATCTGGTCAACGATCTTCTCGATCTCGCAAAGGTCGAAGCGGGCCGCATGGATCTGGTCGAATCCGAGGTCGACATTGCCTCTCTTGTGGATGCCTGTTTGCGGCTGGTGGAGCCGCGCGCCCGCATTGCCAATGTCAACCTTTCGGCTTCACTACCCGACGAAATGCCGCATCTCATGGTCGATGAGCGGCGGATGAGTCAGATCCTCTTGAACCTGTTGTCGAACGCCGTGAAATTCACGCCCGCCGGCGGCAACACCATCGTGCATGCCGAAATCGGCCCTGAGGGCGAGTTCGTGCTGTCGGTGATCGACCCGGGCATCGGCATGACACCGGAGGACATACCGAAGGCGCTGACCCCCTTCGGCCAGCTCAACAACGCGCTGCGCACGAAATATGCGGGGACGGGGCTCGGTCTACCCTTGACCAAGGCGCTCGTGGTCGCCCATGGCGGCGAATTGCGTGTAACCAGCACCGTCGGCAAGGGAACAACCGTGACGGCGATCTTCCCGGCGAGCCGCTGCGTGGTGACGCACCCGACACCGGAACCCAGCAGCGTCGAATAAAGCCGTTGGCGCCGGGAATTAGGCTTAGGCCGCCATCAGTGCGCGGATATGGGCCGCGACGCTCGCGGCCAACGCCGGCAGGTGGTAGCCCCCCTCAAGAGCGGAAACAATGCGACCACGGCACAGGCGCCGGGCGAGCCCAACCAGTTCAGCAGTGATCCAGAAATAGTCGGCCTCGACCAGATCGAGCGCGGCCAGCGGATCGTCAGTGTGGGCATCGAACCCGGCGGAAATCAGGATCATGTCCGGTGCAAACGACTCCAACGCCGGTAGCAGCTGTGACGCCACAGCTTGACGAAACCCCGCCGATTCTGTGTGGGCGCGCAACGGCACGTTGACGATATTGCCGACCCCGCGTTCGCTTTGCGCGCCAGTGCCCGGATAAAGCGGCGATTGGTGCGACGAGCCATAGAACAGCGAGGGGTCACGTTCGAATATCGCCTGCGTGCCATTGCCGTGATGGACGTCGAAATCGACTACCGCGACACGCGCCAACCCATGTCGAACGCGTGCATGAAGGGCGCCGATGGCGATGTTGTTGAACAGGCAGAACCCCATCGCGCGGCCGGGTTCGGCGTGGTGGCCGGGCGGTCTCACCGCGCAAAAGGCATTGACAAAATCCCCGGCCATGACCGCATCGACCGCCGCCGCCACCGCCCCGGCCGCGCGCAAGGCCGCCTCCCCCGAGCCGGGTGACAACACGGTATCGCCGTCCAGCGCACGATAACCAGAGGCCGGAACGGACCCCAGGACATGGTCGATGTGGCTTTCGGGATGGGCGAGTCGGAGCAGCTCCCTGTCCGCCCGCGGCGCCTCCCGCCGGGTGAGCGCGGCGAATTCGTCTTCCGCTAGCGCTTCCATGATCGCAAGCAAGCGCTGCGGCCGCTCGGGGTGGCCGGGGCCGGCATCGTGTTCGAGACAGGCCGGATGGGTCAGAATCAAGGTCGCCATAGCCTATTTTGCCAGGCCACCGGGCCCAAGGCCAGCGCGGCCGGCGCCGGCCCGAACCACCGAAGCGCCACCGGCAATGGCGCTACGGCGCGAGGACATGTGGGGCCGCAGGGCTCAGTCTTGAATCTCGTGTAACGCATTAGTGTAATGTTCTGGGTGCAGGAATGGCCGGGTAAGGGCGCCCTCTCTTCCTTTTTCGCCGCCGGAAAGCTATGGTTGCCGCGAGTTTTATCGTTGCAATGAGTTCGGTCGGATTTTCGACACCGTCTAGGCAACGGCCCGAAGGGTTGGCACTTCATATTATGCGTCGTTTGACGTCGGCGACCGGGAGCCAAGACGAAAGATGAGAATTCTGACTCAAGCGATCATTTTGACGGCCTTGGTCGGCACGGCTGGCGGCGGCTGGTACCTTTGGAAACAGAACGCAACCGCAGCCAACCCGGTGGCGGCGCGCGGCGGCGGCAGGCCGCAGGCGCCGGCGCTTCAGGTCGAGGCCGCTGCCGCCCGCGTGGGTGAGGTTGTCGATTCGATCGAGGCGGTCGGCACCGCTCGCTCGAACGAAGCCGTCACAATCACCGCCAAACAGACCGGTACGATCTTCGCGGTACTGGTCGCCGAAGGCCAAAAAGTGAAGGCCGGAGCGCCCCTCATCGAATTCGAGTCGCAGGAAAGGCGCGCCAATCTCGACCAGATGCGGGCGCAGCGCGATGACGTCGGCCAAAAGCTGGAACGTGCCCGCCAACTTCGCACGGCCGGCAATGCTTCGCAGGCGACCGTGGATGCTCTGGACGCTCAATTCCGTTCCGCCGACGCACAGGTGAAGGCCTC
>CAMDDQ010000141.1 GCA_945892765.1 Asaia bogorensis
ACCTGGTCGAGAGCCGAGCGACCCTGGCCCGAAGAAGCATCACCCCGACCCGGCTGCGAGCCGGTCGACATGGTCGGCGTGCAGGCGGCCAACCAAAGGATGACGGCCGCGCCCGACATCATCCGGTTGAGCATCGCGCGACACCCTCCGTGGACGCCGCGCCACGCCACGCAGTCGCGGCTTGGATCGAGGTGCACGCGACGGGCGAGAAAACCTGGTCCGGTTCGATTTGGATTGGAATCGGTCATGCGGCGTCTAGTTTGTGGTCAATCCGAGCGCGGCGCAAGCGCGCCGCCATGGTTGTAGAAAACCACAATGGCGGTTAGCATGTCTCGCTCAATACAGCATGGGCGCGTCGGTTTTGGGGTGGCGCGATCGTCGGGCCAGGGCGCAAACTCCTGGTCAAGGAGTAGCCATGGACGACACGGCGGAGGCTGGAAAAGCCGCGGGCGGTTGCGGCGCCCAAAATCGCGCGCCGGTCGATGACGAGGATAACCGAGACCTTCAGCCCGTCAGCCAGCGCGACCTTATGGAAATAGTCGCCTCGCACGAGCGCATGGTCAAAGGCCAGGGCGGCGGGGCCCGCCTGAATCTGCCCTTTCGCGATCTGTCATATTGCAATCTCGCCGGGCGCGACCTGACCGGGGCGGTGTTGAGCGGCGCCAAGCTGCAGCACGCCAAAATGGTTGGGTGCAATCTCTACACGGCGAATCTTTTCGCCGCCGATATTCGTTATGCCGATCTGCAAAAGGCGAACCTGACACGCGCCGATATGCGCGGCGCCTGCCTACGCGGCGCGATCCTGAACGACGCGTTGCTGGTCGAGGCCGACATGCGGGAGGGTGTTCTGGCCCGGGCCGACCGCAAAGGCGAGTTGCACGCCATGTCCTATGACATGCAAAAGGCCGAGTTGGGAGCCGCGACCGCCAAAGGCGCCAACCTTTCCAACGCCAAGCTGTCGAATTCCTTCGTCGTCCAGACCGATCTCACCGATGCGATTTTGCGCAACGCCAAATTCATGCGCGCCGATTTGAGCAAGTGCAATTTGACCGGCTCGAACCTTGAAGGCGCCGATCTTACGGAAGCCAATCTCAGCGGCTGCATCATGCACGGCGCCATCTTGACCGGGGTGACACTACGCAAGACCAATTTCGAGGGCGCCGATCTCATCGGCGCGATCCTCGACGAGGCGGCGATGGCCGGAATTGATCTCACCAAGGCGAAACTGCCGAAATCCATCAATTCCCTCGGGGCGCCGCTGCGCACGATCATCCTTGCCCATACGGAATGGGTGAAGACCTCCGGCCGCCAAGGTAAACGTGCCGAACTCGGCGAGACCGATCTCGCCAATCTCGATCTCGCCGCCTGCAATCTGTCGGCGGCTTCGCTCAATCACAGCGTTCTGCGCAAGACCAACCCGGCCGAAGCCGACCTGTTGATGACCGATCTTTCCTTCTCCGATCTTCGCGAATCCGATCTCAGCCACGCGGATTTGCGAGGCGCCAATCTCAAACGGGCGATCCTTGACGACGCCAAGCTGATCGGCGCCCGGCTTGGGCCTGTCGATCTGGTCGGGTCGACCGGTCAGATTTGGGTCGCCAGCCTTGAGAACGCGCGCGCGCGGGGCGAAGTTGAACGGCACCATCCTCTCGTACTGCAATTTGCAGAGTTCCGATTTTTCGAATTCCGATCTGCGGGACGCCCGGCTGGATTTCGCCAATCTGCGCGATGCCAATTTCACGGGCGCGGATTTGCGCGGCTGTGTTCTCCAGGGCGCGGATCGACGTGGCGCCAAGGGTTTACCGAAAGAACCAAAGCCCGTGGAGGATTAGAGGTCGGGCGCCTCGCCTTGCCGGCCACGCTTCGTTATACTTGCCCACTCGCGCGCACCGTTTCCGCCCCCTGAACAACCCGCCCCAGGCCATATGCGTCGGATTGGTATTTTCCTGGTCGTGCTCGCGGTGATTGTCGTACCGGGATCGATTCGCCCGGCCGCGGCCATTCCCGTCGATCTGGAGTTGGTGCTCGCCGTCGACGTCTCGCGCAGCATTGATGACGAGGAATTCAACCTGCAGCGCCAGGGCTACGCCTCGGCGTTGACCAACCCCCTGGTCCTGGGCGCCTTGTTGTCCGGCGCCAACCGCTCGATCGCCGTCGCCTTCGTCGAATGGGCCGATTCCGAATTCCAGAAACTCGTCGTCAATTGGACGCTCATCACCGGACCCGAATCCGCCAGCCGGTTCGCGGCCGCCATCCTGGCGGCGCCGCGATCGTTCTACGGACGCACGTCGGTGAGCGGCGCGGTCGATTTCGGGGTCGCCCTTTTCGCCAAGAACAGTTTCGAAGGCACGCGAATGGTGATCGATGTATCCGGCGACGGCATCAACAACAGCGGCCGGCCGGCCTTTCACTCGCGCGACGACGCGGTTCTTAAAGGCGTCACCATCAACGGTCTCGTCATCATGAACGATAAGCCGCCGCCCGGCCTTCTCTTTCAGCCTCAAGCAAGCCTGGACGAATTCTACCGCGACAACGTCATCGGCGGTCCCGGCGCGTTCATGATGACGGTCGAGGATTTCGATAGTTTCGGGTTCGCGGTCGTCAACAAGCTGATCCGAGAAATCGCCGGCGACCCGCCACATGAGGCGCCTTCGCTCGCCAACGCGGCGCGTTAGCGGGCCTTTCGCGTTCCCTCCCTCTATTCGGATCGACGCGGGTTCAGGTCGACCACGGCCGGACTGCTTTCCGGTATGGTAACGAATGCCCCCCGTTGTTCCGCTGGCGGCGGCGCTCGACGCGAAATGCGCCACGCCATGAATCCCGCAAGCGACCCGGCCAGGATTGCGTTGTAGTAGAACAGCCCGGCCGGGCCCAACCATGCCATCGCCGCCGTCGCCAGGGAGGGGCCGAACACCGACCCCAAAGCCCAACACATCAGAAGACTGCTCGAGAGCGGAACGAGTTGATGCGGTTGCGCGTGGTCGTTGGCATGGGCGATGGCGATGGCGTAGATCGACGGCCCCAACCCGCCCCACAAAAAGAACAATATCGAAGCCGGCACTGGATCGGCGGCGCCAAAGGCGGCGATCGACAGCGCGATCAACGCCTGCCCGCTCGTCGCCGCGGCGATCACCGCGCGGCGGTCGACCTTGTCCGAGAGCCAGCCCAGCGGCCATTGGAAAAACAGCCCGCCAAGCTGAATCGCCGCCATCAATGTGGCGATTGCCGCCGACGACAGACCAAGCTCCGTGGCGTAGACCGGACCGATGTTGATGACAGCGGTGTTCATCAGCCCCGCCGCCAGGCAAGCCACCAGCGCCGCCGGCGCAAGGCGAAGCAGCGAGCCGAGCCCCAGCATGCGCAGCTTCGCCACCTCCGGGCTGGTCGAACGAGTCAGCGCCACCGGCACCAGAGACAGGGAGAGTATGGCGCTGGCGACCATGAAAGAGGCCGGACCGCCGACCTCGCCGAGCGCGAAAAGAAGCTGGCCGCCAGCCAGGGCGAGGCGGCCGCAGACCATGTAGAAGCTGAGGATCCTCCCGCGTGCTCCGCTCCCGGTACGGTCGTTGAGCCAGCTTTCGCCCACGGTGAACAGGGCCGCGAAGCAGAAGCCGATAAAGGCTCGCAGCACCAGCCACAGCAGCAAATCGGTCGCCAGCGTATAAGCCAAGGTCGCCGCGGCGGCAATCGCGGCAAAGGATGCATAACAACGGATATGCCCGACCCGCGAAATCACCATCGGCGCGCTGAGGCACCCGAGCAGGAAGCCAGCGCCGTGGCCGGCGACAACCAGCCCGATAAGCGGCGTCGAAAACCCCTCATGCGCCATGCGGACTGGCAAGAAAGTGCCGAACAGCCCATTGGAGAGCTGCAACAAGGACGCCGACATCACTACCGAAAAGACCGCGAAGTATGGGCTGGGCATTGCCTTTGAGTTTCAGGGGCGGGCAGTGCGCCGCCCTGCCGCGACATGGTAGACTTACTATAGTAGGCCTATCGAAGGGAGCCGGTCACCAATGGCCACCAGCGCCGACATAGTGGAGTTCTGGTTCAGCCCCGCCTCGAAGCGGCTGTGGTTCGCCAAGAACGCCGAATTCGACGACGACATCCGCACGCGATTTCTCACCGCTCACGAACGCGCCGCGACCGGGGGCCTGGCCGAGTGGGAAGGCACCGCCGAAGGCACCCTGGCCCTGCTCATCCTGCTCGACCAGGTCTCGCGCAACA
>CAMDDQ010000142.1 GCA_945892765.1 Asaia bogorensis
GCGGGCGCAGGATCGTGAAATGGACCAGATCAACGCCGGGATCGGATTTCAGGATGTTGCGCCAAACCCGCTCGCCCGGATTGGGATCGCCGGTCAGAAGAAGAACGCGCAACCGGTCGCGCACACCGTTGACGATGACGACGGTGCGGTTGTTTTCCATCGTCAATTCCTGGCGCCCTGCCTCGACCTCGATTTCAAAAACCGTGGTGCCGCCATGCTCCAAGGTAAAGGGTACCACTTCGGGTCGGCCAACCCCAACGCGCGCGCTCGGCATGTCGCGGCCGTCGCGCCGGATTTTTAGGGTCGCGCCATCGACGGTGCCGCCGGTCGGGTCCTCCACGCGCAGACGCATCGACAGCGGATTGCCGACGATGCCGTAGGTTGGGGCCTGTTCGACCACCAGACGACGATCGCCTTCATTGCGGTTGCCGGTCACGATCGCATGAATCGGACCGACCAGATTTGCCTGCTCTGGGGAAGCCGGTATGTCATGCACTTGGCCATCGGTGATTAAGGCAACGCCCGAGACGCGCTGCCGTGGAACATCGGCGAGCGCACGTTCGATGGCATCGAAAAGCCGCGTGCCCTCGGCCCCGGACGGCGATGCACCCGCGGTATTGACGCGAGCGACACGAACCTCAAGATCCTTCTGGCCGGAAAGCCGCTCCTGCACCCGCTGGAACGCGGCCTCGGTACGCGTACGCCGGTCTCCGATCGACTGGCTTGTCGAATCGTCGACGACAATCAAGGCCACGTCTTTTTGCGGCTGACGCTCTTCCAGAACCGCTGAAGGATTGGCGAGAGCGGCCAACAAAGTGCCCAGCGCCAAGACCCGCCAAGGAAATCCCTTCGAACGGGTCCAGGCCGCGAAGCCGAGCAGGATCAGCGAGGCTAGGCCAAGGGCCGCCAGCACTTCCCAAGGCAGCAACGGAGCAAAAGCAATTGTTATGTCGCCGCTGATCATTACTTCATCCGCTCCAGAATCGCATCGATATGAACCTGGTCGGCCTTGTAGTTCCCGGCAAGGGCATACATGACGAGGTTGACACCAAAGCGAAACGCCATCTCGCGTTGTGGCTCGCCGCCGGGCACCACCGCGCTCATCGGCCGGCCGCCATTATCCACAGCCCAGGCGCCCGCCCAATCGTTGCCACCGATTACAAGCGAGGACACGCCGTCATTAACGCGGCTGTCGGACTGCTCGACCCAAACCGTGGCGCCGGCGAACCGACCCGGAAAATCCTGCATCAGATAGAAAGCCTTGGTCAGCACATGGTCGCGCGGCACTGGGATAAGTGCGGGCAGATCCAATCCCCGCAGAATTTCCTGCAGACGTTGGGTCGCGGGCCCGCCGGCGCTGATCTCACCCTCGCGGGTATCGAATACGATCATTCCGCCATTGCGGAGGAAGTTCGCGATTCGAGTCATCGCTGGCGGTGAAATCCGCGGCTGGCTGACCGTCATCGGCCAATACAGAAGCGGAAAGAAACCCAGTTCGTCGACTTCGATGTCGACTTCCATCGGCGGACCCAGCTCGACCGACGTACGACGGCGAAGAATATTGCTCAAACCGGCCAGGCCGGCTCGGCTGATTTCATCGGCCTCGCCGTCATTGGTCCGCACATAGGCAAGGCGAGTCTGCAATGTCGAGCCCAGAGCAACATCATCCGCGGCCGCGGTCGGGGCTTGCGCCATCGCCGCGCCGGATAGGCTGAGCAGCGCGGCCAGAAGCAACGCCGGCGCGACCATCTCCGGACCGCGATAGAGGAGGAAGCCGCGCATGTAGAGGCTGATCGCCAAATCCACCAGCGCCAGCAGCAATGCCACCGCCAGAAGCCAGGGGCGCAGCGAGATTTCGCTCGCCGCTGCGTATTCGGCCCGGATCACACCCGCCGGCAGGCTCTCGATGATGCGCGGCCGCACGACGGTGGACGACAGATTCAAGGCGCGCCGGGCGGTCTCGTTGCCGTAATAACCCGGCGGATGTTTAGGCCCGACCGTCGTCTTGCTGAAATCGCCGGCTGCGATCGGAAAGGCCGTGCCCGGCGGCGTCTGCGGCCGGCCGTAACCGTCAAGGTTCAGCAACGGCGGTAGCGCCGTGGAAACGCTATCGACCCCAGCAACGCCCTGGCTCAAATCGACGACACGGCGGAGCATCTCAACGAACAACCCCGATATTGGAAGGTTGGACCATTGCGGGCTGGCGGTCGTGTGGACGAGGGCCACCCAACCGTCGCCTCGGCGCTCGCCGGTGACCAATGGGGTACCGTCGGCGAGCCGCGCCCATGTCTTGGCGGCGAGATCGGCGGTCGGTTCGGCGAGAATCTGCCGCTGAACGCGAATTTCATCGGGTATGGCGAGCCCCACGAACGGGCTGCCGGGCTCAAAAGACGACAGCATCGCCGGTACGGTCCAGGACATGGCGCCAGCGAGGGCACGACCGCCGCCAGCCCGGATGGAAACCGGGAGCAAACCATCCGCGCCGCCGCCCTGGGCCAGGCGTTCGCCGGCAAAACGCACGAGTACGCCGCCCTTGGCCACCCAATCGCCAACGGCCTTGGCGTCGCTGTCCGACATCTTGCCGACATCGGCGAGGACCAGGACCGCGAGTTCGCGGCGCAACATATCAGTGATCGTGCCCTTGCGAATTTCGCTGAAGGGCGCCAATGCCCGTTCGAGATAATACATATCCGCGAGCAGGGGTTGCGAGAGGTCGGCGCGGGCCTCGGCCACAATCCCAACCGGCCGGCGACGCCAGCGCTCATCGAGCATGACCGCCGCGCCGGCGGTGGTCTCGCCTTGGATTTCCAGCCGGGCCAGGCGGTTGCGCAACTCAGCCGGCAGGGACAGGCGGAGCGTTCCCGTGCGTTGGCCTTCGGGCAGGCGCAGGGACTCGCGAACCAGAACTTTGCCGTCCTCGCCGCTGGCCCGTATCCACACGCTTTCGTCAGGCGTGCCCACCGCCCGCGCCACCGTCACCTCGAGTACATCGCCGTCGGCCTGCGGCGGCAGCAAGACGCGGGCGAGGGCGGTCGGGCTTTCCGTCATGACCTGCAGCGCGCCGAGGCGTTGAAGCCGCTCGGCCAGGGCCGTGACCCTGCCGTCATCCAGGCCGTCAGACAACCAGACCGAGCTGGCGGCACCCTCGATCTTCAAGGCGTCGATCATGGCGGGCACGGCCTGCCGATCGACGGCCCATGGTTTGGGCTCGAGTGACTGAATAATGCCGCGAACTTCGGACGCGACCATGACCGAATTGGGCCGCGCGACCTCGTCGCCGGCTGCGGGCGCTGTGGTCAAAAGCACAATGGGGCGCCGTGCCCGCTCCGCCTGATCGACCAATTTTCCCAAAGTCTCGCGCCGCGCAGGCCAGTCGCGGGCCGCGGCCCAACCATCATCGACGACCAGAAGCAGCGTTCCGTTTCCGGTCAGGCCGCTTGTCGGATTCACGAGCGGCTCCGAAACCGCGACGATGATCATCGCCGCGACCATGATACGCAAGAGCAGAAGCCACCAAGGTGTGTGGGCCGCTGTCTGTTCCTTTGGCAGGTTCATCAACAAACGAACCGCAGGAAAACGGACGAGCCGCGGCACCGGCGGCGTCAAACGCAGTAGCCACCACAACACCGGCAAGCCCGCCAAAGCGGCCAACCAGAGCGGCGCGCCGAACGCCAAAGATTCTATGCCCACGATCTATACCGCCGGTTTTTCGGTCAAAGCCATGTAGAGCGAGAGCAAGGCGGTCTGCGGCGAGTGGTCGGTACGATGCATCACGATTGTCCAGCCCACGGCGCGCGCGATGGCCTTCAGCCCGTCGATTTGTGCGGCGAGCGCCGCGCCATAGTCGCGGCGGATGCCTTCGACCCGGCTGACCAGCGTTGAACCTTCCCGCTCCAGTCCCTCGAACAATGTACGGCCGCTAAAGGGAAGCGTTTCTTCGGCCGGGTCCAAGATATGAACGATATGCCCCTGCACGCCGAATCCGGCGAGATGGCGAACGAATGCGTTGAGGTCCGCCAAGGGCGACAGAAAATCGCTGACCAGAACGACGCGGCAATGCCGGGCGACCGAGAGCACGGCCGGTATGCTAGGCTCGTCCGCGCTTTCGTGTTCGAGTGCGACCGCCATCCGCCGCAAGCCCACACGACCAGTGGTCGGAGACATATG
>CAMDDQ010000143.1 GCA_945892765.1 Asaia bogorensis
ACCGGGTTCTGAGAGCAAGGAGACTCGGCCCTCGACCAGCCAGGATTGCCTGTCCCCGCGCGATCGGACGAACATCGCGTCGCTGGCGTCCGCACCGCGGCCCAGCCGCGTTCTTCCGACCAGCAGATCGACGAGCGGTTGGCCTCCGCGATCCATGAGGGTCACCAGCGTGGACGTTGCGTCCGGGGCGTCGATGTCTTCGAGCGCGATGTCGCGGAAGAGTTCGGAATTGCTCGTCTTTTGCTCGATCGTCTTGAGTTCCGCAATGCCGACCAGAAACGATTTGACTCGCTCGAAATTAGCGGGATATCCGGATTTCTCGGCGACCCTCCAAGTGCCCTCGGTCTCCGCGAGGCTGACGCGTAAATCCTTGGTCGCGATCGTGACCGAAGCGACTTCGTCCAGGCGCGTGATCAAATTGGGGAAAAACCGTTGGCCCTGGCCGATCGATCCGGTGCTCGGCGCTCGCGATTGCACAACGTACAACGCCATGGCAACGGCGCCGGCGGCAACGATAGCGAGGCCGAAAAGCGATCTTGTGTTCATCCGTGCAGGCGTCCCCTCATGGTCGCGGCGGTGCCGTCGTCAGGCCGCCGCGCCGCTTTTGCGACGCCGAGACAGCCGCCCCGACACGAAGACGGCTGCCAGCGCGATGGCGATGGGCATTCCGCCGATATTCACGACTTTAATGAACATTTCCAGGTCTTCGATGTCCCTACGCAAGTTGCCCTGCACGTCGCGCAATTCGCGGCGCGTGGCCAAGATTTCAACGCGGAATTGATCGGTCGCCTCCTGTTGCTCCTGGGTCAATATCTTGCCCCCGCCCTGGTCCTTGGTCTGAATCTCGCGGAGCCTCCGTTGCGCGTCGTTCAGCTTCATTTGGAGTTCTCTTTCCTTGGCGCGGAATTGAAGCTCCGCGTCGCGCTGGATTGCTTCCACCCGCAGGAACGGGCGCGATGCCAGCCCGCGCGTCCGCAGGCTGATCAAATCGTTGCTGCCCGAGAGGTTATCCAGGACATTTATAACAAAATCGCCGTTGTTGGCGCCGGGAACCGCAACCGCCTGGCCGAAGAAGTTCTGAGTCTCAACCCAAAACCGATCGTCGAGAATATCGGTATCGGCGATGACGACGATGTTGGCCGGCTCGCTCGATTCGGGGCGATGCGAGGCCGGCGCAGTGGGCGGCGGCGCTTTGACAGCGGATTGGTCGTCGGGCTGCGGCGGTGGCCCATTGGGGAACGCGGTCTTTACCTTGCCGTGAATGCGCGCCGCCAGCATCAGACGTTGGTATTCGGGCTTGAATGCCGCCAACAGGCCGGCGGGATCGGGCTGAAATCTGACCCGCGCGACGTCGATTGGCATCGACTCTTCGCTCGTCTCGATGAGCGGCGTGATCTCGGTCGCGGCGCCCGGCTTCTTGTTCAAGATTCCGGCGCTGGCCAGGTTGATCAGGTTCAAATTGGCGGAAAGCACGTCCTTGCGATTGAAATTCGGTTCACGAAGGCTCAGCCAGGACAGGTAATCGACGGCCGTCACCCGGCTTTCGGTGCCGGCGTTGACTCGCCGCGCCGCGAGGCGGTCGCCCGCGAAACGATCGGTCAGCATCTCGATGCCCCAGGAATCGAAGAGTCGGGGCAACGCCGATCCGGTCTGAAACGGCAGACCCCCTTGGACGGGCCGGCTTGCTTCGACCTCGGAATGAGGATCAACGAACACGATCGCCCGCCCCCCACGCAGGATGTATTGATCGATGGCGTAGAGAGCTTGATCACTCATGTTTCGGGGGTGAACGATCATGAGGACACTGATGTCGTCCGGCACCGAGGGGATGTCTCGGTCGAGGCTCTTGACCTCGAAGAATTGTTGAATTTGAGTGGTTACGGCCCAAGGCGTGGGGGGGCGTCCCGGTCCGAGAAACTCTCCAAAAAGCGGGAGGCCGGAGATAAGCCCGACGACCTTTTTCTTCGACGACACCAAGTTGAAGATGAGCCTGGTCAAGTCGTACTCAAGGAATTGCTCGCGTTCGCGCGTGAAGAACGGAATGATCTGCTCGGAATCGACGGAATTGGTAGCGGCCAGGCCGAAATAAAGAACCTCCCCGCGCGAATCGACGGGAACCCCTTGGAGCCCGAAGGCAACGGCGCGGTCTTCCACGTCGGTAAAAGGCAAGGGATCGAACGTTTCGATCCGTATTTTGCCGCCGGATGCGGTCGCGTATTCCTCGATCAGGTCGCGTACCTGTTGGGCGTAAGCAGCGATTTGGGGAAGCGCGGAGCCGAGGCGCTCGGTGTAGTAGAAGCGAAGCGTAATCGGCTCGGTGAGTTTTTTCAGAAGGGCCGAGGTGCCCTCGGACAAAGTGTAGAGCCGATTCGCGGTGAGATCGACACGTGCAGATCTGATTTCGGTATTGACGATGATATTGATCGCCACGAACAGGATGGCGGCCGAGAAAAGTGCGCCGAGCGACAAGGCGTTCCGCGAAAGTTTGGGTTGAGTCATGACCGGTTTCTCAAGCCGCTTTCTTCATCTCGATGGCCGCGGCATTCACATACAGAAACAACGCGATCAGTGTTGCAAAATACACGATATCGCGAACGTCGATTACGCCGCGGCTAATGGCGTTGAAATGCGTGATGAAGCTGAAGGAGGCAATCGCGTCGACCAAAATTGTTGGTGCCCAAGCCGAAAAGAAATCGAGAACAATGGGAAGCCCGCTGACCGTAACAATGAAGCACAGAACCGCGGCCAGGATGAACGCGATAACCTGGTTCTTGGTCAGCGCCGAGATTGCTGCGCCAATGGCGAGATAACCTCCAGCCATCAACAGGCTGCCGACATACCCGGCCGCAATCGCGCCATTGTCGGGCTCTCCCAGATAGTTGACCGATAGCCACATCGGAAAGGTCAGTGCGAGAGCGGTCGCGGTGAAAGCCCAAGCCGCAAGGAATTTGCCGACCACCGCCGCCACCAGCGAAATCGGCAGGGTCAACAAAAGCTCGAGTGTTCCCTGCTTCCGCTCCTCCGCCCACAGCCGCATCGTCACCGCGGGGATAAGGATGAGGTACAGCCACGGATGAAAGGCAAAGAAGGATTGGAGGTCGGCCTGGCCGCGCCCAAAGAAGTCACCCAGGTAAAAGGTGAACGACGCCGTGAGCGCGAGGAAAATAATCAAAAAGACATAGGCCACCGGCGTGATGAAATAGCCGGTCAATTCACGCATGAAGATGGCTGAAATGTTGCGCATGAACGGTCCGGTCAGTCGGATGCGGTTAAGCGGCGGAAGACTTCGTCGAGACGGCCGCGTTCGATGCGAAATTCACGGATGTCGCGATGTCCCTGCAGCGAGGCGCTGATTGCCGCCGCGATCGGCAGGCCATCGCGTGGCAAGGCCGTCAGGCAAAGGCCGTCGTCTGGCGCGGCCGTTTCTTCGATCGCCGCGACGGATGGCAGGCGCTGAAGCTGGAGTTTGACATCGGCGACCGCGGCCGAAGGCAGAACGATCGAGACGGCGTTGTGGTATTTCGATTGCGCCGTGAGGTGCTCCGGCGTGCCATCGAGGATAATGCGGCCCCGTGCAATGACGACGGCGCGTGTGCAGACGGCCTCGACCTCTTCCAGAATATGCGTGGAAATAATGATGGCTTTTTCCGCGGCCATGCCCCGTATGAGCGCACGAACCTCGTGTTTCTGGTTGGGATCGAGTCCGTCGGTGGGCTCGTCGAGAATCAGCACTTCGGGGTCGTGCAGCAAAGCCTGCGCCAGCGCCACGCGACGCCTGAACCCCTTGGAAAGCGTATCGATCGGCTGATGCAAGACGTCGTCGAGTTTGAGCAGTTGTATTGCGCGCGCAAGGCGGCGTGTGCGGTCTGCGCCCGCGATTCCGTGGATGTCGGCTATGAACCCGAGATGGGCGAAGGGCGTCATGTCCGGGTAGAGCGGGGCGCCTTCGGGCAGGTATCCGATCCTGCGTTTGACCGCGATCGGGTTTTCCTGAACGTCGTGACCGCAGACGAGCGCCTGGCCGTTGTTGGGCGTGAGGAAGCCGACGATCATCTTCATCGTCGTCGATTTGCCCGCACCGTTGGGACCAAGGAAACCAAGAACCTCGCCGCGATTGACGGAGAAA
>CAMDDQ010000144.1 GCA_945892765.1 Asaia bogorensis
GACGCTGCTCGTATTCATTCACGAGTTTGGTCACTACTGGGTGGCGCGCCGCTTCGGCATTCATGCTGAGGTCTTTTCGATTGGCTTCGGGCCTGAACTGTTCGGCTGGACGGACCGGCGGGGTACGCGATGGAAAGTGTCGGCCATCCCGCTTGGCGGCTACGTCAAGTTCCTGGGCGACAACGACGAGACCAGCACGACGCCGTCCGAAGCCGCGCTGTCGGGGGCGCCCGTGAAGGGCGCCTTTTTCTCCAAGCCGCTTTATGCGCGGGCTGCTGTGGTGCTCGGCGGGCCGGCGGCTAATCTGCTGTTCGCCTTCCTTGTCCTGACGGTTGTGTTCTTCATTGCCGGTGAACCGTACTCGCCGGCCACGGTCGCGGTTCAGGTCAACGGTCCGGCCGCCAAAGCGGGCATGCGCACGGGCGACGAGATCGTTCGCCTCGCCGATCGGCGGATCGATCGCTACGAGGACATCCAGGACTCGCAATTCCTCTATTGGGCGAAGCCGATGGCGGTCGAGTATCGTCGCGGCAACCAGCTGCTGCATGGCGAGATCGTGCCGCAGTTCTGCGAGCGCACGGACCGCTACAACAACACGCTGCGTTACGGCGAACTGGGACTGGACCAGCTCATCCGTCCCGTCGTCGGGGGATTTGCGCCGAATGGCCCAGCCGAGGCGGCCGGCCTCAAGGTCGGCGATCTGCTGCTCGAGATCGACGGCAAGCCCGTGGAGTATTTTTCACGCATCCCCGAGCTGATCGGCGCGCGCGCAGGCCAGCCCCTGTTGGTGAAATACGACCGCGACGGGCGGCGCGAGGAGACGACGATCGTTCCGATCGCCGACAAGGTGGTCGATTGCGCGGGCAAGGAGCAGGTCGTCGGCCGTCTCCGCATCCGCCCGGCGGGCATTACTGAATTCCGCAGCCATGGCGTGCTGGGCGCGATGGGGGCAGGCGTGCGTGCCGTCTGGAGCATGACAACGATGTTTTATACGTCGATGGCGCAGATTCTGACGGCCACCCGCCCGGTCGACGAACTGGGTGGGCCAATCCGCATCGCCAAGGCGGCTGGTGAGGCATCGCACGCCGGCTGGATCGGAATCCTCAACCTCGTGATCGCCCTGTCGGTCGTGCTGGGCGTGTTCAATCTACTGCCGGTGCCGATGCTCGATGGCGGTCATTTGGCGATGTACCTTTATGAGGCAGTGCGGGGAAAGCCGCTCAGCCTCAAGGCGCAGGAATTTGGCCTGAGGGTTGGTTTCGCTTTGGTGATCGGCATGGCGCTGGTTGCGACATTCAACGACATCAAGCTCCTACTGAAGTGACCGAATGGACATCAGCGGGGGCGAATCGGGAACAAAAGGGGTGGCTAAGGCATTGATCCCGGTCTATGAAACGGCGTTCCTGAGTATGGCCATCGGCAGGTCTGGAAGATGCCGGGGGTGAGTTTGATCGTTCGTTGGGCCGTACTGGCCATCGCCTTAGTTTTCGCATTCGCCACCACGGCGCACGCCCAGCGCGGTGCTGCTGCTGCGGGCACGATCTCGGCTGTTCAGATTCAGGGCAATGTCCGCGCCGAACGGGAGACTATTCGGTCCTACCTTCAGCTCAAGGAAGGTCAGCCCTACGATACTGCCGCCGCCGACCGCTCCCTGAAGGCCTTGTTCGGGACAGGCCTGTTTGCGGACGTCGTGATCGAGATGCAGGGCTCGACCTTGGTGGTCAAGGTTACGGAAAATCCAATCATCAATCGCGTCGCCTTCGAGGGCAACGGGAAGATCGATGACGACAAACTACGCGACGAAGTGCAATCGCGGGCTCGCCAGGTCTTCACACGGGCGCGCGTGCAGTCAGACGTCGAACGCATTCTCACCATCTACCGCCGCGGCGGTCGCTACAATGCATCGGTCGAGCCCAAGATCATCAAACTGGAGCAGGGCCGGGTCGATCTCGTCTTCGAGATCAATGAAGGTGATGTAACCGGCATCAAGCGCATCACTTTCGTGGGCAACGAGGCTTTCAGTGACGGCACGTTGCGCGGCAAGATCCGGACTGCGGAAAGCGCTTGGTGGCGTTTCCTGTCCTCGGATGACCGCTTCGACCCGGACCGCCTCAACCTTGATCGCGAGTTGCTGCGCAAGTTCTACCTTTCCGAGGGCTATGCCGATTTTCGCGTGGTGTCGGCCTTCGCCGAGCTGTCGCCGGACCGCGATGGATTCTTCCTCACCTTTACGATCAGCGAGGGGGATCGCTACAAATTCGGCGAGGTCGACGTTTCGACCCGCTTCCCGGGACTGGATGTCGATGTCCTGAAGACCTACCTGTCGATGAGCGAAGGCGACTGGTACGACGCCACCGATGTGGAAAAGACCATCGCCACGCTATCCGACGTCGTTGGCGCGCTGGGCTATGCCTTCGTCGAAGTCCGTCCGAATATTCGGCGCAATAAGGATACCAAGACGGTCGACGTGTCCTTCGAGGTCCAGGAAGGGCCACGTGTGTATGTCGAGCGCATCAACATTTCGGGCAATACACGCACCCTGGACAGGGTGATCCGGCGCGAGTTCCGTCTTGCCGAGGGCGATGCCTTCAGCTCCGCGAAGCTACGTCGCAGCCAGGAACGCCTGCGTGCCCTCGGCTTCTTCGAGAAAGTCGACATTTCGGCGGCGCCCGGCTCCGCGCCCGACAAGACCAATCTCGAAGTCCAAGTCGTCGAACAGAGCACCGGCGAAATCTCGTTCGGTGCCGGCTATTCGACCACGGCCGGTATCGTGGGCGACATCTCGATCAAGGAACGCAATCTCCTGGGCAAGGGGCAGGAAGTTCGACTCGGATTGTCGTTGGGCACCTTGAGCACCAACATCGATTTCAGCTTCACCGAGCCGTATTTCCTCGATCGCAACATGGTAGCCGGCTTCGACATCTTCCGGACATCGAACGATCGGCAGGCGGTTGCCAACTATAACGATGCCAGCATCGGCTTCGCGCTGCGCAGCGGCTGGGCCTACAGCGAGCACACGCGGCAGATCGTTCGCTACACTCTACGGCAGACGAATATCTTCAACGTCTCGCCGTTCGCCTCGCCCGTCGTGCAGGCGCAGGCGGGTCTTTCCACGGTTTCTGAAGTTTCCGAAACGATCGCCTGGGATACACGCGATGTGCGAATCAATACGACGAAGGGATTTTTGCTGCGCAATACGGTGGCAGTTGCAGGCGCTATCGGAACCGAGCAATACGCCCGCACGACCGCCGACGCGGTATACTTCCAGAGCATCATCGACGACGTCGTGATATCGGTCGGCGGCTCGCTGGGCGTTGTCGTGCCGTACAATAATACCTATATCAAACTGAACAATCTGTTCTTCCTGGGCGGCGACAACCTGCGTGGCTTTGCCGTGGCGGGTGTCGGCCCGCGCGACGCCGGCACTACCGATTCCTTGGGCGGCCAGTATTTTTATACAACAACCACCGAACTCAGCTTCCCGCTCTACGGCATCCCCAAGGAACTCGGCCTAGTCGGCAAGGCGTTTGTCGATACCGGCTCCCTTTGGGGCAATCAGGCGTCGAATTTCGGGGCGTCGGTTCTCGACAGTCAGTTGATGCGGGTGGGCACCGGCTTCGGCATTCAATGGATATCGCCATTCGGGCCGATCCGGGTAGACTACAGCTTCCCGATTGTTCAGGAGACTTGGGATAAGACTCAGAACTTCAGGTTCAGCTTCGGAACCCGATTCTGAGCAGAGATGGCGGTGAAATGAACATCCAGACCGACAAGGCAAGCCTCTCGACAGCCACTTCCGTCGACATCAAGCGGATCCTTCAGATGATCCCCCATCGCTACCCGATGCTGATGGTCGATCGGGTCACCGATATTCAACTCGACCACAGCGCCGTCGGAATCAAGAACGTCAGCATCAACGAACCGTTCTTTCAGGGTCATTTCCCGTCCGAGCCGGTCATGCCGGGCGTCCTGATCGTCGAGGCCATGGCGCAGACGGCGGCGGTGCTGGTCGTGGCCACGTTCGGCGGCCAGTCGGAAGGCAAGCTGGTCTATTTCATGTCGATCG
>CAMDDQ010000145.1 GCA_945892765.1 Asaia bogorensis
GGAGAGCCTCGACACCAAACTTCAAACCGAAACGCCGCTGACGTTCCCGAACGGCTGCCACGTCGCCGAGGTCGAGATCGACCCGCAGACCGGCAAGCTCAGCATCGCCAGCTATTCGGCAGTGGACGACTGCGGCAACGTGCTCGATCGCATGATCGTCGAAGGCCAGACCCACGGCGCCGTCACCATGGGTCTCGGCCAGGCGATCATGGAGAACACGGTCTACGATTCCGGCGGCCAGCTCATCACCGGCTCGTTCATGGACTACGCCATGCCGCGCGCCCACGACCTGCCGAGTTTCAAGGAGGGTTTCCATCCGGTGCCGGCGACCACCAACCCGCTCGGCGTCAAGGGCGCCGGTGAGGCCGGCACCACCGCTGCGATCGCGGCGGTGATGAACGCGATCGCCGACGCCATTCCGGGCGGCGCCGGTGCCAGGATCGACATGCCCGCGACGCCGGAGAAACTGTGGCGGGCGTGCCAGGAGGCAACCGATTAGCCCGTCGCCTCCTTGTCCATATCCACCACCACCTGCCCGTCCTTCACCTCGACCTTGTAGGTGCGCAGCGGAGTGAAGCACGGCGGCTGCACCGCCTCACCGGTGCGGACGTTGAACGCGCCGAAATGCAAGGTGCATTCGATGACGTCGCCGTCGAGGATGCCGTCGGCGAGGCTCGCGGCGCCGTGGGTGCATTCGTCGTCGGTGGCGTAGAACGTGCCGTCGAGGTTGTAGACGGCGAGGACGTGGTTGCCGACCTCGAAGCGTTTCACAGAATTTTCCGGGATTTCCGACGTGGGGCCGAGGCTGACGATGGATTCCGCCATGACGCGATACGCTCCTCAAAGCCGATGGGACGCCGGCCGAATCCGCCGCCGAGGAATAGCCGATCCCCTCATGAAATCAACGTCGAATGACCGCGCCCGGCCGCGGCGAATGTGTTACATTCGCTCATGAGCAGTTTCGACTATAAAGCGCCCGCGGAGCTGTTTCCGAGCCGCAGCCGAAAGGCCAAGCGGCCGATGGGCTATCGGCGCTTTCCCTCCGCGGCGGAGGCCGTGCGCTTCGCCATCGAACAGCTCGACCCCGAACTGCTGCTCGGCGCCACCCTCGAGGTGAACGAGGAGCGCTTCGACGGCGACGGCATCCGGCAGCTCTACGAGCGCACCGACTTTCCGCTGCCGCGGAAAAGCGCGGAGTAACGAGCGCTACTTCTTGCCGAGGGAAACGCCCATCGGCATCTTGCCGCCGAACGGCAAATGCTTCGGCTTCTTGTTCTTGTCGGCCTTCGGTTTCTTTTTCTCTCTGTTGGTTTTCTGGTCGCCCTTCGCCATGACGTCCTCCTCGCGTTGCGGCGCAGAACGCGCGCGCGATTCGAATTCTGCCCCGCGCGGCAATCCGATTCAATTGTCAGCCAGCAATCGGGCAAGCTTCGCCCCCCGTATTCTTTTAAGGCGCCGGGTACGCCTGTGTCCCTTTTTCCGTTTCCCCAAGGGGAATGGAGCGCCGAGAAGCGCCCGGGTGCGGATCGCCGCACCCGGCGGGCCATTGACGCAGGCCCGCCGCGCGCCACGGCAGAGCCCTGTTACCAGGACCCGCCGCTTTCGGGCGCGCGTGCCCAGTGACGTAGGGCACGGGCGCCTCCCGGCGCTCCACTTCGACGGCCGATGCATCGGCCGCCGTTCCTGTTTTACACAAACAGGATATCTGGAATATATTCCTACATAATGCGAGATGTCAAGAGGATGCTGATTGCCGCAGTCAAACTGCTACTGTACCAATTTAGGTACACACATTTTTTCAATGCCCGTGAGAATCGAGCTGTCGTCATGACCAGGAAGAAAAAGAACCCCCATATCGGATCGACCTTCGAAAGCTGGCTCGATGAAACCGGCATCCGCGAAGACGTGACCGCCGCCGCCATCAAGGCAGTGATCGCGCGGCAACTCGCCGCCGAGATGAAAAAGAAGCGCGTCACCAAGAAGCGCATGGCCGAGCTGATGAACACGAGCCGCGCCCAACTCGATCGGCTGCTCGATCCCGACAACGGCAGCGCCACGATCGAGAGCTTGCAGCGGGCAGCGAGGATTGTCGGACGGGAGCTGAGGTTGGAGTTGGTGTGAGGGCGGTAGAAAATAGCAAGTACATTTCAGCGATCCGACGCCAGAGACAAATGCAAGACCAGTAATTGGTCGGGCAGGAGCCGATGACACCGCGCGAATTCCTAGAGCAGGTTGTTCGTCCTAACATAGAAGAACTCAGGACCAACCACGCGAGCGTGCGACATGCTCACAACGCCGTGGCGATGGTCGATGCACTTGCAGCGCATGTCTGCGTCTGGTGTGCTCACAACTCTCCATCTGAAGTCGTAGGGTTACCGATTGAGAACCGCGATAGTCATTATCGTGGACGGCTGGCGAGCCGCAATCCCGATTTCCGACTGCTCCGCGATGTTGCAAATGCTCAAAAACATGTTCATCTCACCAATACAAAGCATCGAAAACCAGAAGTAACGGCTGTTGAACAAATAACCGTAAGCTCATCCGACTGGGGTAAGTATCCATGGGGTGAATTTCCCTGGGATGGATCGCCTCAGGTCGGGGTAACCACGGCCAGCGGAGAGGAACGTTCTGTCGGGGCGGTCGCCCTCGCAGCGCTCGAATTTCTTGAAGGTGAAATGTCACGCCTCAAAATCTGAGACGCGACAGATAGATCGTTGAGCCGAAGACCGCGAAACGGCTCAGTAAACGTGACCACACTTTCTCGCCACAATCCTTCGAGACGCGCCCTTCGGGCGCTCCTCAGGATGAGGCGGAGTAAGACCGCGAAACGATCCTCACCCCTGCGAAATAAACTTCGTCGCCAGATACGCCCCCAGCCCCTCCGTGCCGCCTTCGCTGCCGTGGCCGGATTCCTTCACCCCGCCGAACGGCGTCTCCGGCGTCGAGATCGCGATCGAGTTGACGCCGACCATGCCGGATTCGATGGCGTCGCCGATCGCCGCCGCGGTCGTGGTGGAGGTCGTGAACGCATAGGCCGCGAGCCCGAACGGCAACGAGTTGGCGCGCGCCACCACCTCGTCGAAGGTCTTGAAGGTGACGATCGGCGCCAGCGGGCCGAACGGCTCCTCGGTCATGATCTTGGAATCGTCCGGCACGTCGGTGATCACGGTCGGCTCGTAGAAATAGCCCTGGTTGCCGCTCCGCTTGCCGCCGGTGGCAATCTTGCCGCCGCAGCTCTTGGCGTCGGCGACGAAACTGTCCATCGCGTCGAGCCGGCGCGAGTTGGCCAGCGGCCCCATGGTGATGCCCTTCTCCAGGCCGTCGCCGAGCTTGATGCCGTTGGCGTATTCGGTGAAGCGCGCGAGGAAGCGCTTGTAGACGTCCTCCTGCACATAGAACCGCGTCGGCGAGATGCAGACCTGGCCGGCGTTGCGGTACTTGAACGCCGCGATGGTGTCGGCCGCCTTCTCCGGATCGGCGTCGCCGAACACCACGACCGGCGAGTGCCCGCCAAGCTCCATGGTGGTGCGCTTCATGCCCTTGGCCGCGAGCTGGGCCAGGTGCTTGCCGACCGGGATCGAGCCGGTGAAGGAAATCTTGCGCACCGCGTCCTTGGCGAGCAGGTGCTCGGAGACTTCCGCGGGAACGCCGAACACCAGGTTGAGCACGCCCGCCGGCAGCCCGGCATCGGCGAAGCACTTCACCATCTCGACGCAGGCGCCCGGCGTCTCTTCCGAGGCTTTGAGGATCAGCGAGCAGCCGGCGGCGAGCGCGCCGCCCACCTTGCGCGCCGGCGTCAGCACCGGGAAGTTCCACGGCGTGAACGCGGCGACGACGCCGACCGGCTCCTGGATCACGAGCTGGCGCACGCCCTTGGCGCGGCCCGGCACGATGCGCCCGTAGGACCGGCGGCCCTCCTCGGCATACCAGTCGATGATGTCGGCGGAGACCAGCACCTCGCCGCGCGCTTCGACGTAGACCTTGCCCTGCTCCTGCACCATGATTTTTGAAATGACATCATGGCGCTCGCGCATCAGGTTCGCGGCCTTGCTCATGATCTT
>CAMDDQ010000146.1 GCA_945892765.1 Asaia bogorensis
TGCGCCGAGGTGGACCGGTTGGCCGCCGGCCATCTCCAGGCCGTGGAGACCAAAATCGCCGACCTTACGCGCTTGGCCGAACAGCTGCGCCGCATCAGCCGGAGTTGCCGCGGACGGCGCACCATCGCCAGTTGCCGTATCATCGAAGCCCTCTCTCCCAACTAAGCCGCCCCGAAGCAGAACGCGAGGAGTCCCCATGCCGAACGAAAAGGCCGATGCCGAGGTTCTCAGCCGGGCCGTGTTGCCCGCCGGCCGCATCATCTTTCACGCCAACGAAACCGGCCTCAGCGCCTATCTCATCAACAAAGGCACCGTGGAAATCTATAAACACGAAAACGGGGCCGACGTGACCATCGCGCTGCTCCATCCCGGAGAAGTTTTCGGCGAAATGGCCTTGTTCAACGACGGCCGGCGCAGCGCCAATGCCCGAGCCCATACGACCTGCGAGTTGACCGCGATCCAGAGCAATCACATCGAGCGGCTGATGGCGCGCGCCGAGCCCGGCCTCAAGGGCATCATCCGCGTTCTTATCCGCCGCATCTCCGACATCAACGAGCGCATCGAAGTGTGCCCGCAGACCGGCAGGTTCCGGATCAAAGGCGACGCCGAACAGCAGCCATCGTGAGCGGCCGGAGAGAAATGGCGGCAATCCGTCGCTTGGCAATTCTATCGGCGTTTGCCGTTGCTCTCGTGCAACCGTTCGCGACCCTGGACCGTGCCGCGGCGCAATCGGCGGCCGGCAAGACGGAAATATTCGATTTCGAAAACACGCCGGTCGGGGCCATGCCTTCGGGTTTCACCGCGGCATTGACCGGCGGCGGCAGCCATCAAATGGACAATCGTCGAGGATTCCTCCTCGCCCTCCGGGGCCAAGGTGCTGACCGAAATCAGCGCCGATGTCACCGATTGCCGCTTCCCGATCGCCATTCTCGAGTCCCTCAATGCGCGGGATGTCGAGCTGCGCGTTCGTTTCAAGGCGGTCGCCGGCCAGATCGACCAGGCGGCCGGCGAAGGAGAACTGCGTCCAGGAGAGCTGCCTGACGAACTCCTCCTTCGGATGGTAGTTGGGAAAGATGCTCTTGTGGGTGAAACTCTTGATGGCCTGCGCGTTGTGGGTCAGGGTTATCGCGCAGTCGTCGGACTCACGCACGCTGTAGGCGTCGCCAGGTATCGGGTTAGCCACGGTCTGGTAAGCCTCAAGCGTGGCAGTGCGCACGACGCTCGAAGGGGGTGCCGGCGCCGGCCCGGCGGTGTTGGGCGCCGCCGCGACCGGAAAGATAACCCAGCTTGGTCAAGAAGCGATCCGCCTCCTGCAGCTTCGGCTCGGACCATTGCGGTAGCCCAAAGAACCCCTGTTGGGCGCCTTAGTATTTGACGAGCTGACAATCGTTGCCGAGGCGCCGCACCTCGGCGCAGTAACGCTCAACATCGGCGAACGGCACGGTTCGGTCCGCGGTCCCGTGCATGACGATCATCGGCGGCAGACCCCGGCCGACGTGGTGCGCGGGCGAACCCTCCTTGGCGCGGACGCCAAACCGGTCTGGGAATTCCGCGGGCGTGCTGTAGGTCGTGTCGACCACGGGGTTGAAGAGAACGAGCGCATTCGGCTTGGCGCTGACGCGCAGGTTTTCGCCCTTTTCATTGAAGGTATCGAAGACCGCGGCGCTGAGAGCCAGATGCCCGCCGGCGGCCGCACCGGACGCCGCGATGCGGTTCGGATCGATCCCTAGCTCGACCGCGCGCGCCCGGACGCGTCGTATCGCAGACGCGGCATCGGTCATGGCCTCGAAGGCGCCGGTTCCTTGCCGGCCGAAGACGCGGTAGTCGGCCAGAATTGCGACCATGCCCCGCTCGGCGAAGTGTTTTGCCTGAGCCTGGAACTGGGTTATCCACCCTGTCGTCCAGTTGCCGCCGGAGAAGAAGACAATGGCCGGCCGCAGGCTTGCGATGTAGCGGCCGGGCGGGCTGAAGTAGTGCAGTCGCAAATCGCCGCTGTCTATCGTCTTATAAACGTAGCTGGTGGAGCCCGGAATATCCATCGGCTGCGGCGGAACCGCGGCCGCCTGGGCCAGAGACTGCAGCGGCAGGATCAGCGCCAACACGATCCGGCCGAACATGCGACGCATCATGGTCATAGCACTCACCTTTCCCGAGATCGGGTCGATGATGTGAAAGCATGCCATGAATTCTGGCAATGGCTCGGTCCAGGCCTCCCAAGCCGGGCGGCCGCCCGATTGATCTGAATCAATTCGCGGGCGGTCACGCATCAGTATTCTTTCCTTTGTTCGTCGTCCGACGGAAAAGGAGATTTCTCCATGAGGCAGTCGATAGCCGCGTTGGCTTTGGTGTTGGGTTCGTTGGTTCCCGGCGATGTCCTCGCTCAGATGCAGATGCCGATGCCCATGGGTCAGCACCCGATGGACATGGCCATGACCGACGGCGAGGTGACCAAGGTCGATCTCGAAGAAAAAAAGGTCACGATCAAACACGGACCGATGGCCAATATGAACATGCCGGGCATGACCATGGTGTTCGGGGTCAAGGAACCGGCGATGCTCGACCAGCTTAAGACCGGCGACAAGATCAAGTTCACGGCCGAGCGTATTCAGGGCGCCCTGACCGTCACGCGTTTCGCGAAGGAAGGCGCCGCGAAATAGGCGAGGCGCGCGTCTATGTCCCGCGCCGCGGCACCTTGGCGAGAATCGCCGCGGCGCTGCGTTCGAGCGGCTCGGCATCACCGATGCGCCCCTGCGCGCGGTAGAAACCGGCCATCTGGTTGTAGACGACGGCCAAGACCGGGTTATTGGGGCCCAGGGTGGCCTCCATGATCGGCCGACAGCGCAAATAAAGCTGCTCGGCGAATTCGGCGCGGCCCATGGCTTGGTTGACCACGGCTAGGTTGAACATCGATTCACCCGCGGCCCGCGACTCCGGGCCGAGTTTGAGCGCGCGGATACCCAGCGCCCGCCGGTGCATCGCCTCGGCATCGGCATATTTCTTCTGCTCGCGATACAGCTCGCCAAGATTGTTGAGCATGACCGCGGTCGTCGGATGTTCCTCGCCGTAAATTTCTTCGCTCAGGCTCAAGGCCTGCTCGGCGAACAGCTCGGCCTCATCGAATTTTTTCTGGTGGTAGAGTTCGGCCACGCGGTCGAGCGCGTCGCGGATCGGGTCGCGCGTCTGCGACCAAGCCGGACCCGGCGCGAGCAACCCCAACCACAACACGCCAAGCGCCACCAGCGCCAATCCGCGTTTCATCTTTCCCTCTTGTTTAAAGAAAAAGGCGGCCGAGGTCGCCCCCGGCCGCCTTACATTCTTACCGATTACGACCAGCTCAGATCGTGGTTCTTCAGCGGCATCGACCGCACGCGCTTGCCGGTCGCCTTGAACACCGCATTGGCCACCGCCGGGAAAAGCGGGCCGACGGCCGGCTCGCCCAGGCCGCCCCATTTGCTGCCGCCGGTCAAGCCGCCGAAATGCACCTTCACGTCGGGCATATCGGCGATGCGGAGCATCTGGTAGTCGTCGAAATTGCCTTCGACGACGCGGCCCTTGCGGACGGTGATTTCGCCATAGAGCGCGGCGGTGAGGGCAAACGCGATGCTGCCTTCCTGCTGGCCAATGATGTCGGCCTTGTTGACGATGTTGCCGGAATCGAAGGCGACATGCGCCTCGTCGACCTTAACTTCGCCGCTCTGGCTGACGGTGACGGTGACAACCACCGCGGCGATCGTGCCGTGGCCGTCGCCGATGCCCATGCCCTGCGCCGTGCCCTTGGGGAAGGTTTTCTTGCCCCAACCGGATTTTTCGGTGATTTCGTTCATCACCTTCATCCAACCCGGATCCTTGTTCGTCGCCAGCAGCGCCTTGCGATAGTCCGCCGGATCCTTGCCAGCGGCGAGGGCGCATTCGTCGATGAAGGATTCGATCTGGAACAAAGTCTGGCTGACGCCCGGACCGCGCCAGAAGCCGAGGCGCAGATGGCTGGGCATGTTGGTGTATTCGATTTGCAGGTTGGGGACCGCATAGGGCA
>CAMDDQ010000147.1 GCA_945892765.1 Asaia bogorensis
CCACGGCGCGGTTCGTTGGCGGCGGTGGCATCGCGGGAGGTGCCGGTCTCGAACGCCGCAACGAAGGCGTTCCACACGGCTTCTTGGGCCTCGGCGATCTGAAGGCGGTCGTGAAGGGCGCCAAGCCGGGGAGATCCCGCGCCCCTCGCCGGCGTCGCCTGGGGCGGCACTCCGCGCCGCTCTCGTGTCTCTTGACGGCCGCGCAGCGTCTCCTGGCCCTGGACCATGCCGCGTTGGTTGCCGCGCATTTCCCGGCCCATCATCATCTGCTGGATCTGCATCTGCTGGATCTGCATCTGCTGGATCTGCATTTGCATCTGCATTTGCATCATCTGCATCGCCTGGAGCCGCTGCATCATGCCCTGCGCCATCATTCGCGGGTCCATCATCGGTTGCCCCATCATCATGCCGGGCGCCATCATTCCTTGGCCCATCATGGCACCAGGCGGCATTGCCGGGACCATCCCCCAGCCCTGCTGCATCATCCGCGGGTCCATCATCATGCCAGGCACAATGCCGGGCATCATCATCCCCTGGCTCATCATGCCGCCGGGCGGTATTTGGCCGGGAAAACCCTGCGGGTTCCGTGTTGGTTGGTCCATGCCCTGCCGCATGGCTTCGTCAGCTGGATCAGGCTGACGCTGTTGCCGCCCGCCCGGTCCCGATCCTGGCGGCACCGGCCGCGGTCGTGCCTGGGGCACGGGCTGCCCTTGAGGCTGGGCCTGCGCCTGGATCAGCCACGTCGGCCCGGCGCCGTCGGGTGTAAAAAACTGGAAATCATCGTCGCGGGTTTGCGCCGTTGCCCCGGTCACCAGCAGCGCCGCCGCAACGACGCCGCCTAGTCGAAAAGTCATCATGCAGTCTCCCTCGCCATCCGCCGCCCGACCGGAATGTGTCGGTGGCGATATGGGTTGTCACGGGTCATCCGCGTGGAATCCTGCGCTGAATCGAAAAATCCGTGTTCGCTGAATCGGGTGGGGCGGCGCCGGTTGCGCGAAACGGCGCGAGGGGGTACAGGGTTTGCCTATGCGCGGGCGGAATGGAGCGCCAACCATGGTGAAATTGGGCCGTCGAGAGTTCCTGATCGCGGGCGGCGGCGCGCTCGCCGGCTGCACGGCACCGCGCGCGCCAGCCAGCCCCGGCGGTGTCCTAGCAGGTTTGCGCGCCGCGCGACCTAGGCTCCTGACCACACCGGCCGAGATTTCCACGCTCAACGCCCGTCTCGGGGCCGACGACGTTGGCAAGCGGTGGCGCGCGGCTTTGTTGCGCGAAGCGGACCGGCTGCTTGCGCAGCCTGCGGTCGATTACACCTTCGAGCCAAAACGCCCGGTGTTGCTTCCGACCTCGCGCGAGGCGCTGAAGCGCATCGAGGATCTCGGCACCGCCTGGCTGCTTACCGGCGATACGCGTTATCCGCAGCGTGTGGGTGTGGAATTGCGCCGGGTGTGCGGTTTCAAATCCTGGAATCCGTCCCACTTTCTGGACGTCGCCGAAATGACGATGGCCGTCGCCATCGCCTATGATTGGTGTCATGACGCTCTGGCCGACGAAGATAGAGCCTTGGCCCGCGCCGCCATTGTGGACAAGGGATTGTCGCCCGGCGTCGAGGAATATCGCCGCCGCACCTTCTGGACGCAGGCGACCCACAACTGGAATTTGGTATGCAATGGTGGGCTCGCCGCCGGAGCGCTTGCCATCGCCGAACACGAACCCCGTCTTGCCGCGAGCATCGTGGAATCGGCCACCGCCTCGTCCCGCCCGGCTTTGGCAAGTTACGGCCCGGATGGCGGTTGGGACGAAGGCGTCGCCTATTGGGATTATGCGAGCCAATACGCGGTTTTCCTGCTGGCGTCGCTGGAGAGTGCGTTGGGGCACGATTTCGGCCTTTCGGCCACGCCGGGATTTTCCGAAACCGGCCTCTACCGGCTCCACATGGAAGGTCCCGGCGGCAAGGCCTTCAATTTCGCCGATGGCAGTGAGGCCGTGCGTCACACCCCTGCCCTGATGTGGCTCGCCCGCCGCTTCGACCGCCCGCTTTACGCCTGGATCGCCGGCCGCAACGCCACGACCACTGGCACCGGTGTCGTGTGGTTCCAGCCCCAACGCCACTCGCCCGCCGAAATCGGATTGCGCCGCGACGCCTATTTTCGGCATGTGGAGACCGCGAGCCTGCGGGGAAATTGGACGGACCGCAACGCCATGTTCGTGGCGTTCAAGGCGGGCGACAATGCCGCGAACCATTCCAATCTCGATATCGGAACTTTCGTGTTGGATTCGGGCGGCGAACGTTTCGCCATCGATCTCGGGCCCGATGATTACGCCCTGCCCGGCTATTTCAGTGCCGATCGCCGCTACGGTTATTACCGGATGGGAACAGGCGGACAAAATACGTTGCTGATCGACGGCGCAAACCAATCGGCCAAGGCCAAGGCGCGCATCGTCGGCTTCCGGTCCGACGAGGATTTTGGGCGCGCCGTCGCCGATCTCAGCCCGGCCTATTCCGGGGCGCGATCGGTGCGGCGCGGGGTTTCGTTGGTCCGGCGGCGGGTGGCCGTCATCGTCGACGAAATCGAAGCGCCGGCCGGACGCAAACTCCGTTGGCAGATGCACTCGCGCGCCGCCATCCGCATCGATGGCGCGAACGCCGAGATGAAGCAGGGCAACGCCACGCTGCACGCCCGCATCGCCGAGCCGGCGGGTGCGGTTTTTACGGTAGAGCCGGCAACTGCGCCGCCGCCCGAGAATCCAAATACGGGAGTCGTTCGGTTGTGCGTCGACCGGGTCGCAGGGGCGAGTCCGACGCGGCTGATTGTGGCCTTCGCGTCCGGCGCACCGCCCGACGACGCCGAACTCGGACCCGCCCGCAGCCCGCTGGCCGCCTGGAGCGTCTGACGCGTCAAATCGGGCCGCTTGGCCGGGTGTCAGCCCGCGATCATGGACATGGCCGCCTGGCGTTCGCTGATCTTCAACCGGAGAAATTGAGTACGCGCCTTCTTGATGTCGCTTTCGGCGCCGCTTTCCGCCGCGGTCTTGAGAGCAATCGTGCAGGCATGTTCCGGCCCGCAAATGAACGCCAGCGCCTTGGCGAGCTTGCCGATTGTGGCAAGATCGATCTTTGCTTCGTCCATTCTTCGCCTTTCAAAGGAAATATCGAGACCGGTCCGCCGGTCCTGGCAGTTTCAGTAAATATTGACAAGATATTTCGCCGTTGGTCTGCGCCGGGAGGCGTCGCATGCCGTGAGGAGAACATGGCGTTCGGCGGAATCCAGCCAAAAAAAGGCGGCCGGGGATGCCCGGCCGCCGCCGACTCAGGATTTTGCCGCCTTAGCTCCAGCTAAGGTCGTGATGCCGGACGGGCAGCGAGCGCACGCGCTTTCCGGTAACCTTGAAGATGGCGTTGCAGACAGCGCCGCCGGTGACCGAAACCGCGCATTCGCCGGCACCGGTGAATTTTTCCCCGCCAGTCAGGCCGCCGAAATGGCTGACAACGAGAGGTGCATCCTCGATCCGCATCATCGGATAGTCGTCGAAATTGCCTTCGACGACACGGCCGTTGCGGAACGTTATTTCCTCGTTGAGGGCCTCGTTCAGCGCGTAGATGACGGAGCTCATCATCTGCTGCTCGACGCCTTGCGGATTGATGACGTGGCCGAGGTCGAAGGAGAGATCCACGCGCTCCACCTTCACGCCGCCGGTCTGGCTGACGGAGACCTGGGCGACGGCCGCGACGATGGAGCTGTGGTCGATGGCGATAGCCAGACCCTGCGCCGTTCCTCTCGGCAGGGTCTTCTTCCCCCACCCACCTTTGTCCGCCACGTCGTTGAGCACCTTGAGCCAGCCTGGATCCTTGGCGTTGGCCAGCAATATCCGTCGCAGCTCCAGCGGATCCTTTCCGCCGGCCGCAGCGATCTCGTCGACGAAGGACTCGACCATGTAGCCGTTTTGGTTGGTTCCCGGTCCACGCAAAGCCCAGGTTGGCAGATGGCTTTGCAGGGAGTTGTATTCGACGT
>CAMDDQ010000148.1 GCA_945892765.1 Asaia bogorensis
GAAGCAAAGGCCGATGTGTTCGATTGCGTCGAACGCTTCTACAATCCGAAACGGCGCCACTCGACCATCGGCTATGTCAGTCCAATGGAGTTCGAAATGAAGGCTGAATTAGCTTAACCTAGTGTCCACGAAACCGGCAGCAGGCCAATGCCGGGTTCACGCGCCGCGTTGTCAGCAACATCATGGAGTACAGAGGGGCCGAAATGCGTATTGGGGTTCTGACCGGCGGGGGCGATGTTCCCGGGCTCAATGTCTGCATCAAGGAGATCGTCCATCAGGCCGAGGACAACGCATGGGACGTTGTCGGCATTAAACGGGGCTGGGCTGGGTTGCTGCGTTTCGATATCGACGATCCGAAGGCCGGCGGCGAATGGACCGTGCCGCTTAATCGCCAGGCCGTCCGAACCGTCGATCGCACCGGCGGCACCTTCCTGCACACATCCCGCACCAATCCGTCGCGCGTGAAAATCGAGGACCTGCCGAAATTCCTCGCCGGCCTCAAGCCCAAGACCGGAGATAAGACCGTCGACTGCACGCAGCATGTCCTGAAGGTCCTGAAACACCTTGGGCTGGACGCCCTCGTATCCATCGGTGGTGACGACACGCTGTCCTACTCAGTGCGGCTGACGAAGGAGAATTTTCCGGTCGTTGCCGTGCCCAAGACGATGGACAACGACGTTTTCGGGACGGACTATTGCATCGGGTTTTCGACCGCGGTGACGCGCGCCGCCGATCTCATAGCCAGCCTCCGCACGCCGACCGGAAGCCACGAGCGCATCGCGGTCATCGAGCTATTCGGCCGCAATAGCGGCGAATCCGCGCTCATCAGCGGACTTCTCGCCGGCGTCGACCGCGTGCTGATCAGCGAGGTGCCCTTCGACATCCAAAGGCTTTGCAAACTGGTCGTCGAGGATCGCAATAGGAACCCGTCGCGTTACGCGATGGTCGTTCTTTCCGAGGGCGCGACGATGATCGGCGGCGATATCGTTCAGCAGGGCGAAGAGGACGCCTTTGGGCATAAGAAACTCGGCGGCATCGGTGCGATGACCGGCGACGCCATCAAGAAAATAACCGGCGTCGACGTTATGAATTCGCAGCTGACCTATGTCATGCGCGCGGGGCCGGCAGACACTCTCGACCGGATGGTCGCCATGTCCTTCGGCCGTCTGGCGATTGAACAGCTCAAACAGCGCCGCTTCGGCGTCATGATGGCAATCCAAAAGGGCTGCTACACCACGGTGCCGCTGGAGACATTCGCTTCAGGCAAACGGATCGTGGACGTGATGGAACTGTACGACCCGGAGAATTATCGGCCGCGAATCCGCAATCAGGCGGGAAAGCCGATGTTTCTGTACTAAAAGTCGGCCTGGCGGCCGCGGGATCAACGGCGAGGGGCGGGCGGAAAGATCGCGGGGCTTTGCGGGCGCAAAGAGGGAATGTCCTGTTTTGGGCCCCAATTCCGCGCGATTGCCTTTGCCAACTCAATCTGGTCGCCGGTCAGGTGTTTCGCGGCCTCTTTGCGGCCCATCATCGCGGTGTCGTATTCATCGGTCGGTGGCTCCCGCGTGGCGGCAATATCGAACCAGACATGGGCTTGCAGGAAGTCTTGGCTGACGCCCTGGCCGTTGGCGTAGAGAAGTGCCAATGTGACCTGGGCCGGGGCGTGTCCCTGCTCCGCGGCGCGGCTCAACCAAATTACCGCGGAAATCGGATCCTGCAGCGTACCGCGGCCGTTCGCGTGCAAGAGACCAAGATTATATTGCGCCGTGGAATCGCCCAAATCCGCCGCGCTTCGATACCATTTCAACGCCTCGGCGAAATCCTTCTCCACGCCTTGGCCAGTTTCGTAGAGCACGCCAAGATTTGTCTGTGCGCTGAGATTTCCCTGTTCGGCCGCACGGCGATACCACTTTACGGCTTCGTTGGGGTCCTGGGAAACACCCCTGCCGCTCATATAAAGGAAGGCGATGCTGAACTGAGCGTTCGAGTCGTTCTGCTCGGCCAAGGGAAGAAGTTCGGCAAAGGCCAGTTGGTAATCGCCGCGCGAAAATGCGCGCCAAGCCTCGTCAAGGCCAGCCTGCGCCGATCCGAAGCCGGCAAACGCCGGAAACACGACCAAGGCCAACAGCGCTAGCAATCTGCCCATGACCGATCCCGAATGATTGGCCCAGGGCAAAAGACTATCATCGCGTGCCGCGTTCCTACAATGGGTTGCGTCATTCTTGTTACAGGCGGCACCAAGGTCTGGGATACCTAGCGAACAGGACGCGGTATCCGTAGTCTGCCGCGACCATGGTTGCGACGGATATGAAACAACGCCCGCTTCCGCCACTGAACCTTGTGACCAGCGCCGATATGCGGCGGGCCGAGACCGGGGCGATTGCCGGCGGCATTTCAGTTGCGCAATTGATGGACGCAGCGGGCGCGGCGGTTGCGGCGGCGATCCGCGAGCGGTTCACGCCGCGGCCAACAATTGTCCTGTGTGGGCCAGGGAATAACGGTGGTGATGGATTGGTCGTCGCCCGGCTTTTGGCGGCGGCCGGCTGGCCGATTCGCATCGCGCGACTCGGCCAAGGCCGCGCACGGCCCGACGTATCGCCCGTCGATTTCGTGGACTGCGAGCCAGGCGCACTGGAGGGGCAGCGCCTCGTTGTGGATGCGTTGTTCGGGGCAGGCCTCACACGGGCTCTAGAAGGCAGGGCCCGAGAGGTTGTGGAGACCATCGATGCCCGGAGTCTAGCGTGTGTGTCCGTTGACATGCCGAGCGGCATCGATGGCGATACTGGCCGCGTTCTTGGTGCCGCGCCCCATGCCGGCCTGACCGTCACTTTCGGTCGTCGGAGACCGGGGCATCTCCTAATGCCGGGCCGGCTTCATTGCGGCGAGATACTGGTAGCCGATATCGGCATCGCGGACTCGATGTTCGAGGGTCACCCCCGCCTCAACGAAAACCGCCCCGATCTGTGGGTCGAGCGCTTTCCCTGGCCGCAGCCCGAAGGCAACAAATATACCCGCGGCCACGCGGTTGTTGTCGGCGGTACGAGCATGACAGGTGCGGCACGCCTGGCCGCCGGCGGCGCCCTTAGAATTGGTGCCGGACTAGTCACGATCGCGGCGCGACCGTCGGCATTGTCGGGCTATGCCGCCTATAGGCCCTCCATTTTGACGGCGGCGCTCAACGACGCCAGCAACCTCGAGGAGCTCCTATCCGATAAGCGCAAGAATGCGGTGTTGCTCGGTCCGGGCAACGGCCTCGACTTGGCTACGCGGGGTCGTGTATTGGTTGCCCTGGCGGCGCGGCGCCCGTGCGTTCTTGACGCCGACGCGCTTTCGGTGTTCGAAGAAAACCCAGACCTGCTGTTTAAATCGATCGTCGGCCCCTGCATATTAACACCGCATGACGGTGAGTATCGCCGCCTGTTCCAAACCGAGGGCGATCGCCTGACACGCGCGCGCGCCGCCGCGGCCACCAGTGGCGCGGTCGTCTTGCTAAAGGGATATGACACGGTCATCGCTGCCCCGGACGGTACCGCGGCAATCAACACGAACGCGCCGGCGACGCTGGCGACCGCCGGTGCTGGCGATGTGCTGGCGGGGTTCGCCGTCGGGCTCTTGGCGCAGGGCATGTCTGCATTCGACGCTGCCTGCGCCGCGACTTGGCTGCATGGGGAAGCGGCCGCCGAATTCGGGCCGGGATTGATAGCCGAGGACCTGGCGGAATCTCTTCCAAAGGCCTTGCGGCGCCTGTTGCCGAAACGATCGAACCTGCCGTCATAATACCTTCGACGCGGCGAATGCCGATTTATTGGGTTGCGCGTCCCGGCCGATAGCCTATATCTCGCGGGTATGGGGCGGTGGTTGACGCCGGCCGTCTCAGCGGTTAGCCATGCGGGCGTGGTGAAATTGGTAGACACGCCAGATT
>CAMDDQ010000149.1 GCA_945892765.1 Asaia bogorensis
CGTGAAGTTCCGCATCGGCGGCTGGGGCGGCACGGTGTTCTCGAAGCTCGGCATCGTCCCACAGCAGATCGCGGGCGGCGAAATCTATTCCGCGCTCGAGAAGGGCACGATCGACGGCGCCGAATGGGTCGGCCCCTACGACGACGAGAAGCTCGGCTTCAACAAGATCGCCAAGTTCTACTATTACCCCGGCTGGTGGGAAGGCGGTCCGCAACTCTCGCTGAACGTCAATATCAAGGCCTACGAGGCGCTGCCGAAGGATTACCAAGCCATCCTCGAGGCCGCGTGCTACGAGGCCCATGCCTGGATGATGGCCAAGTACGACGCCCAGAACCCGGCGGCGCTGCGCCGCCTGATCCAGGGCGGCACCCAGCTTCGCCTGTATCCCAAGGAAGTGATGGAAGCCGCGCACACCGCGGCATTCGCGCTCTACGAGGAAACCGCGACGAAGAACGAGAAGTTCAAGAAGGTTTACGAATCCTGGAAGAAGTTCCGCGAGGAGCAGCTTCTGTGGTTTCGCGTGGCGGAACAGGGCTTCGATGCCTTCCAGTTCGGTCAATCGGCGAAAGACCAGACGACGAAAAAGAAGACCTGACCGTTTCACCTGTTCGCATATGACAAAGGGCCGGCCCCCGCGGGGCCGGCCCTTTTCGTACGCGCATCGGTTCGTATTCGCGCCGAGCCGCATTTGCGACGGCGGCTTGCCCGCTAGATTCCGCCCTTGAGTTGTTTTTGGAGCTGTTCCTCCATCCGCTTGGCGGCGTCGGTCTCGCTCTCCCGGTTCTCCTGCCCCTCGCCTCCCTCGCCTTCGAGCGTGGGAATAACGATCTCGACATTCGCCGGATCGCCCGTAAGCGGGGCATCCAGCATGCCCGTTACCAAGATCGGCAAACTGACCACCAAGCCAACCATGATGATTTGGAGGCCAACCCACGGCAAGGCGCCCAAATAGATGTCCTTGGTAGGGATCGATTTCGGCACGACGCTGCGAAGATAGAACAGGGCGAAACCGAACGGCGGATGCATGAACGATGTCTGCAAGTTCACGCACAAGATGACGCCGAACCAAATGAGAGCCGCATCCGGACCGACGACGGGCGTCAGAACCACCTGCGCGACCGGCGCGAGCATCGGCACGATGATGAAGGCTATCTCGAAGAAATCGAGGAAAAACGCGAGAAAAAATACGAACAAATTGACGAACAGCAGAAAGCCCCAGACCCCGCCCGGCAGGCTCGTCAGCATGTGCTCGACCCATCGATTGCCATCGACCCCCAGAAAGACAATGGAAAAACAGGTCGAGCCGATGAGGATGAAGATGACCATGGCGGTGATGCGCATGGTCGATTCGAAGGCCTGCTTGATGAGGTTGCGCAGCTCCGCGATCTGGGCCGCGCGGATGCACAGCCAAACCACCCCCGCATACATGACCGCGGCCACGAACTTGAACGCCACGGTTTTGGCCTCGAATACATGGAGCACGGCGGCCACGCCGAGCCCCCCGACCGCGGCGACCAGCGCGATTCGCGCCGAAAGGCCACGAGAGGGATGGTGAATGACCGCCAGCACGATGGCGCCCACGGCGCCCATGGCGCCAGCCTCGGTCGGCGTCGCCAAGCCCAGCATCATGGTGCCGAGCACGAGAAAAATCAGAACCCCCGAGGGCACGATGCCCCTGAGGCATTTGCGCCAAAGCGCCCAGCCGGTCAAGGTGCGCGCCGTCTTCGGCATCGCTGGCACCCAGTGCGGCTTGAGCGCACTGATGGCGAAGGTATAGAGGGCGAACAGGGCGATCTGAACCAGCGACGGTCCCCAGGCACCGAGATACATGTCGCCGACCGACCGACCGAGCTGATCGGCCAGCACCACCAGGACCAGCGAGGGCGGCACCAGTTGGGTGATGGTGCCCGAAGCCGCCAACACGCCCGTGGCGTATCGCGTGTTATATTTGTAGCGCATCATCACGGGCAGCGAGATCGTCGCCATGGCGATCACCTGCGCCGCGACGGTGCCGGTGATCGCGCCGAGTATGAAACCCACGAGGATGACCGAATAGCCGAGCCCGCCCCGAACCGGGCCGAACAATTGGCCCATGGAATCGAGCATGTCCTCCGCCAGGCCGCAGCGCTCGAGAATCGTCCCCATGAAAGTGAAAAACGGAATCGCCAGCAGCAACTCGTTCGCCAGCACGCTGCCGAAAATCCGCCCGGGAATCGCCTGTAGGAAGTGGAGTTCGAAAAACCCGAGCTCGATGGAAATGAGGCCGAAAAACAGCCCGACCGCCGCGAGCGAAAACGAGACGGGATAGCCGATCAGCATGAAGACCACGAGCCCGCCGAACATGAGCGGCGGCATCAGCTCGAGAGGAATCACTGCATCGGCCTTTCGTACTTGGCCTCGATTTTCACGTACCCCTTCAACGCGCCGATGCGCTTCACGATCTCCGACAGGCCCTGTAGGAAGAGCAAGAAAAATCCGAGCGGCACGATGAACTTGATCGGCCAGCGCACGAGCCCTCCAGCATTGCTCGACACCTCGCGCACCGCGAAGGACTGCGCGAAATAGGGCCACGACAGCCAGCCGAGAAGCGCGCACATCGGCAACAGGAAAAATATCCCGCCCAGAAGATCGATCCAATGCTGCGAGCGGGTGGACAATCCGGTATAGATGATATCGACCCGCACGTGCTCGTTGCGCTGCAACGTGTAGGATGCACCCAGCATCACCAGCACCGCGAACATGTACCACTGGACCTCGAGCCAGCCATTGGAGCTGAGATCGAAGGCGTACCGGAACATGGCGTTGCCGGCGCTTACGAGGCAGGCCAGCAGGACGAGCCAGTTCGCGATCGTGCCCAGTCGCGCATTGAGCGCATCAATGGCTTGGCTAAAGGCCAACAGATAACGCAAACGCCGGGCCCCCCATTGCCGAACGCCAAACCCGGGACCGCGCGAGCGATCCCGGATACGCCGGAACGCGGAACGAAATTAACGCGAAATCGCGCTTAACGACAGCTATTGCCGGAACCGCTCGACCAGACGCCACGCAACAGGAAATAGGCAGGCCGCCAGCGCCAATTTCAGGGCATCGCCCAACAGGAACGGATAAAGCCCCTTGGCGAGTGCGGCGCCGAGCGCGCTTTCGGCCCCCGTCTTGGCGATGGCGCCATCGGGAAGGCCCGCGAAGAACAGGGCAAGCCAGGCCACGCCCGGCAGCCAAATCGAAAGATTGCCGAGCACCATGGCCAGAGCCGTGCGCGCCGGCGTGCGGCTCCAGCCGCGCTCGGCCAGCCAGCCGACGATGAAGGCCGCCAGGACGAAGCCCGCGATGTATCCGCCCGTCGCGCCCGACAACACGGCTGTTCCCGCGCTCCACTTGGCGAAGACCGGCAAGCCCATCGCGCCCTCGAAGACGTACAGCGCCGTCGTCGCCGCTCCCAGGCGCGCGCCATACGCCATGCCGATCACGAGCACCGCGAAGGTCTGCCCGGTTATCGGCACCGGCCAAAGCGGAACCTGGATTTGAGCCGACAGCGCGATGAACAACGAGCCGAGCGCCATCAAGGCGGCCAGACGCAATGCGCGCGGCCAGGCCGCCGCGGGCGCGAGCGCGCCCAGGATCGTGGTATGGGTTGTTGCTGTCATGTTGGTCCCCTCTTGGTCGCCGAATACGCGGCGTCTGCAATGCCCGGACGTTATACCGGTTGAGCGCGAGCCGCACTAGCCCATGCGACGCTGGAGCCGCGCTAGCCGAGCCTGTTGTGGCGCGGGAATCCCAAAGGCGGCAATCGCCCCGCCTGGGCGCGCTTGCCGAGCCAATCGCGAAGCTCGGAGAAATTCCGAACTTTGTCGCCCGACTTCACGTTCAGCCCCGCGACCAGGGTGAAGGTAACCGCGTCGGCAAGACCCCCCGAT
>CAMDDQ010000150.1 GCA_945892765.1 Asaia bogorensis
AAACCTGCTCACGGCCGTTTAAGACCCATGGTTTGCAAAGTCTTAGACATCTTCGCCCATGGATGTCGCAATACTGCGGATGAGTGCGCCTCGCCGGACCGATGACGCATGCAATTATCTAACGATATCCAAGTTGTCGAACGCCGCGACGACGTTCGCATCATCATAAGCCTGCCCGGACGTTACGCGCTCGCGAACAAGCGTAACGCGCGGGGTGATCGGCGTGAATATGCCTGTCGGGTGATCAACATATCCTCATACGGTCTGGCTGTCGCTGCGCCGGTGCTCGGCGCGATGGGCGAGCGGGTGATCGCGCATATCGATCAATTCGGCAAGTTCGAAGGCCCGATCGTGCGTGTGCTCGACGGCGGATTTGTCATGGACATCACGGCCTCCGACGATGAACGCGCCAAGCTGACGAACAAGATCCGGTGGTTCGAGAGGCAGAAGAACCACGATGTCCACGACGGCCGGCGACACGAGCGGATCGTTCCCAAAAAAGCTCATTCGACGGTGACGTTCGCCGACGGCTCCTCCTCGGGCTGTCTGGTGATCGACATATCGGTGTCCGGGACCGCTGTGTCGGCCGACGTCGTCCCCGACATCGGAACCGTCTGCGCCGTGGGGAAGGCCGTGGGCCGCGTCGTGCGCCACTTCGGCGAGGGCTTCGCGGTGGAGTTCATCACCATCCATGACGACCTGAATGCGATTGAAGAGCTGGTGATGCGGCCGAATTCCAGGTGAGGCCGGCCTTCACCCTGGCTGGCCCGGGCCCAGCCAGGGCCGGCAAGCCCCATTTCCGCCGGATTCAGCCTGCGGTATTGTGGCGGCTGAGTGTTGGGAGTTGGGCGGCCGGGGGTTTTGGGCGCGCCCGCGTGGCGTTTGGGGGCCCGATGGGGCGGCGTAGCGTGCGGGCAGGGGTCGACCAGATCGCGCGGATCGGCGTGGTCGTGGCGTTTTCGCTCGTGCTCGCCCATTGCGGCAAAAGCAATATCGATCCGAAATACGGCGTGGCCGCGAGCCCGCGCGTGGTCGAGGCGGGCGAGCCGGTGCCCAAGGGCGGCGGCCGCTACAGCGTCGGCAAGCCCTATGTGGTCGCCGGCCGGACCTACGTCCCCGAGGAGAACAACGGCTACAGCGCCGAAGGCATGGCGTCCTGGTACGGCGACGATTTCCACGGCCGCCTGACCGCCAATCGCGAAGTCTTCGACATGCATTCGCTCACGGCCGCGCATCCGACGCTGCCGCTGCCGAGCTATGTGCGGGTGACCAATCTGTCCAACCGGCGTTCGCTGATCGTGCGGGTCAACGACCGCGGCCCTTATCACGGCAACCGCGTGATCGACGTATCGGTGCGCGCGGCGAAGCTGCTCGACTTCCATTCGCGCGGCGTCACCAAAGTGCGGGTCGACTATGTCGGTCGCGCCGCGCTCGAAGGCTCCGACGACACCAAGCTCGCCACGACGCTGCGTCACGGCACCGATGCGCCGGCGCCTTCGCCGGTGATGGTGGCCTCCGCCAAGAAGTTCATTCCCGAGTTCTTCGATCCCAATCCGATCGTTCGCGCTCCGGCCCAGGCATCTGCGGAGCGACCTGTCGAGCCCCGCTACCAGACTGCGTCGGCCGGCGTGGTCGTACCGGCGCCGGCACCAAGAGTCGCTACCGTCTCCCGCGCTCCAATTGCGCCGCGGCAGGCTGCCGCCCAGCCTGCACGAACCGCGGCGGCCGAGCCGGCGATGAGCTTCGAGTCCCGCTTCGCGCCCGTCATGCAGATGCCGGCGATGCCGTCGCGCACCGAGCCGGTTTCGGCGTTCGCTCCGACGCGTTCCGACAACGTGATGACCGGCCGCGGCCTCTATTAAGCGCCTGAAGCGGCCGCCATTTCCTTGTCCCGGCGGGCTTGCTATGCAGGCCCCTCAGGAGTGAGCGATGCGGCTTTTCTGGCTTAAATCGATTGTTGCGGCGACCATGCTCGCCGGCATCGCGGCTGCGCAGGCCGCGCCGGCTCCGAGCCGCGACGGGTTCCAGACTTCGGCGCCCTACGCCATCCTGATCGAGGCCGAAAGCGGCACCGTCCTGTTCGAGAAAGGTGCCGATACGCTGGTGGCGCCGGCCAGCCTCGCCAAGCTGATGACGGCGGAGGTGGTGTTCGACCAGATCGCGCTCGGCAATGTCACGCTCGACGAGGAGTTCGTCGTCAGCGAAAACGCCTGGCGCAAGGGTGGCGCGCCGTCGGGCGGCTCGACCATGTATGCGGCGATCCACAGCCGGATCAAAGTGCGCGACCTGCTGAGCGGCGTCGTCATCCACTCCGGCAACGATGCCTGCATCGTGCTCGCCGAAGGCATCGCCGGCAACGAAGCGGCGTTCGCACGGCTGATGAACGACCGCGCGCGCGAGCTCGGCCTCACCAAATCGAACTTCACCAATTCTCACGGACTGCCCGATCCGCAGATGCGCGTCACCGTGCGCGAACTGGCGCGGCTGGCGCAGCACATCATCCAGACCTATCCCGAGCAATATAAGCTGTATGGCGAGCGCGAGTTCACCTGGAACAAGATCCGCCAGCAGAACCGCAATCCGCTGCTCGCCATGAACATCGGCGCCGACGGAATGAAGACCGGCTTCACCAGCGAGGCGGGCTACGGCTTGGTCGGCTCGGTGATGCAGAACGGGCTTCGCCTGATCGTCGTGGTCAACGGCGTGAAAACCGCCAAGGATCGCGCCGACGAAGCCAAGAAGCTGATCGAGTGGGGCTTCAAGGGCTTCGAGTCCCGGCTGCTGTTCGCCGAGGGCCAGCACGTCGCCGAGGCCAAGCTCTACGGCGGCGATAAAAGCCGCGTGGCCGTGACCGGCAATGGGGCGATCAGGCTGATGGTGCCGCGCGGCCAGACCGACCGGATCACCGCCCGCATGGTCTACACCGGCCCGGTCAAGGCGCCGGTGCGGCAGGGCCAGCCGATCGGCAAGCTCAAGGTCTGGCGCGGCGACATGCTGGCGCTCGAGGTGCCGGTGCAGGCGGCTGAGAGCGTCGGCGTCGGCAGCACCACGCAGCGCGCCTTCGATGCCGCGACCGAACTGGTCATCAACCTGTTCCGCGCCGGGGCCGACCGGCTATAAGCCGTTGCCTGACCTCATCCCGGATCGCGGGGCGGGGGCCGAGGAAAGCGCCGAGACCTGACCCTGAGATGCGCGGACATTTCATCACCTTCGAAGGCGGCGAGGGCACCGGCAAGTCGACTCACGCCGCGATGCTGGCCGATCGCCTGAAATCGCTCGGCATCGGCGTGCATCTGACGCGCGAGCCCGGCGGCTCGCCGGGTGCGGAAATCATGCGCCACATCCTGCTATCCGGCGTGGCGAAGCCGCTCGGGCCCGATGTCGAGGCGGTGCTGTTCGCCGCCGCCCGCGACGATCACCTCAACACCCTGATCCGGCCGGCGCTGGCGCGCGGCGAATGGGTGGTGTGCGACCGCTTCGCCGACTCGACGCGGGCCTATCAGGGCGCGGCCGGCCAGGTCGATCCGCGCGCGATCAGCGCGCTGGAGCGGATCGTCGTCGGTGACACCAAGCCCGATCTGACGTTCATCCTCGATGTACCGGCCGAACTCGGCATGCAACGCGCCGCCAGCCGCCGCGGCGAGTCCGGCGCCGACCGGTTCGAAGGCGAGGCGCTGGAATTTCACGAAAAGCTGCGCGACGCCTTTCTCATGTTGGTGGCGAGCGAGCCGGATCGCTGCGTCCTGGTCGATGCCACCGCGCCCAAGTCTGAGGTCGCCGAGCGGATCTGGCAGGTGGTCAACGAGCGGTTCGATCCGGCGACCGCACCGGTGTCACTGCGGGACACCGGCTCGTGAGCGCGGCGAAAGATTTGATCTAGGAATGGCGCCGCCTC
>CAMDDQ010000151.1 GCA_945892765.1 Asaia bogorensis
AAGCTAAGGGTGAACCGGAGATAGAGCCAGATCGCCTGTTGAATGATCACGGGTGGAAATCGGTACCCGCTGTAGCTGATTTTCTTCATCGCCTTGGCTACCGGGCCGCCAAAGGAACTGCAAGTCGCAAAACGACGTGACAATGCCCCCGGGAGGCCCCCTTGCTGCTGGAGGGGCCCGTAAGCACTCCCCGTACCGCTCACAGACGGGCGGCACGGGGTCTACCCTACCCAGCGGCTTCAGGGCCCTCCAGCGCTGTCACCCGCCGCCCTCTGAAGGGCATCGGCACCAGGTAGTTCCGCCGGATCAAGCCGACCAGACCCTCGACCTTGCCCTTGTCGTTGCCCTTGCCCGGTCGGCATCGCGACGCGCAGTTCCACTATGTCAACGCGTCGGCAAGCGCGGCGCTGGCCGAGAACGAGCCGGTGATCTCGGTCGATACGAAGAAGAAGGAACTGGTCGGCAATTTCAAGAATGGCGGGCGCGAATATCGTCCGACGGGCGATCCCGAAAAGGTCCGGGTGCACGACTTCCTGATCAAGGAACTCGGCCGCGCGGTGCCGTACGGCGTCTACGATCTCGCCGCCAACGCGGGTTGGGTCAATCTTGGGATCGACCATGATACCGCCTGGCTGCTTACCCCGTGCTTACCCGACCCCAAAAGACGACGGGCACCCGAAGGTGCCCGTTCCGTTTTTCTCTTATATTTCCGCCGGTTAAATGGTCGGAGTGAGAGGATTCGAACCTCCGACCCCTGCCTCCCGAAAGCAGTGCTCTACCAGGCTGAGCTACACTCCGACAACCGGCCGGGTCTTATAACCCCCCTTCCCGGTGGCGGCAAGGATGAGACTATTTGAGCGTGGCCTTGGCCTTGTTCTCGGCGGTCAGGCATTTGGCGAGGTCGCGGGTCCGCTCGGCCTGAAGTGCCGCGGCGTATTGGGACAACGCCGCGCCCTTCTTGGCCGCGTCCTTTTCCCGATCGAGCCGCATTTTGAGCGCGGTAATGTCGGTCGTGCAGTTGGCCTTAGCGGGCGTCGGCGCCAACCCCAATACCGACAAGATCGCAATGTTCACCAAAAACAAGCGCATGACGCTGTCCTCAAGTGACGCCGACTGCAAGTCTTCAATAGGCGCGCTCGATCGTGAAATCGACGAGATCGACCAGCGCGCGTTTTTCCCTGCCATCGGGGAAAACGCCGAGCGCGTCGCGGGCGATCGCGCCGTAATGGCGGGCGCGGCTCACGGTGTCGCGCAAGCTGCCATGCCGTTCCATCAAGCCCTTGGCCTGTTCGAGGTCGCCATCCTTCTGGTCCAAATCTTCCATGGTCCTGCGCCAGAATCGACGTTCGGTTTCATCGCCGCGCAGGAAGGCAAGCACGACAGGCAGCGTGATCTTGCCTTCGCGGAAATCGTCGCCGACGGCCTTGCCCAAAGTCGATTCCACCGCGGAATAATCAAGCGCGTCGTCGACGAGTTGAAATGCCACGCCGAGATTCTGGCCGTAGCTTTCGAGGGCCTTTTCCTCGATCGGCGGCCGTTCCGCGACCACCGCGCCGACGCTGCAGGCGGCGGCGAACAACACCGCGGTTTTCGCCTTGATCACCGCGAGATACGCCGATTCGCTGGTCTCGGTGTCGTTGGCGGTGACTAATTGCAGAACTTCGCCCTCGGCCATCATCGCCGATGCCGTGGAAAGGATGTCCAGCACGCGGAGCGAGCCGTCCGCCACCATCAATTGAAAGGCGCGGCTGAACAGGAAATCGCCGACCAGTACGCTGGCCTTGTTGCCCCACAATGCGTTGGCCGTCGCCAGGCCGCGGCGCAGGCGGCTTTCATCGACCACGTCGTCGTGGAGCAGCGTGGCGGTGTGGATGAATTCGACGCAAGCGGCGAGCGCGATGTGGCGGTCGCCGGCATAACCGCACATCCGCGCGCTGACCAAGGTCAGCAGGGGTCGCAGGCGTTTACCCCCGGCGGCGACGATGTGGCCGGCCAAGGCCGGGATCAGGCTGACCGGGCTCTGCATGCGGCGGACGATGGTTTCGTCGACGCGTTTCAGATCGTCGCCGGCAAGCGCCATCAACGGGGCCAGCGATGGCCTCTGTGCCTTGCGCTCGCTCTCGAGGTTGACGACGACGGCCATGCGTTTTTGTCCTCCCCCTCATTTTTCTGGGTCACCGGCGCGAACGCCGGAAGCGGACAGCCAGCATAAATGGCTCCGCGATCCGGTCAAGCCCGGCGCTGATGAGGGCTGGGCGGAAACAGCGTCGTCAATCCGGTTCCTTGACGTGGACGGTCCCGGCGGCGACCATGGCCGCATGAAGGAATTGCTACGCACCAACGATGCGGTGTTGTTGTCCTGGCTGACCGCGCTTCTCCAGGATTCCGGAATCGAGGCCTCGGTGCTCGATGCCCACACCAGCGTCATCGAAGGCAGCATCGGCGCGCTGCCGCGCCGGCTCGTCGTCAACGAAACTGATTACGAGGAGGCGCGGCGCCTGGTCGAGGATTCCGGCGCGGTATCGCTCGCCGCGACCCAACCGGAAAGGTCCAGGTCGCCTTCCGCCTGGGGCTGGTTCCCGGGCTTGCGAAGGCGCTGGTCCTGAACGACGCGATTAGCCGCGACACGCTGCTGGGCGGTCGCGTGCGGCTGGCGCAAGCCGAACGCGGCTATCGCGTGGCGATCGATCCGGTCATGCTCGCCGCCGCCGTCCCGGCCAAGGAAGGGGACGTCGTGCTCGATCTCGGCTGCGGCGTCGGCGCGGCCGGTCTCTGTCTCGCGCGGCGTGTCGGCGGGTGCCGTATCCTGGGCGTGGACATGGACCCGCGGGCGGCGTCTTTGGCCCGCGAAAACATCGACGCCAACGTTTTCGCCGATCGGATGGAGATCGTGGAAGCGGATTTGCTGCGTCCGCCCAAGAGGCTCAAGCCCGGCAGCTTCGATCACGCGATGGCCAACCCGCCGCATCTTGCCGCTTTCAGCGCGCAGCCATCGCCGCGGGCGTCTCGGGCTCGCGCCATGGTCGAGGGTGAAGCGACCCTGGTCGATTGGATCGCGGCCGCGTTGCGCCTGCTGCGGGCGAAAGGCAGCCTGACCATGATCCATCGTGCCGACCGGCTCGACGAACTCCTCGCCCATCTGCATGGAAAAGCGGGCGGCGTGGTTGTTTTCCCGCTGTGGCCGATGCGTGGCCGGCCGGCCAAGCGCGTGATCGTGCAGGCCACTAAAGGCTCGCGGTCGCCGGCGGTGCTGGCGCCGGGCTTGGTGCTTCACCGCGATGGCGGGCTCTATACGCGTGCGGCCGAACGCATCCTGCGCCGGGGCGGCGGGCTCGGTATCTAGGGGGCGGTCTATCGGCGCGGACGGTTCATCGGCCGATTCGGCATGATAGGGTGCCCCGGTTCCGTTGCGAGGATGTCAGGAAGCGTCCGATTCTCAATATCGACGATCGGGAATTTCAGTTGTTTGTCACTCTTTGGAAGTTCACATGAAGATTCAAGAACTCCTCGCGGAACTGCCCATCGAGCGGTTCCGCAATCCGCCGCCGGTCGTGGCCGTGGTTCGGTTGAGCGGCGTCATCAGCCAGGTCGGGCCCTTGCGCGGGGGGCTCTCGTTGGCCGGCCTCGCCGGCACGCTCGAACGCGCCTTCAAGCTCTTCAACGTAAAGTCCGTCGCGCTCGCGATCAATTCGCCGGGCGGCTCGCCGGTGCAGTCGGCGTTGATCGCGCGGCGCATCCGCGCCTTGGCGCAAGAACACGAAGTTCCCGTGTTGGCCTTCGCCGAGGACGTCGCGGCCTCGGGCGGCTATTGGCTGGCCTGCGTTGCGAACGAAATCTTCGCCGACGAAAATTCAATCGTCGGCTCCATCGGCGTAGTCAGCGGCGGCTTCG
>CAMDDQ010000152.1 GCA_945892765.1 Asaia bogorensis
CGCCGGTGAAGACAACCGCCGATGCCGAGGCTTGATGCCCCCGTAGCGCTGTCGGTGCCCGGCCCTGGTTGAACAGCCAGACCGCGCCGTCATCACCAGCCACGGCCAAGGTGTTGTTGGCGCCATAAGCCAACGCACGAACACGCGCACCCGATGCACGCAGCACAGTTGCCGCGGCGCCAACCCACGACTTGATCGCGCCGTCATCGCCGCCGGTGGCAAACCCTTGCGCGCTGGCCGCGATGGCGCGAACACCGCCCTGGTGTGCGTTCACCCCATCACCCGACGCAGTGCCGTTGAGCGCATAAGCTCGCACGGCGCCTGTTTCAGTTCCCGCGATCACGCGCGCGCCATCGGCTGCGAATGCCAGCGCCGAGACCGGCCCGCCCGGGCCTGTGATCGCCGCACCGCGCGCCGAGCCGTCCGCATTCCACAGCCGGATAGTTCCGTCGCGGCCACCGGTTGCGACGGTTTTGCCGTCAGGCGCAATCGCCACCGCCTGCACCCAACCCTGATGGCCGGTCAGCGCAGACCCAATCGCCGTCCCCGAACTCGACCACAGCCGCGCCGTGCCGTCGTAGCTGGCCGAGGCGATCAACTGGCCGTCGGAGGATATCGCGATGGCCTCGACCCACGCGGAATGGCCTTCCAGCAATCCCCCGCGCGGCGTGCCGTCAGCGTTCCACACGCGCATGTCGCCGTCGGCCCCGGCAGTCACCGCAAACGCGGCCGTCGGCGATACCGCTAGCACGCGAAGCCAGGCATCGTGGGCCCGAAGCGGCTCGCCGATGGGCGTGCCGTCGGCGCGCCAGAGCTTGACCGCGCCGTCATAATAACCGCCGGTGACAAATCGTGTGCCGTCGGGCGAGAACGCGAGGACGCTGTTGGCCCCAGCGTGGACCCGCAAGGGAACGCCACGCGCCGTACCGTCGAGATTCCAGAAACGAACTGCGCCGTCATCGCTGGCCGCCCCGATATATGAGCCATCCGGCGCGAAGCGAACCGTCCACACCCAAGCGCCATGCCCCGGCATCTCGGGGCCGCGCCGCGTGCCGTCATAATTCCACAGCCGCACCACGCCGTCGTCGCCGCCCGAGGCGAGAATATCGGCGGTCGGCGAGAATGCCAGCGCCTCGACCCAAGCCTTGTTCTCGACCACCGGCGCCTTGCGCGGTGTCCCATCGACATTCCACAGGCGGATGGTGCGATCGACGCCGCTTGAGGCGACGATCTTGCCGTCGCGCGAAAACGCGACCGAGCGAACCCAAGCGGTGTGACCCAAGAACGGATCGCGCAAGGCGCGGGCCTCGGCCACATTCCACACCCGAACCGTCTTGTCCCAACCCGCCGAGGCCAGCAACTTGCCGTCAGGCGAAAACACAATTTTCCGGATCGGCCCATCGTGGCCTTTCATCGGTTCGCCGTGGGGTGTGCCGTCGGGGTTCCAGAACCGGATCAGACTATCGTCGCCCGAGGTGGCCATCAGCTTGCCGTCGGGCGATATGGCCAATGAGCCGTTGATCGCGCCGGCCTTAACCGCCAGCGTCTTCTTATAGCCGCCCTCGGCAGACCACAAACCGATGCTGCCATCGGAATCGTCATAGAGTCCGATCAACCCGGGCATGGTTGGATGGAACGTCGCGAACAGCGGCGTCAACGGCCCGCCTTGCGCCGGTACATGCAACAGGACTTCGCCACCCGGCTGCTGGGCCCCGGCGGCGGCGGCCGTGCAGGCCGTTAAGATCAGAGTGGCAAAAAAACGTGCGGTCTTGAGTGCAGTCATGTCGGCCTCCCCACCCCCCACCATAGGCTCGACCAGGGTGCCGAAACAATCCGCACCTTGAAATTATCCATCATCGGCCTCGACGACCCGGCGGGCTTTTGCCAGAGTGTCACGGTTGAGGGAACGGGTGGGGCGAACATGGGCGAACTTCAATCAAAGGGACTGTCAACCGGACAGAAGGTTATTGTCGCTGCGATCGCATTGATCGGGATCGGCGCCTCGGTCGTGGTCACTGGGGGCGAACGCGGCGCGGCTGTGGCGGCGTGGAATGGGTCAACAGAAGCCGAGGCCAAGCGGCTGACCGCCACTTTCGGCGCCTTGATGGAAATCTCGCGGGGCCCCTTGCAAAGCCTGGCGACGCTGTTCAACGGCTCGGGGCGTGTCGCCGCCGAGGAATTTACCGCCACCGTCGGCGCCCTCAAGGCGCGCTCGGGCGAGTTCTTCCCAAGCGCCATGGCCTTCATGGCTGAAGCTAAGCCCGCCGGATGCGACCCCGACAAGGGCTGCTGGCTGGTGGCCTATTCCACGGTCGCCGATGGATTGCTCAAGCCCGGCGCCGATATGTCGCGCTTCGCGCCCACGGCGGGCACAATCGCCACCGCGCTTGCTGACCCGAACGTCATGAAACTTGGCCCCGTTGTGCGCGAATCCGACGGCGCGCCGTATTCGTTCCTCGCTGTCACCATCAAAAACACGCGCCAGTTCGGCGTCATCGTCAGTGACATGAACTACGGCCGGATCATGTCGGCCTTATCCCAACGTTGGATGCCGCCCGGTGTTGGCGCACGCATCGAGGCCACCTTCCCGACTCAAGGCGGGATGACCGAGCCCACGGTGATATATGGCGAGGCCGCCGCACCTGCCGGAACGCGGGCGACCGTGACCCAAGACCTGACCATTGATCGCGCGGTGTTCAAGCTATCGTGGGATTTCGCGGCCGATTATGCAGGCGGCCCTGATCGCAGTGCCGAGGCCAAACTGGCGGCGGGTATTCTCGCCAGCCTGCTCGTAGCGATGATCGCTGCCCATCTGCTCAGACGCTAGAGTAATTCCCGGCGATTTACCTATATCGCTGCCCCGTAGGCGGTTGTCTGGTCCTGATCGATAGAGTTACGATCTAACGGAGCGACCGTGGGGACTTTCTCGCGCTTGGGAAGCAGGGGGAGAGATCACGATGGGGAAACGCAGGGGGAGAGATCGACATGAAACATAATACCAATCTGATGATAACCACCGCCGTTGGCACTCTTGCGGTGCTTGCACCGGCTGGGCACATCGCCACCGTCCAGGCCCAACTAAATGTGATGCCTTCCGCCAACTAGGCAAAAGGCTATCTGCTGACGGAGTTTTACTCCGGCGCAACCAGATTATCCGGCCGCTTCAGTGAGGGATTATTGCTCCGGCGCTTACATAGCGCCGCGCGACGAACCGGCACGTGTAAAAATGCAGCAAGCGTTCGCCGATCACACCTTGAGAACGCAGTATTAGGCGTACTCAAGGACAATCTTCTCCAACCCGATCTCGTCGAAGAGTTCGTGAGGTCGTATCACGCTGAAATCAACCGGAACGCGGCCGAAGCATCGGCCCAATCCGATCGCTCAACCAAAAAACTGACCAAGATCGAGAAGCAGATTGAGGCGATCATAGATTCGATCGCCAATGGATTTAGATCCGACGCTCTCAAAGAGCGCCTTGAACAACTCGAAGCCGAAAGGAAGGCGTTAGGTCGGGATTTATCCCAGACCAAACCTTCTCCGATCCGGCTACACCCGAAGCTGCCGGCGATTTACAGGGCTAAAGTAGAGAAATTGACAGAAGCTTTGACAGATCCAGCGATCAGGGACGAAGCGGCCGAGGCCATTCGTGGGTTGATTGATGCTGTCGCCGTGGAAATGACCGAGGTTGGGCCAGAGGTCGAAGTGAGAGGAGAAATATCAAAAATGATCGGCTTCTCAGATCCAAAAATCGAGCAAAATCAATGTTCGGTAAAGGTGGTTGCGGGGCTAGGATTTGAACCTAGGACCTTCAGGTTATGAGCCTGAGCGTAACGTCGAAATCGCTCAATTA
>CAMDDQ010000153.1 GCA_945892765.1 Asaia bogorensis
GAGTGGATGGTGGGGGCGCTGCGCGGCGACGCGGCCTCGGCATTGGCCGGCGCGGCGCCTTATCTCAAGCTGTTCGGCACGGTCGGCGGCGGTTTGGCGATGGCGCGATCGGCGCTGGCCGCCGAACGCCTTCGCCGCGACGGCGCCGCGCCTTTTCTCGACGCCAAGATCGGTGCGGCGCGGTTTTACGTCGAACACATCCTGCCGCTTTCGGCCGCGCTGCGACCTGCGATAGTCTCCGGCGCGGCCTCGGCGCTGGCCCTCTCCGAAGACTCACTATAAGAAAATATCGTTTTATTGCAGTTAGTTGCGAGAGTTCCGGCGGAAACTCGCGCTTAGTGTGATTGCGATCACTTCCAACGCCTTGGGGGGCGGGTAAAAAGGACAGGCTTCTTCATCGAAGCCTCTCCCCGAAAACTAACGGGGGCCAGCGTAACCGCCGGCCCCCGATTTTTTTTGCCCGGTCGCGGACGCTTCCTAACGCGCCGATGTGATCGGCGCGGTGCGCCGTTCATCAGGTGAACCGTGCGACTCCTCGCGGCGATTTTTTTCGTCCGCTTTCCACACCACAGCGCATCGAGTTTTTCGTCGACAGCGCCGCGCGAAAACCTCGCGGCGGCGTATCGAGTGCCGCCCCCACGCAACGCATCGCGAAGATTCTTTCGGCGGGGCCTTTTTTCTTATTGCAATCGCTGACGATTCTCGTAAAACACGCGGCTCGTTGTCCGCTTTTCACTTGACGGAGGGGGAGGAATGAAAAAGACCTCTTTTGCCAGGTTGGGGGTGGTCTCCGAAGCGCGGTTCGCCGCGAGCACGGCGACGACCGCAAAACTCCGGCCCGCACCAGTGCCGGTTCCTGTTGCAAAGGATTACTTCGTTGAAGCCGACGGCCTGCGTTTTGCCGGTCGTCACCTGCTGGTCGAATTTTGGCAGGCGGAAAAGCTCAACGATCTCGACGTGGTCGAGTCGGCGATGCGCGCCGGCGTGACTGCTTCCGGAGCAACGTTGCTCCATTTGCATCTCCACCATTTCAGCCTGAACGGAGGAATCTCCGGCGTGGCCGTGCTGGCCGAATCCCATATCAGCATCCACACCTGGCCGGAACGCGGCTATGCCGCCATCGACATCTTCATGTGCGGCGCCTGCAATCCTTATGACGCGATCCCGGCACTGCGCGAGGGCCTCAGCCCAGGTTCGGTCACCATCTCCGAGAACAAGCGCGGCGTCGTCGCGTGATCTGGTTCGCGGAGAAGCTGTATCGCGACGTCAGCCAACACTATGAAGTCTCCAGGACGCTCTACCGGAAACGGACGGAGCACCAGGATCTGGTGATTTTCGAGACCCCGGCCTTCGGCCGGGTGCTCGCGCTCGACGGTATCGTCCAGACCACGGAAAAGGACGAATTCATTTATCACGAGATGCTGGTCCATGTGCCGATCCTGGCCCATGGCGCGGCTAAACGTGTGCTGATCATCGGCGGCGGCGATGGCGGCATGCTTGAAGAGGCCCTGAAACATCCGGTCGACCGCGTGACGATGGTCGAAATCGACGAAAGCGTCATTACGCTGTGCCGCGAATATATTCCGTCGATCTGCGGTAACGCCTTCGAGGACAGACGCGCCGAGATCGTGATCGCCGACGGCGCCAAATACGTCGCCGAAACGAAAGACAGGTTCGACGTCGTTATTATCGATTCGACCGACCCGATCGGGCCGGCGACGGTATTGTTCGCGGAGAATTTCTACGCCAAGTGCAAACGCTGCCTGAATCCGGGCGGCGTCGTCGTCACTCAGAACGGCGTGCCCTTTTTCCAACCCGATGAAATCCGCACGACGACGAAGCGCTTCCGCAACGTCTTCGCGGACGTGTCGTGTTACGTCGCCGCCGTTCCCAGTTATTACGGCGGGTTCATGTCGTTCGGCTGGGGGGCGTTGACCGACTCCCCGCGGCGCACGCCGATCAATAGCTTGCGCGACCGCTACCGGGCCGCTGGCCTGTCCACGCGTTATTACAATCCCGACATCCACCAAGGCGCCTTCCAGCTCCCCAGCTTCATCGGCGATCTGACGGCCTGATCCCCGAAAAGGGGACAGCGCCCGGGGGCGGCCGATGGCAAGCCGGCCCAGCCTTGGGTGGCGCGGAGCCGCCCGCGTTATTCGATGGCGACCTCAGGACCGGCGAGTCCGGTCTCGAACAACCGGCGGGAGCCATCGTGGATGGGCGCGCCGAAGGGCTCGGCCATGGTCTCGATGCCCATGCCCTGGAAGGACCGGTCGGTGATGCTGAGCGCGTCGATGTTCTTGGCGACGACCCGCGTCAGGGCAAATCCGCGCGGCTCCGGCGTGTTGCACGGGATCAAAAGCTGCACGGCATAGGCGCCGGTCACGGCATAGTCGCGCTGGTTGGGATAGGTTTCCGGCCGCAGCGACGCGCCGAAGAAACCCGCGTTCTTTTTCTCGAGCGCAGAGACCGTGTCTTCGGGTATCGACACGAGGCTGATGTCGCGCTTGTAGGCCAACGCGGTCAAGGCCGGCATGGGCACCGGACCGCCGACGATCATCGCCTCCACTTTGCCCTCTTCCAGAAGCTTGACCGAATCCAGACCGTCGGCGAACGTCGCTTTGAAATCCTCGACCTTCATGCCGACCGCCTTCAGGACCATGTGCGCAACCGGCTCGGCGGCATCGCCCCTGGGTGGAAACGCAACCACCCGCCCTTTGAGGTCGGTCAGTGATACGATCTTCGATTCGGCCGTGGCGACGATCTGCAGCGCATTAGGAAACAGGGCCGCAGCCTGACAAACATTGGCATAACGCTTGACGAAAGGCGCGCGACCTTCCACGGCGTCGGCGGTCACCGTGCTGGTACCCAACGCCATATTTACGCGGCCGGCTTCGATGGCGTGGACGTTGTTGATGGGATCGCCGGGTTGCGGTTTGACCGTGCCGTTACGCAAGCCCCTCAGCCACGCCGATTCGAGCGCGAACCCCAGGGATCCCCAGGCGCTGCCCTTGGGCCCGGACAGGAATTTGAGCACGATCAGCTTCGGCGGCGGCTCGACGAATGCCGCGGTCAACATGGCGGCGACAAAGAAAGCCGGGCAAATCAGCTTCTTTAGGAAGTTCATGGGCGATACCTCCAGCCGCGAATCCCATCAGGGATAACGGCCCGGTTGCATACTAATACAGCGGCGCCCCGGTGATGAGAGCCGAGAAGATCCCAGCCAGAGGCGGCACGATCGCAGCGCCGGCCAAGCGGCGATAGACGAAACCGGGGCTCATCAGCGGCAATTCCCAGATCAAAATTCGGTGCAGCGCATAGACTTCCCACGCCGTGAGAAAGGCGATCAATTGCGGCATGCCGGCCCCCGCGCGATCCAGGGCGATGACCACGGGAAAGGCAACGATTGGTCCGCTCGGCACGAACGCGCCGACCACCGAGGCAAGGATAATTCCGACAATGCCGGATTCGGCGCCCAGCCAGATGCCGGTGATTTCGTCGGGCAGCATGGCGGCGATGAAACCGGCCGCCAGGATCGCCACCGGCACCCGCGGCAGAATACGCCAAGTATGGCCACAGGCGATCTGAAACCCGCGGATATGGGCGCCATTGCGCTGGCTCCAGGCAAAGATCGCCGCCAGCGCCACCAATATCCACAATATCGCGCTGGAGCTGATCAGACCGGTGATCGGGATTAAAATATCGGTATCGAAATCTTCCATGGCGGGTTAGCCCTTCCCCGGTCCCGACGGCCGTTCGAGCGGCGGGAGTTGGCGGGCGATGAGACCGGCCGCGATCGGCAGCAGAAGCGAGGCCGCCAGGCGAACGAAAACGAA
>CAMDDQ010000154.1 GCA_945892765.1 Asaia bogorensis
CGACGCCGGCCTGCGCCCACGACACGATGCGCGCCAGCGGCTTTTTGCCGAGCCTGGCGGCCTCGGACGCCTTCATCAGCACCACCGCGGCGGCGCCGTCGTTGATGCCGGAAGCGTTGCCCGCGGTCACCGAGCCTTCCTTGTCGAAGGCCGGCCGCAGCTTGCCGATCGAATCCAGCGTCGTGCCGTGTTTGGGATATTCGTCGGTATCGACGACGACCTCGCCCTTGCGGCTCTTGATCGTCACGGCGACGATCTCGTCCTTGAACTTGCCGGCCTTCATCGCGGCTTCCGCCTTGTTCTGCGAGGCGACGGCGAATTCGTCCTGCTGCGCGCGCGTGATCTGCCATTGCTTGGCGACATTCTCCGCGGTGTTGCCCATGTGATAGCCGTTGAAGGCGTCCCACAATCCATCGCGGATCATGGTGTCGATCATCTTGTAGTCGCCCATCTTCACGCCGTCGCGCAGATGCGCGCAGTGCGGCGCCTGGCTCATGGATTCCTGGCCGCCGGCGACGACGATCTCGGAATCACCGTTGAGGATGGCCTGATAGCCGAGCGCCACCGCGCGCAGGCCTGAACCGCAAAGCTGATTGACGCCCCAGGCCGGGCTCTCGACCGGGATGCCGGCATTGATCGCGGCCTGGCGTGCCGGATTTTGTCCCTGCCCGGCGGTGAGGATCTGACCCATGATCACTTCCGAGACGCGCTTGCCTTCAACCCCGGCGCGCTCGAGCGCGGCCTTGATCGCGACCTTGCCGAGATCGTGGGCGGGCAGGCTCGCCAGCGTGCCGTTGAACGCGCCAACCGAGGTCCGCGCTGCGCTCACAATGACGATGTCGTCCTTCATCTCGAACTCCTCTTGCGTTGCAACGAGCGGCGGCTTGCGCCTTTACGGCACTGCCGCATCCTCGATAGCCCGGCCAACCGTGTCAATAAGACCAATTGAGCGAATTATCCCGCAGAATCCGCCATTTTTGCCGCGAATAGCCGGCGGCAAGATACCCCGCCTGGACGTGCCGCAGCGCGACAAAACGGTGGCCCGCACAAGAGGAAAATGGTTATGCTGCCCGGCAGGGGACAGGGGCAGCGACGCAACCCATGGCAGAAAACAAAGAACCGGTCACGATCAAGAAATACGCCAACCGGCGGCTCTACAATACCGGGACCAGCACCTATGTGACGCTGGAGGACCTCGCCACCATGGTCAAGCAAGGCGAGGATTTCGTGGTTTTCGACGCCAAGACCGGCGACGACATCACGCGCTCGGTGCTCGCCCAGATCATCTTCGAGCAGGAGAACAAGGAAGGGCAAAGCCTGCTGCCGATCGCTTTTCTGCGCCAGCTCATCCGCTTCTACGGCGACAGCATGCAAATGCTGGTGCCGCGCTATCTCGAAGCCTCAATCGACTCGCTCACCCGCGAGCAGGGCAAGTTCCGCGACCACATGGCGCAAGCCTTTGGCGCCGGCGGCTTCGGCCCGCTTGAGGATCATGTGCGGCGGAACATGGAAATGTTCGAGAAGACCTTCGCCATGTTCGTTCCTTTTGCGCGCGGCGAAACCAAGGGATCGCAAGGCGACAAAGCGGCGCAATCCGACGGCGACATCGATACCCTCAAGCGCCAGCTCGATGAAATGCAGAAGCGGCTCGACCGCCTGAGCGACAAGCAATAGCCGGCGTTACGCCGACGCGAGGGCGCGCTTGTTTTCTTCCGGCCGCCAGGGCCGGTGTCCCGAGGCCAGGCCGATCAGCGCGCCCTGCAAATAGTCGCAACCCCAGGCGGCGAGCATTTTGGCGGCGGCCTCGTCCTGAACCCATTCGGCGACGGTTTTGAGGCCCAGCCGCCGCGCCAGATCGATCAGCGTCTGCACGAAGGCCCGGTCGTCGGCGGAGTTCGTCAGATTCTGCACAAAGGCGCCGTCGATCTTCACGATATCGACCCCGAGATTGCGCAGATTGCGGAACGAGGTGTTGCCGGCGCCGAAATCGTCGATCGCGATGCGGCAGCCGAGGTCTTTCACGCGCGCGACGAAACCGCGCGTATCGTCGATGTCGTGAATCGCGGCGGTTTCGGTAATTTCGATGGTGAGCCGCTGGGCGACGTCGCGGTGCCGGCGCAGCAGCGCCCCGAGCCCCGCCCACCACTCCGGATCCATGGTCGAGGCGGGCGATACGTTGACGCTGGCGTTGAGCCCCGGCGCCGCCACCAGTTCGTCCACCACCATTCCCAGCACGCGATGGTCGAGCAGCCGCACCAGCCCGAGCCGTTCCGCCACCGGAATCACTTCACTCGTCGGCACCATCGTCCCGTCGGCGCGCTGCACGCGCATCAAGCATTCGTAGAAGGCCGGGCTTCCCGTTATCGCTGTCACCACCGGCTCGAAGGCAAGCCCGATCCGCCGTTCGTTGAGCGCCGCCACGATCTCATCGGTTGAGCGCACGCTTTCGCGGCGCTGCGCGTCGCGTTCGAGATTCGGCCGATAGGCCAGGAATGATCCGTGCCGCTTCGTCTTTGCGCCGGAAAGCGCCTCGTGCGCGCGCGCCAGAATTTCTTCGACCGTGCGGGCGTGCCGCGGCGCGTTTACGCCGCCGATCGTGACCGTGACGGCCACCGGCCCGTTCGAGGTCGCGACAAGCTCATCGCGCACGCCGGCGAGCAACCGCTCGGCGGCCACGGTCAATTCATCGGGCGTGCATTTTTTCAACACGATGCCGAACTTGTTGCCGGAATAGCGGCCGAGCGAATCCCCGCCGCGCATGCGGCTGCGGATGCGTTTGGCCACCTCCGAAACCACTTCGTCGCCGACATTGAAGCCGTAGCCTTCGTTCAGCCGTCCGAGATTGTCGATCGCGACCAGCAGAAATCCGCAGGAGGAACGAATTTGAATGGCGTCTTCGAGCGTGGCGAGCAGAGCCTCAATCAGATGCCAGCGGTTGAGTTCGCCGGTGAGACCGTCGCAACGCGCCAGAAAGGCAAGCCGCTGTTCGCGTTCATGCCGTTCGTTGACAATGCGCACGACACCCGCGGCGCGGACCGGCACACCGCCGGGGCCGGCGAACCAGCGGCCGGTATCTTCGAGCCAAAATCGAAGATCGGAATTCATGCCGGGGCGGAAGCAATACTGGATTTGATAGGGGACGCCGCCGCCGTCGTCCTTGTGCGCGGATTTCATCACCGCGTCGTAACGGGACTGCGCTGTGTCGGACTGCACGAGCTGCGCATAGGCTCGCCCGCTCGCGATCATGCCGGCGTCGGCGACCTTGAGCACGTTGCCGACATTGTTGCCCCAAGCCAGCCGATCGCTGTCGATCCGCCAGTCATAGGCGACCTCGCCGATGGCGGCGAGAATTTCCGCCGCATCGGGTGCACGGTCGTCGCCGTCAGCGGGCTCGCCTGCGGGTCGATCGCTGCGGGTCACCATCGCCCCTTTTTGGGAACGCCACGGCCCGGCGCGGGTTAACGCGGGCGGTGACTGGAGGCCTGCAAGCTATGTGAAATCACTAAATAATTAGGAAAAGCGTGAGCTTGCCTTGTCGCGGTTTCGGCCCCGAGCGGTCCGGCACGGCGCTTGCGACTTCGACGGCGGACACCGGCCAAGACGGCGTTTGTGTCCCGAATTGAGACAGAGGGTGCGATGAGTTTTATCGGCGGGACCAAAAGCACATCCGCAGGACAGCCCAGCCGGGCGCAACGGCCCGGCCGCGGCCAACCCGAAACGGCTACCCAATGCCGTGCGCTGGTCGCGCTGGCGCCGGCTGCAGCCATGGATGGCGGCCGCAGCCCGGTTTATCGCCCCGCCGCCTTCCTCGCCCATCTCATCGC
>CAMDDQ010000155.1 GCA_945892765.1 Asaia bogorensis
CAAGACGCGCGAGGCTGTCCTCGGACAAATCCGCGCGATGGCCCGCGAGATAGGCGACGAGCGCGCCGCGATACGCCTCGCGGCTTTCGCGGTCGCCAAGCGTGTTCAATTCGAGCACGGTCGCGCCGAGCACGCCGAGTTCCTCGAGGACGTGCGCGCCCAACGCGATCACCTCGACATCGCCCTGGGGTTCGGACACTCCGAGAAGCTCGACATCGATCTGGTGAAATTGGCGCAACCGGCCCTTCTGCGGGCGTTCGTAGCGGAACATGGGGCCGTGGGTAAATACCTTGAGCGGCAAGTCCTGCGTGAGACCGCCGGTGATGAGCGCGCGCGCCAGGCCCGCCGTCGCCTCGGGGCGCAACGTCACCGAATCGCCGCCCTTGTCCACGAAGGTGTACATCTCCTTCGTGACCACGTCGGAGGTCTCGCCCAAGGTGCGGTGGAACACCTCGCTCAATTCAAGGATCGGCGTGTGGACCTCGAGATAGCCGTAGCGTTCGGCCAGCGAACGCGCCGTCTCGATGACATGGCGATGGCGACGCGCGTCCGCGGGCAAGAGATCCCGCGTGCCGCGGACCGCATTCAGTCCCGACATGGGGGCTCCGTTCGCGCGGCTATTCGGCCGCGGCTGATTTTTGGAGTTCTTCGGCGGCCCGCGCGGCTTCGATTTCCGCCGCCTTCTTCTCGACCAACTCGACCAGGTGTTCGACGATATCGCCGTCGCGCAGCACGTGATGTTTTTCGCCGTTGAGATAGACCTGGTGATGCCCCTTGCCGCCGCCCGTGAACCCGATATCGGTTTCGCGCGCCTCGCCCGGGCCGTTCACGACGCAGCCAATGACCGAAAGACTCATGGGGGTCGAGATGTGCGCCAGGCGCTTCTCGATTTCCTCGACCGTCTTGATGACCTGGAACTGCTGGCGCGCACAGGACGGGCAGGAAATCACGTTGACGCCGCGATGGCGCAGGCCAAGCGCCTTCAGCATGTCGAAGCCGACCAGCACTTCCTCGTTCGGATCGGCCGAGAGCGACACGCGAATCGTGTCGCCGATGCCCGCCCACAACAAAGAACCCATGCCGATCGACGACTTGATGGTGCCCGAGCGCAAGCCGCCGGCCTCGGTGATCCCGAGGTGGAGCGGGTAGTCGCACGCCTCGGCGAGCTGCTGATAGGCGGCGACCGCGAGAAAGATATCGGACGCCTTGCAGCTGATCTTGAATTCACGGAAATCCGCGTCCTCGAGCATCCTTGCGTGATTGAGCGCGCTTTCGACCATCGCCTCGGGGCAGGGCTCGCCGTAGCGCTCGAGCAATTCCTGCTCGAGACTGCCGGCGTTCACGCCGATGCGGATCGAACAGCCGTGATCCTTGGCCGCCTTCACGACTTCGCGCACGCGCGCCATGCCGCCGATATTTCCGGGATTGATGCGCAGGCACGCCGCACCCGCCTGGGCCGCCTCGATGGCGCGCTTGTAGTGAAAATGGACGTCCGCGACGATCGGCACATTGACCGCCGGAATGATCTGCTTCAACGCCGCGGTCGAGCCCTCGTCAGGCACCGAAATGCGCACGATATCGACGCCGGCCGCCTCGGCACGGCGAACCTGCTCGATCGTGCCCTGAATGTCGGTCGTCAACGTCGTGGTCATGGTCTGCACCGTGATCGGCGCACCTCCGCCAACGGGAACCTTACCCACGAATATCTGACGCGACTTGCGGCGCTGGATGTCTCGATAAGCCCGGACACTCATTTGTCATTCCCAAGCAGTGCCGGCCAAGACGGTCTGGCCGACGCGACATAATGTTCGGCTATTTATAGCTCAAGACCCGTCCCGCTCCCAACCATATGGGTCAGGCGCGCGGCCATGGAAAGCCCACCTAGCCGCCCGCCAGTAATTTCTCGGGGTCGAGCGGAATATTCGTGCGCACCGTGCCGGGCGCGCCAAGCGCCGGCACTGCCTTGCCATCGACCGTGGCCTCGATGCCGCCCGCATTACCGGTGGAAAGGGTCAAGCCGGATAGGTTCGGCACGCGGAAACTCTCGCCCGGCTTGAGCAGGCGCATGCCGACGACATTGCCCTTGGCGTCCCGGACTTGAACCCAGCTTTCCGCCCTGGCACGGAGGACGACCCGCACATTGCCCTCGGCACCATACACCGGTCCATCCGGCGTGGGGGCTTTGGGCGCGGGCGTCGCCATCGCCGGGGGCGATGGCGGCGTCACGGACGCGGAGCGCGATGCGGCGGGCGATGTGGGAACAGATGCCGGGTTCTGACCGGTTGACGCCGGCGCGATCGGCGCCGTGGCCATCGCGGGCGGCGACTGCGTCACGGCCGGCGTTGCACTGGCCGGCATGGACGGCGGCGGCATCGAGACGGCGGCGGGAGCAGAAGCGGAAGATGTCGTGGGCGGAGAGGTGGAGGAAAGAGGCGGCGCGGAAGCGCCTGCTGGTGTCGATGGGCTCGTGGAAGTCGCATTGCCCGCAGATGCGCCTTCGGGCGATGTGCCGTCGGCGGGCTTTGCTTCTTCCTCCGCCTTGTCCTCGGAAGGCTTTTCCGCGTCTTGGCCGGCAAATCCGACCGGCACGGACGGCACGGATTCAGTTACGCTGCGGTCGCGCGAGGCCATGTTGTGCCAGATGCCGTAAACGATCACCGCGGCCGCGGCCGAAGCGGCGATGGCGATGCGGCCCGGAAACCGGCCCTCGGAAACAGGCGATGGGAAAAGAAGCTCGGTGCGCCGGTTGAGCCCAGCGGCGCCTTCCTTGAAGCGCCGGATGATTTCCCCGCCGTCGAGTCGCAAATAATCCGCATAGGCGCGCACGAAGCCGAGCGCATAGGCGTGCCCCGGCAATTCCTCGATCCGGCCGAGTTCGATGGCTTCGAGATAAGGCTGGCGGATGCGCAACATCGCCGAAACCTGATCCAGCGTAAGGCCCTGGCGCTTGCGCTCCTCGGCCAATAGGGCGCCCACCCCGCCTCCCGTAGCATCCGATGGACCTTGCGAGGCCATGCCCGTCTCCTTCGGGGTGTCGCGTGTGCCTGTCGTGGCGGCTCGACCGTTTCACGGTCCGGCCGACCCCGCGACGGACCAGCCGAAAATGCCAAAATTCCAATGATTTCCGGTTAATACTCTAGCAAATCAAGCGCGCTTGTAACAAGTTCCCGCGCTCCAGGGCAAATCCGGCGCGCAGCACCCGCCACTGGGGACGGCATTCGTCAATCGCGGTCGAGCCCATACGCCGTGTGCAGAGCGCGCAGGGCCAGTTCGGTGTATTCCTCGGCGATCAGCACGCTGATCTTGATCTCGGAGGTCGAGATCACCTGGATATTGATGCCCTTGCCGGCAAGGGTCTGGAACATCAGTTGCGCGACGCCGACATGGCTGCGCATGCCGACCCCGATAACCGAGACCTTGACCACGTTGGAATCAGGCACGAGCCGCACATAGCCCAAATCCTTCTGACGCTGGGATAGGAGTTGCACCGTGCGGTCGAGATCGGCGCGCCCGACGGTAAAAGTCAGGCCTGTCGTCTTGCCGTCCTCGGACACGTTCTGGACGATCATGTCGACATTGATGCTGGCCTCGGCCAGGGGACCGAAGATCGCCGCCGCCACGCCGGGGCGATCCTGGACGCCGATGAGCATGACTTTCGCCTCGTCCCGACTATAGGCGATACCGCTGACAACTTCCTGTTCCACGACTTCGTCCTCGCCGACGACCAGGGTTCCGGGGGAATCCACGAAACTCGAAAGCACTTGGACCCGCACGCCCTGGCTCATGGCCAGTTCGACCGACCGGGTCTGCAACACCTTGG
>CAMDDQ010000156.1 GCA_945892765.1 Asaia bogorensis
GAGCGACGAACTCGACTCCTTGTACTCGAGCGATTCGCCCCGATACCCCGATTTGACGTCGGTCGGCAGCAGCGGCGCCGCCGTCTTTTCCATGTAATCGAGCGCCTCGCCCAGGGTATATCCCCGGCCAATGGCCGCTTCCAGGGTGATGGCCCGCATCCGGTCGAGCCGGCGCAGGTCGGCCGGACCGGCGACGTCCGTGATCTTGACCAGGTTGGCCAACGGGATCAGAGATCCGCGCGCCGAACGGACATAGACATTGGACAGGTCGCGCGGCGTGGTGCGGTCGCTGGCCGCCGCCTGGACGATCACGTCGTAGAGTTCGCCCCGCTCGGTATAGGTCGTCACCTTGCGCGACCCCAGCAGGGTCTGGAGGGTGAGCCCGATATCGCGAACCGACACGCCCAGGTCCGACGCCCGGTTGCGGTCGATGTCGACGCGCAATTGCGGCTTCCGCTCGTCGTAGTCGGAGGTCAGGTTGATGAGGTTCTCGTTCTCGCTGGCGGCATTGAGAATCTTGTCCCGCACCTCGACGAGCTGCTCGTAGGTATTGCCCATCACCACGTAGCGGAGCGGGGTCGACGATCCCCGCCGGCCGAGACCCGGCGGATTGACGACCACGGCCCGCACCCACGGATAGTTTCGGACGAACGGATTGATCTTGGCGATCACGTCGCCGACCGATTGGGTGCGCTGATCCCAGGGCTTCAGGCGAACGCTGATGCGCGCTTGATTGACCGGCGTCGTGGCATCGACCCCGGGCGCGATGCTGACCAGCACCCGCTCGGCGATGCCCTGGTCGATCAGTTTCAGCATTTCGGCCTCGATCTCGCCGACCGCCTTCTGCATGTAATCGACGCTTGCGCCTTCCGGTCCGCTGACGACCACGGTGAAAGAACCACGATCGTCGGAGGGAGCGAACTCCTTCTTCAGGTTGACGAACAGAAAATAGGAGACCCCCGACATGCCGATCGCCATGACGACGATCAGGGACGGGAAGCGCAATGCCCACGCCAGAATCCGCGCATAGCCCCGATTGAGCGCCTGAAACGCCGGCTCCGTCATCCGGACCAGGCGGGATTCCTCGTGCGACGGCTTGAGGAAGCGGGAACACATCATCGGCGTGAGGGTGAGCGCGACCAGCCCCGAAAACAGCATCGAAAAGGCGACCGCGACCGCGAACTCCGAGAACAGCCGGCCGACGTTGCCCTGGATGAAGGCGATCGGAAGGAACACAGCCACCACCACCAGGGTGCTGGTGACGACCGCGAAGCCGATCTGGCGCGATCCGCGGACCGAGGCCAGCAGGACCGGCTCGCCCTGTTCGATGCGTCGATGGATGTTTTCCATCACCACGATAGCATCGTCGACCACCAGGCCGATGGCCAGCACCATCGCCAGCAGGGTCAGCACGTTGATCGAGAACCCGACCGCCGCCAGCACCGTGAAGGAAGCGACGATCGAGACCGGGATCGCGATGCTGGGAATGAAGGTCGCCCGGATGCTGCGCAGAAAGACGAACACCACCGCCACGACGAAGATCAGCGCCACCATGAGGGCGTGGAAGACCTCGTAAATCGACCGGCTGATGAATTGCGACTCGTCGTAGGAGACGTCGATACTCATGGCGGCTGGGATGTTGCCGCGCATCCGCTCGAGCTCGGCCCGCACGCCCTGCGCGACTTCAAGGGTGTTGGCCTTGGACTGCTTGATGATGGCGATGCTGACGGCCGTCATGCCGTTGATTCGGGCGTCGCTCCGGACGTTGACCGGCGCCTTTTCGACGAAGGCGACGTCGCGGAGGCGGACCAGGTACTTGGCCCGCGTGCTGCCGACCACGATGTCGCCGAACTGCGCCGCCTCCTTCAGGCCGGACTCGGTGCGGACCGTGAATTCCCGCTCGGCCGATTCGAGGCGGCCGGACGGCAACTCGACGTTTTCGCGGCGGAGGGCGGCCTCGACGTCCTGGACCGTCAAGTTGCGGGCCGCCAAGGCGTTCTTGTCGAGCCAGACGCGCATCGAATACTCGCGAGCGCCCCAAATACGGACGTTGGCGACGCCGGGAACGGTCCCGAACTGATTGACCAGCACCCGGTCCGCATAGTCGGTCATTTCGAGGCGGGACATGGTGGGGCTGACGATGCTGAGCGACATCATCGCACCCTCGTCCGAATCGGCCTTCTGGATGACCGGGAGATCGGCCTCTTCGGGCAGATTGCGGACGGCGCGGGAAACCTTGTCGCGGACGTCGGCGGCGGCCGATTCGATGGCGCGCGACAGGCGGAATTCGATATTGACGCGCGACGCCTCCTCGCGGCTGACCGACGAAATGGATTTGATTCCTTCGATGCCGGAAACCGCGTTCTCGATGATCTGGGTCACCTGCGTTTCCATGACCTCGGCCGAGGCGCCCTTGTAGTTGGTCTGAACCGAGACGACCGGCGGATCGACGTCCGGGTATTCCCGAACCGGCAGTTTCATGAAGGAGAAAAGCCCGAACAACAGCAGCACCAGGCTGATGACCGTGGCGAAAACCGGCCGCTTGATACAGACGTCAGAGAGAACCATGGTTAGCGATCTCCATGCACGGCAATGCCGTCAGTGGGTTTCAATCTCAGCCGTCAGCTTCCCGGGAGAGAGCTTCCCTGCATCGCCCGTATCGCAGTGCCTTCACGGACACGCTGCAAGCCGCCGACGATGATCGTATCGTTCTCGGCCAAGCCATCGCGCACTTCGACGAAGCCGCGCTGCCGCTCGCCGATGGTGATCGGCCGCTTGACCGCCTTGCCGTTGTCGATAAGGAAGACGTACTGCTGGGTTCCCTGCGGGACCAACGCTTCCTCGGGAATCAGCAGGGCACCCTCGCGCACGTCGAGAGTCACATACACCGCCATCAGCATGCCCGACTGCAGCGCCAGGTCGGGGTTGGGAACTTCGGCCCGCACTTCGACCGCACGGGTGACTGGATCGATTCGCGAATCGACGGTCTTGACCACGCCTTCGAAAGTGCGGCCCGGCAACGCATCGGCCTTGGCGCTGACTTTCGCCTTGGGTTGGATGCGTGACAGCATCGTTTCCGGCACCGAGAAATCGAGCTTGATGGTGCTGATATCGTCGAGGGTGGAGATGACCGTCCCGCCTTGTCCCGTCGAAACGAGGGTGCCGACGCTGACCCGGCGCAGGCCGAGACGACCCGGGAACGGCGCCCGGATGACGTAGTCGGCAAGTCGCGCACGGGCCACTTCGGCCTTGGCTTCCGCGCCCTGCAGGGCCACCTTCAAATCCTCGACCCGCGCCTTGGTGGAGCTGCCCGACGTCAGAAGCTGGGCCGCGCGATCGTAGTTCTGACGCGCCATGCTGGCGTCGGCCTCGGCGGAGGCAAGCGACGCCTTGAGCTCCCGGTCGTCGAGTTCGACCAGCACATCGCCTTTATTGACGAGTTGCCCCTCGGTGAAATTGATCGACCGGATGGTGCCCGTAACCTTGGTGGTAATGATCACGGCGTCGTTGGAATTGGCCGTGCCGAGGGCAACGTAGCTGCCCTCGACCTCCGCCCGCCGGACCTTGGCGGTCACCACCTGCACGGCCCGCTCGCCGCCGGCCGAGGAAGCCTGCTGAGCCGCCGCTCCCGGACGCGGCGCCTCCGGCGTGGCGAAAAAGAACCCGCCGCCCCCCCCCACCAGGACGAGCCCAACGACGATCATGAGTCCACGCATGTTATTCATAAATCCATTTTTCTCGTTGCGACGCTCATGGCGCGCGCCACCCCAGGGAATGGCGAAGGCAATGGGCG
>CAMDDQ010000157.1 GCA_945892765.1 Asaia bogorensis
ACCATGTCGTCATGGAACCGATGGGCACCCTCGCCCACTACACGCCGGAAAAACTCGAATTGTGGGTCGGCACCCAGAATCCGGGCAACACCGTGCTGACGGCGGCGGAGGAATCCGGCCTGCCCGACAGCAAGATCGTCATGCACGAAGTGTTCGCGGGCGGCAGTTATGGACGGCGCGGCACCGACGACGACACCCGCCAGGCCGTCGCCCTGTCGATGGCGGTCAACCGGCCGGTCAAGCTGACCTGGAGCCGCGAAGAGACCACCCGGCAAGGTGAATACCGGAAAATTTCGATCGCCAAATTCTTCGGCGCGTTGGGACCGGACGGCATACCTTCGGCGATGCAATGCCGCTATGTCGGCGTCGCGGATGCGACGGCGGTGGGCGTTATCTCCAACGCCGAATACGCGATCCCGAACTACCTTGTCGACTATCACTTCACGCCCACCCACGTCCCGGTCGGCTCGCTGCGCGCGCCGAACGGCAACCAGAACACACAGATGATCGAGGGCTTCCTCGACGAGCTGTGCGCGGCCGGCGGCAAGGATCCCGTGGAAGTGCGCCGTCACCTTCTGCGCAACGCCAAGGATCCGGGTTGGCTCAAGGTGCTCAACGACGTCACCGAAAAATCGGGTTGGGGCAAGAAGACCTTCCCCAAGGGCACGGGCCAGGGCATCGCCATGGCGCTGGACCACGGCACGATCATCGCCGGCGTTTCCACCGTGACCGTCACTCGCGAGGGTGAAGTTAAGATCGACCAGGTCGACGTGTCCTTCGACCTCGGCACGGTCTACAACCCCAACGGCGTGAGGGCGATGATGGAAGGCGCCGTCGTCTACGGCATGAACCATCTGATGAACGAGGAAATCACGATTCGCAACGGGCGCGTCGTCGAAGGCAATTTCGACGATTACCCGATCATGCGCATCGACCAAGCGCCGGTGGTCAACACCCATTTCGGCGGCAATACCGGCGGCATCAAGGTGGCCAAGGCCGGCGAACCCGGCACGACCGTGGCTGCGGCCTCGGCGCTCAACGCCATCTATCGCGCGACCGGCAAGCGCATTCGCTCCACGCCGCTTCGCAAGCACGACCTAAGCTGGAGCTAACTTGCAGTTGGCCTGACTAAAGCGGGCCATGAACACCGCGGCCGGGGGGCAACCCCCGGCCGTTTCTTTTTGGCGCCAGACAAAAAATAAGGCCACCCGCCGGGTGGCCTCGTCTTTGAACGAAGCGAGCCGTTTAAGACGGTCTTACTTCGTTGCCGTTTCCTCGGAACGGATGGACATGTCGCCCGCGCGGATTGCGGTGCCGACATCGGCCGCGGCGCTGGTGAATTGCTGCATCGGGCCATTGAAGTCGGCGGCGACCGGCGGCGTTGCGAATTTGGCGCCTTGCGGGATGTGTTTCTGGTTCGACATGAAATTCCTCCTAAAAAAGGGGCGAATAAAAGTTTGAACTTTCGAGAAAGTTTTTTACTCAAACCACCGGCTTCATGTTGGGAAAATCTGCCGGTGGAGCAGAATGTTCATGAATACGTTAAGAATTCATTTGCCTTCGCATCTATTCTATTGATGGGCGGCGCGTCGGCAAGAAGCCGCCCGGCCCGTTTATCTGCGCAACGTCACTCGCTTTCGGCGAGACGCAGAGCCCCGTGTTTTGGTTTTTGTTTGCCCTTCTGCGCATCCTTGGGCTGGTTGGGCAAACGCAGGAAGACCTTGTCGCTCAACAGCGAATCCAGGGTCGCGGTCTTGACCTGAGTGGGATCAGTTTCATTGACGAGCCAGCCGAACACAACGCCTTCGGAGCTTTCCTCGATGGCGCCGACGCGCCAGACCGCTCGCGATTCTTCCCCGAATGCCTTCGTACCGATCGCCTTGAATCGGTGACCTATGTCGACGCCTTTATTCCAGGACATGCACCCACTTCCGCTTCGCCCCCCAAGATCGGTCGGGGCGACGATGCAAACCCGCCACAGGCTGCCCCTGGGAGCCTCACGCAATTTGAATAAATGCCACCTTTTGCTAGGGGCTTGGCAAGTCCCCGCGCGGGCAAGCACGGAATTCGCCTCCTATCCTGCGAATCGGCCACCCAACCATTGGCGAATTGCATCGGAAACCGGGGTTAGGTCGCACCGGCTCTTGAATCGCGGCGTCGCGGCTCAACCCACGGCGCGGCGCCGGGCGGCGGGTTTGCTGACCAGAACCTTGTCGATGCGGCGGCCGTCGAGATCGAGGATTTCAAACCGCCAGCCATGGGCGTCGGCGCCTTCGCCGGCCTGCGGCAGCCGGCCGAAGAGAGCCAACGCCAGGCCGGCGACGGTGTGGTAATCGCGGCCTTCCGGCAGATCGAAACCGAGCTTTTCAGCAAGCTCGTCCGCCGCCATCCAGCCCGCGACCAGGAAGGAGCCGTCGTCGCGGCGGGTGAAGGCGGCCTCCGCCGGGCCTTCCTCGGTTCGGAACTCGCCGACGATGGCTTCCAGGATGTCCGCAGCCGTGACCACGCCCTGGAAATTGCCGTATTCGTCATGGACCAACCCGATATGCACGGTCGAATCCTTGAGCCGCGCCACGACCTCGAGCGCGTCCATCGTTTCCGGCACGATCGGCGCGGTCCTCAGATAGGCGCGCGGCGCCACCGAACCGCCGCGCATGAACCCGTCGAGGAAGTCCTTGGCCTGGATGACGCCGAGAACGGTTTCGGGTGAGCCGTCATAAGCGGGCAGCCGCGAATGCGGGCTGGCCGCGATGCGCGCCCGGATCGTTTCCGGCGGCGCCGACAGATCGACGAGATCGACTTCCGTACGCGGCGTCATGACCGCGCGCACCGGGCGATCACCCAGCCGCATCACGCGGGCGATCATCGCGCGCTCCTCCGGCTCGATCACACCGGCGCTTTCCGCCTCGGCGACCAGCGTGCGGATTTCCTCCTGCGTCACCTCGGTTTCGGCGACGCCGCGCGAGCCGAGCAAATGCAACAACACTTGGCTTGACTTGTCGAGCACGGAAACGAAGGGCGAAGCCGCCTTGGCCAGCCAAATCATCGAAGGAGCAACCGCGCAGGCCAGGCCTTCGGGATAGCGCAGCGCCACACGTTTGGGCACCAATTCGCCGACCACCAGCGACAGATAGGTGATCAGGGTAACGACCGACCCGAATCCGACGGTGTCGGCGAGCGCGGCCGACATCCCCTGCCCCGCCAGCCACGCCGAAAACCGCGCCCCGATGGCCGCGCCGGAAAACGCGCCATTCAAAATGCCCACCAGCGTGATGCCGATTTGCACCGTGGACAAGAACGGCCCCGGATCGGAAGCCAGAGCCAGCGCGCGCCGCGCGCCGTTGACGCCACGCTCCGCCATCGCCTGCAGTCGCCCGCGCCGCGACGACACCACCGCCAGCTCGGACATGGCCAGCAGCCCGTTGACGGCGATTAGCGCCAGAAGAATGACGACTTCGGCAACCACGGTTCTAAGGACGGCCTATCAAAGGGCGAGGGCGGGGCAAGATCAGGTTCCGGCCACCCGGCGCCGGGTGGGACAAAAGAAGGACACGGTCGATGCGCGGCAACCAAAAGCTGGCGGCGCGTCCATTTCGACAATGTGGGGAAGGCACATAGCGCGGTCATTATATCGTATCCAGGCCGCCCCCCTTCAAGGAAACATTGTCACGTTGTCGATTGAAGAACGCGAGAAGCCTGCGTCCTGCATTTTGTTAAGCGGCCGCAACCGCCGTCCGCCACGTGTCCATCGCCGCAGCTCGAAAGTGTCG
>CAMDDQ010000158.1 GCA_945892765.1 Asaia bogorensis
CTTCTCCGGCGAGTCTCAGGCCAATCGACGTTATCTCTATTTTGCGCAAAAGGCCGATGTCGAAGGCTACAACGACGTTTCGGCGGTTTTTCGTTCGACTGCCGAGGGCGAAACCGGACATGCTTACGGCCATCTTGAATTCCTCGAGGCCGTGGGTGATCCCGCCACCGGGCTGCCCATTGGCAACACATCAAAAAACCTGAAAGCGGCGATCGCTGGCGAGACCCATGAGTACACCGATATGTACCCGGGTATGGCCAAGGTGGCCCGCCAGGAAGGTTTCGGCGAGATTGCGGATTGGTTCGAGACGCTGGCGAAGGCTGAACGGTCTCATGCCGGCCGGTTCCAAAAGGCGCTCGATACCCTGAACTAAAAGCCTTCCGGCCCTGCCGCGGCCTCGAGCCACGGTAGGGCCGCCACCACGAAAGCGGCCAATGTCGCCGATCGAACGGGGCCTGGGGATGGAGCACGAACTTGCGCGAAGGTAGCCTCGAAGCGCCGACCCGCCATACGGTTGCTTGGAATGACCCGGCTTTCACCGACCCGGACGCGATCGACGCCGAATTGAGGCGGGTTTTCGACATCTGCCACGGATGCCGCCGCTGCTTCAATCTGTGCGACAGCTTTCCACGGCTGTTCGATTTGGTCGACAACGCGCCGACTGGGGAACTCGATTCCGTCGACAGCAAGGATTTCAAGGGCGTCGTCGATGCCTGCACGCTGTGCGACATGTGTTTCATGACGAAATGCCCGTACGTTCCGCCCCACGCCTTCAACCTCGATTTTCCGCATCTGATGCTCCGTTATCGCGTTGCCGAAGCCAAAGCCGGCAAGAACGACGTCGCTGCGGGCCTGTTGTCGGAGACCGACCGCAACGGCAAGTTGGCGGGGATGGTCGCGCCGCTGGCCAATTGGGCGGGAGAGACGGGCAACCGTCTCACCCGGCCGGCGATGGAAAAGGCCCTTGGCGTGCATCGCGACGCGCACCTGCCGAAGTTTCACGGAAAAAGCTTCTCGCGGCGGGCGCACACCGAGACGCCGGCGCGCGCGGCGGACGCCCCGGCCTTCGCGCGCAAGGCCGCGCTCTATGCCACCTGTTTCGTGAACTACAACAACCCCGATATCGGCATGGCGGCGCTTGGCGTTCTGGCCAAGAACGGCGTCGACGCCAAAGTAGTCTATCCCCGCTGCTGCGGCATGCCGCAGCTCGAACGCGGGGAAATCGAGCGGGTCGCGGAAACCGCGCGGGCGGTTGCGCGGGATCTGGCGCCGATTCTCGATGACGGTTACGACATCGTCGCCCTGATGCCGTCCTGCGCGTTGATGCTGAAATTCGAATGGCCGTTGATCGTTCCCGACGATCCCGCGGTCAAACGCCTGGCCAAGGCGACTTTCGACATCAGCGAATATGTCGTGGACATCGCTAGAAAAGAAGGCTTGGCCACCGGCATGCAAGCGCTTGCCGGTGGCGTGACGCTCCATCTGGCTTGCCATTCGCGTGCCCAAAACATGGGTCCGAAGGCGGCGGAGATGCTCCGCCTTATCCCGGGCGCCGATGTCTCCGTGATTGAGCGATGCTCCGGTCACGGCGGTTCCTGGGGGGTCATGAAGGAGAATTTCGACGTGGCGCTAAAGGTTGGTCGCCCGGTCGTTAAGCAGGCGATCGCCAACGCCAAGGCGCATCTCGCGTCGGAGTGTCCGTTGGCGGGCGCTCATATTGTCCAGGGAATGCAGCGCAGCGAGGGCGACAAGGCGCCCGCGACCGCCTTCCATCCCATCCAATTGCTGGCCCGGGCCTACGGCCTGGACAGCGCCGCTCCGTAATCTCAGCGAAGGGTTATGCGATGACCCAGAAACGCCAGGTGACCGCGGCAGAAATGCTGCCGCTTGCGGACTACAACCGAAATCGTCCGGCAAAACGGCGGGAAATGGTCGTTCTCAAGGCCAGGCGGCGCATGGAAGTCGGCCCATTTGCCATGTTCAATTTCGAGAGCTACGACACGATGTGGTACCAGATTCACGAGATGCTCGCGATCGAGAAAGGCGCCGAGGCGCAACTCAAAGAGGAACTCGCCGCTTACAACCCCTTGATTCCAAACGGTCGCGAACTCGTCGCCACGATTATGTTCGAAATCGAGGATCCGGTTCGGCGGGGCCAGGTTCTCGCCCAACTCGGCGGCGTCGAGCATTCGGCCTTTCTGACGATCGACGGCGACCGTATCGCCGGTCTAAGCGAGGATGACGCCGAGCGAACGCGCGCCGATGGCAAGGCGTCGGCGGTGCAATTCGTGCGTTTCCGTTTTTCGTCCGCCCAGATCGAGGTTTTTCAGAGACCCGGGGTCCAAATCGTTCTTGGCTTCGATCATCCCAACTATCGCCATATGGCGGTGATGCCCGATGGCGTCCGCCGGGAATTGGCCGCGGATTTCGAGGCACCCCCTGCCTGAGTTAGATGGCCGCGGCAACGGTTCGCATCGGCCGGCGATCCGTGTATAGATTGGAGAAGTGTGTGGGCAGCTCGCGGCGCGCGGGCCATCCTCGAGGTCCGGCCAATCCGATCGCGGTTGATCCAAACAATGGTCGGCTATCGTATGACAATAACCAAACAGCGCGTGGGTCGAAGGGCAGGGCGACGACGATGAGCTTCAAGCTCAAATTCTGGGGTGTGCGCGGGAGTATTGCTTGTCCGTCGCCGAGGCATATCGCCTTTGGCGGCAACACGAGTTGCATCGAGGTCACATGCGGCAGCCACCGCATCATCCTCGATGCGGGCACGGGCATCCGTGGTCTGGGTCACTGGCTGCTCAAGAAGAACATCAATCGCGCCACCATGTTGTTGACGCACACGCATTGGGATCACATCAACGGGTTTCCCTTCTTCTCGCCGGCCTATCACCCCAACCACGAGTTCCGGCTCATGGCCGGCCACCTCTCGGACAAGGGCGGCATCAAGAACATCCTGGCGGGCCAAATGGCCACGCCGACATTCCCGGTGCCGATCGAGACAATGCGGGCAAAGATCGCTTTCGAGGATTTTCGCGCCGGCGACACCTTCACCGTCGAAAACGGGGTTACCATCAAGACCGCCCCGCTCAATCATCCCGACGGCGCCACCGGGTACAGGATCGAATATCGCGGCAAGTCGCTGTGTTATGTCACCGACACCGAACACGTGCCGGGCAAGCCCGACCAGAACATCCTGGCCCTGATCGAAGGCGCCGAATACGTCATCTATGATTCCACCTACACCGATGCCGAGTTCAAGAACAAGGTCGGTTGGGGCCATTCCACCTGGGAAGAAGGCGTCCGTCTCTGCCAGGCGGCCAAGGCGAAATCCTTGGTCATATTCCATCACGATCCCGACCACGAGGATCTGTTCATGGAAGAATTGGAGGCCAAGGCGCGCATCACCTGGCCGCAGACCATCGTCGCCCGCGAACATATGCGGCTGATGCTCGCCTAAGGTTCGGGCCGGCTATTTGGCGGCTTCGTCGGACGACGGGCCCCAAAAATCGGTTCGTTTGAGCCACCCGGCCAGGCCCGCTATTTCGATTCGGCACCATTGGACCTCGCATTTGCGCATGGTCCCGATGACACCCGGCTCGATGCGGGCGAGGATGACGGAGTCCTCCGCGGGCTTGCGATAGAGTGCCCGAACCTCCCCAGTGACGAGCACGTTGCGGGCGGTGGTCAGCATGCTTTGATGCACCCAGCCTTCGGT
>CAMDDQ010000159.1 GCA_945892765.1 Asaia bogorensis
TTGGGAGCGCCGCGGAATGTCTTGTTGAAGACGACAAGCGCAACCTCGCTCTCGCCGCAGCCGACGCCGAGCATATTCGCCGCGGTCGGAACGCTGGCGAACTCGCTAACCTTTCCGTCGGTGGCGACCTTCAGCAATTTCTTGTCATCGATCAAGGTGACAAAAATCGAGCCATCGGCTTGCTCGCAAATATTCTCGGTCGCCGCGGCGCTCGGCAAGGTGGCGTAGGTTTTGGCATTCGCGCTTTCGGGAAAGGGCGCCCCCGCGACCGGCGCCGGAACTGGGAATGGACTGGGAACCGGCTGGCTGAATCCAGCCGCGGGAATAATGATGCCCGTCAACAAAAGGCCTAACTGCATAAGCCGTCTCGACATGTTTGGATCCTCCCTGGGTTCAGTGTTCTTTTGTCAGAACATTTGATGTCAGAACATTTGAGACGGGCGAAGCGGCGCGTTGGCGCTGATGGCCCGTCTTAGTCGGTAGTCTAGGCGGTGGCTCGTTGGTACAGCAAGCCCTGCGACGCGCAGGTGCTGGGCGTGACGTCCAACGGAATCGTCTAACGCTTCTTTTTCTTTCCGAAAATCTCGGTCCAATTGTCGCGGTAGGCCTTGGAGATAGGTTTCTGCCGCTCGTCCCGGCTGTAGCCGGCGGGAGCGCTGCCCTCGGCCTTGGAAGGACTGTCGCTCGGCGCGCTCTCGCTCTTGGGGCTGGCCTCGGTTTTGGTTGCGCCTTCTGTCTTCGTCTTCGTATCGCTGCTTGCCATCGTATTTCCCTGCGGTATTGGGTATATCGCGCCTGTGGATTCAGCTTGTCGCCCAGCGCGCGTCTGGCACCCTAACATGCACGTGCGCGGCTGGTCAGGATGTCAACGTTCCTGGCGGCGCCGAAAGCGGCATCCCGAACAGGAAGCGGGTCGGCGCCCAAAGATCGGCGGCGCGCGCCAGGCCGTAGCTGATGAGAAGGGATAACACCGCGACCGCGGCGAATTTCGCAAGTGGCGCACCGCTCCAAGAAAAAAGAGCCCAACCGAGGAGCACGATGACGGTTTGATGAACCAGGTAGAACGGAAGGGCGTGGCGCGAAAATGCCGCGAGGAAAGGAATCGGCTGTCCGAGGTGGACACGCGCCAGGCCGAGAAGCGCCACGATGCTTAACCATTCCGCCGCAATCCGGATCGCCAAGGCGGTCTCGGGAAAGCCGCGCGGCATCGAGAACCATGCGACGATCAAAGCGACCGCGCCGATGGCGGCGACGACCCGGTTGCGTTTGATGGCATCGTCGAGACCGGCACTCGACGCAGCGCACTAACCCACGAGCATCAAAAAAATGTAGTGCGCGTGATTGGCCCAATCGGCCGCGAGGTCGTGGGTGCTGGGGAATCTTCGACGAAGTGCCAGCTCGATCGCAACGATCGGCAAAGCGACCAAAAATATGCGGCGCCCGGGCGCCACCAGGCCGGTCAGGCGCGCCACCAAAGACTTCCCGCGTTTGGTCGACAGCCCCTGGAAAACCGGAGCCAGCACCACGGCATAGAACATGAGATAGGCCAGGAACCACAGGTGGTGCCAACTCAGGTTCGCATCCGGATAACAGCAGCCAAACGCGCCCGGGAGGAAGTCGACATAGCTGCCGGTGAAGTCGATCGGACTCTGGCGCCTTGGCACCTCTGACGAGATACGTTCGACATAGACCTGGGGCGTCACCAGCGCGAGGATGCCAAAGACGAGCGGCACGAAAAGACGCCGGACCCGTTCCGAAAGGAACTGCCCCACACCACGCCGGCGAAGCGCGAAGAACGCACTTGACCCGGCGAGCACGAAAAGCAGCGGCATGCTTGGCACGTCGAGCAGCGCGACCGCGATGTCGGCTTCGCGGTAGGTCTGGGCATCCTTGATGTGCCAGGGTTGGCGGTTGAACAGGCGGGCCGTGTGGAACACAATCAGCGACAGCACGATCGCATTTCTTAGCTGGTCGATGTCCAGACGGCGGGTCTCCGCTGTAGGGTCTGCGGTCATTGTCTGGCACGCGCGTTTAGGCTTGGCCGCGCGCCTTCAGCTCCTGTGGATTGGTTTCGCGCACACGCTGCACCGTGTCCGAGAGCAGCAGCGCATGCACGCGGTCGCGCCGCGGTTCGGGAGGTTCAAAATTGCCAGCGCGCAGATCGGCGGCGAGCCGCTGGTTCATCCGGCGCAAATCGCGCAGCAAGGCCTCGCGTGTGTCGGCCGCCGGCCGCGATTCTCCATACAATTCGGCCAATGCCGCCAATTCCCGGCGCAGCGGTTCATCCCCTGCCCTCACCTCGCGCGCGGCAATCGCCATGGCCATGGCGATCCGCTGCGCCGGCGCGCGGTGCGTGTCGGGAATGAGCGGGAGCAGGTGTTCGGCAAATGTCTCGCATGCCGCGTCGAGCAAATCGGCGGCGTCCGGCCGGTCACGCATGGCGATCCCTCATAAATTCCCCGAATCATGCGACAGACCTTCCGCCGTCGCGGTCAGAATTTCGAGCTCGAGTTCGGCCACCAATCTTCCGGCCAGGGCATGCTCCAGCGAGGGTTCCCCGCCAAACAGATGGCGGTCGGCTTCTGCTAAAGCCAAGCAGGCTCGACGCAGATGGGCGGCGACCTCCCAATAGGCGACGATCCACGGGTCCGGTGCACGGCCAGAAATCCTTGCGTAACCGGCGTAGAAATCCGAGCGTTCGCCGATCCCTCCCGCTTCGCCGGTCGCCCCGAAGCGCCAGCAGCGCGCGCAGAAATTAGCGATGTCTTCCATCGGATCGCCCCAGCCCGCGTATCGCCACCCGACAATGCCGATCAGCCCCCCGCTGCCGTCGATGACGTAGTGACCGGTGCGAAAGTCACGGTGCACAAGAACGATTTCCAAGTCGCGCGGGGCATTCAGTTCCAGCCAGCGCAGCCCCCATTCCAGGACCGGATGTGACTCCGAATGACGATCGATAAAGGCGCGGCGATCGGCGATGGTTTGGGCCGATGGGCCGGATCGCGGCATTTTGAGAAAATCGAGGTCGGCATTCGGCGGCCGGATTGAATGCAGCCGCGCGATGTCCTCGCCCAGCCGCCCAAGCAGGACCTTCCCGTCGCCGATCTTCGCCGGGTCGCCGACCAACGCGGGATCGGTGATGCCGGCCAGGCGCCGGGTGACGAAAAACGGAATGCCGGCGACCGCGGGGTCGAGGCATTCCCACATGGGTTCCGGAACCGTAACACCCGCATCGAACGCGGCCCGCAGGACCGCGTATTCCTGTGCCGGGGTCAAGGTATCCACCGCCAAGTTTTCGTCCCGCCGACGCGGCGCCATCGAATGCATGACGAAATTTTGCGCGCCGGCGAGAGGCCCGTCGCGGAAGTCGACGCGAAGAATGGCATCGGTCGGAGCGCCCAGGCTGGTGGGCGCGATCTCGACCAGCGCCGCATGGGTCGCTCCCGCGGCCTCGGCGATGAATTGCTCCAAACGGTGCCGCGTGCGCGCGTCCAGGGCCTCGTTCCGCTCGGTCATCGCCCACAACTCCGGCTGGCATTGTCACGTTGGCAGAGTTCACCCGGCATTGTCACGTCGTTTTGCGACTTGCAGTTCCTTTGGCGGCCCGGTAGCCAAGGCGATGAAGAAAATCAGCTACAGCGGGTACCGATTTCCACCCGTGATCATTCAACAGGCGATCTGGCTCTATCTCCGGTTCACCCTTAGCTT
>CAMDDQ010000160.1 GCA_945892765.1 Asaia bogorensis
GATGGCGCCGGAGGAGCCGACCAGCGCGCCGACCACGATCAGGACGTTGTTGTGCAGGGTGAATCCGATGCCGGCCGCGGCCCAGCCGGAATAGGAATTAAGCATCGAGATGACGACCGGCATGTCGGCGCCGCCGATCGGCAGGATTAACAGGAACCCAAGCGCGAAGGACGCCAGCACGAGCAGCCAGAAGGCGGCGGCGCTGCCGCTGGCCGCTAGCCAGACCGTGAACAACACAACCACGACGCCAAGCGCGGCGTTCAATACATGCTGACCGGCGAAGACGAGCGGCTTGCCGGTGATCAGCGCCTGAAGCTTCGCGAACGCGATGAGCGAGCCGGTGAAGGTGATGGCGCCGATGGCCGTGCCGATGCCCATTTCGACCAGGCTGGCGGTCTTGATGACGCCGGCAACGGCGATGCCGAAAGCCTCCGGCCGATACAGCGCCGCCGCCGCGACCAGGACCGCGGCCAGGCCGACCAGGCTGTGAAAGGCGGCGACGAGCTGCGGCAGCGCGGTCATCTGGATGCGCAGCGCGATGAACGTCCCGATGGTGCCGCCAATGACGACCCCGGTCAGGATCATCCCGTAGCTGACGACACCGGGCAGGGCCAGGGTCGTCGCCATGGCGATGACCATGCCGGCGATGCCGTAGAAATTCCCGCCGCGGGACGTCTCCGGCGAAGACAGGCCCCGCAGGGCCATGATGAAGCAGATCGACGCGGCCAAATAGGCCAGCGTGGAAACCGTCTCGTTCACCGCGCGGCCTCTTTCTTTTTCTTGAACTTCGACAACATGCGCTGCGTAACAACGAAACCGCCGAAGATATTGATGGAGGCGAGGATCACCGCGAGGAAGCCGAAGACTTGCGACAGCGTGACCTCGGCCGGGCCGGCGGCGAGCAGCGCGCCAACGATGATGACGCTGGAGATGGCGTTGGTCACGGCCATCAGCGGCGAATGGAGCGCGGGCGTCACCCGCCAGACCACGTAATACCCGACGAAACAGGCCAGGACGAAGACAGTCAGACCGACCGTGAACGGATCGCCGGCGGCACCACCCGCGGCGGGAACCACCTGCGAACTCTCCAGCGCCAGCCTGGCCGCATCGGCGGCGAGCCGTGCGGTATCGGCGGCAAGTTTGGCGGCGTGTTCGGCGACGAGGGCTGGATCCATGGCGCTGACCTCGTTAGGCGCTGACGAAAGCGGAATGAACGACCGCGCCGTCACGGGTGAGCAGGGTGCCTTTGACGATTTCGTCGTTCGCGTCGATCTTCAGCAGCTTGGTATCCTTGTCGATCATCAGGGTCAGGAAGTTAAGCAGGTTCTTGGAATAGAGCGCGCTGGCGTCGACCGCGATTCGGCTCGGCACGTTCAAATGCCCAACCAAGGTGACGCCGTGTTTAACCACGACCTTGCCCGGCTCGCTCAAGGGGCAGTTGCCGCCGGCCTCGACCGCGAGATCGACGATCACCGAGCCCGGTTTCATTGATTTGACCATCTCTTCGCTGATCAGCACCGGCGCCGGCCGGCCAGGAATCAATGCGGTGCAGATGGCGATGTCCTGCTTCTTGATGGTCTCAGCGATCAGCGCGGCCTGTTTCTGCTTATAGGATTCGGACATTTCCTTGGCATAACCGCCGGCGGTTTGCGCTTGTTGAAATTCCTCGTCCATGACGGCGACGAAAGTGCCGCCGAGGCTTTCGACCTGTTCCTTGGTCGCCGGGCGCACATCGGTGGCGCTGACGATGGCACCCAGGCGTTTGGCCGTGGCGATCGCCTGCAACCCGGCAACGCCGACGCCGAAGATCATTACGCGCGCCGGCGGCACGGTGCCCGCGGCGGTCATCATCATGGGCAAAGCGTGGCCGAATTCGGTGGCGCCGTCCAACACGGCGCGATAGCCGGCGAGATTGGCCTGGGACGACAGCACGTCCATGCTTTGCGCGCGGCTGATGCGCGGCACCAGCTCCATGGCGAAAGCCATGATCCCGCGTTCGGCATAAGCGCGAAGCTGGTCGCGATTCTGATAGGGGGCAAGCAGGCCAATCAGGGCCGCGCCCTTTTTCATCAAGGAGAGTTCGTCCGGTCCGCCCTCGGCCGCCGACAGCGGGCGTTGAACCTTGAGCACGATATCAGCATCGGCGAGGGCGGCGGCCGCGTCGCCTAAGATGACGGCGCCGGCATCTTCATAGGCCTTGTCGGTAAAGCACGCGCCAGCCCCGGCTCCGGCCTCGATCGCGATTTCGAGACCCAGGCCCTTCAGGCGCTTGACGGTATCCGGCGAAGCGGCAACCCGCAATTCGCCCGCCCGACGTTCTTTGACGATGGCCAGTTTCATTGCCTGCGACAATCTCCCGTCTCGCCCACCGGCTGGAAGCCCCGGATTGATTTAGGGCAGCGCGGAGCGCCGAACATGCCGCGTTGCCTCTCCTTTGCCAATTGTTTTTTTGCAGTGCAGCAGCAGCGCCCGCGAAAGCCGAATCACACAGATCAGACCGAAAAATACTTCGCCTGGGGATGGTGGACGACGATCGCGGAGGTGCTTTGCTCGGGGTGGAGCTGATCCTGATCGCTCATGACGATGCCGATGCGATCGGCGCCCAGCAATTCGAGCAACATCCGCTGATCCTCAAGGTTCGGGCAAGCCGGATAACCGAAAGAGTAACGCGAGCCGCGATAGTTCTGCTTAAGCAGCTTGTCCATGTCGCGCGCGTCTTCGTCGGCGAAGCCAAGCTCGGCGCGCACCTTGGTGTGCATGTATTCGGCAAGCGCCTCGGCCATTTCCACCGAGACACCGTGGAGATAAAGGTAGTCCTGATAGTGGTTGTCGGCGAACCATTCGCGGGCGACCTCCGAGGCGCGGTTGCCCATGGTGACAACCTGAAGGCCGATGACGTCGCGTTCGTTGCGCGATCGGTCGCGGAAGAAATCGGCGATGCACAGCCCGCCGTCGCGATTCTGACGGGGGAATGCAAAACGCGCGACTTCCTTGTCGCTGGCGGGATCGATCAGGATCACCGAATCGCCGTCGGAGACGCAGGGCCAATAGCCATAGGCCGCTTGCGGCGCGAGAATTGATTCGCGGGCGCAGCGTTCAAGCATGCGGAACAGAATCGGGCGCAGTTCCTTGGCGGCGTAGGTCTTGAATTCCTCGCGCGTGCGCCCGGCTTTGCGAAAGCCCCACTGGAATTGAAACAGCATGGTCTCGTTGAGATAGGGCACCAGCGTCTTCAGCGGAACGCGTTCGACGAGCCTTCCTCCCCAGAAAGGCGGCATGGGGACGGGTGCGCCCTTGGCCAGTTCCGACCGGCGCGTGCGGACGTCCTCGTAGTCGACCGGGCGCGTCGGCGCCGCCGCCTCGCCAAGTCTCTTCTTGCTGGTCGAGGGCCGGGCCGCCCTTTTTTGAGCCGCCACTTTGACGTGTTCGTCGAAACGGTGGGTCACCACCTTGTCCATCAGATCGAGCCCGTCGAAGGCGTCGCTGGCATAGGCCACGCGGCCGGGACCATAGGCGGTGACACATTCCTCCTCGACATAACGCCGCGTGAGCGCGGCGCCGCCGAGCAAGACCGGAACCGAGATTCCCTGGCGCGTCATTTCCTCGAGGTTCTCGCGCATAACGACCGTCGACTTGACCAGCAGCCCGGACATGCCC
>CAMDDQ010000161.1 GCA_945892765.1 Asaia bogorensis
CGGGAACGGAAATGGTGATGCCGGGTGACAACGTGACGATGACGGTGGATTTGATTGTGCCGATCGCGATGGACGAAGGTTTGCGTTTCGCCATCCGCGAAGGTGGCCGCACCGTCGGCGCCGGCGTCGTCGCCAAAATCATCCAATAGGTCGGTGGGCGCGTAGGGCAGAATTTCATGGATAACCAGACCATCCGCATCCGGCTCAAGGCCTTCGATCACCGCCTCCTCGACCAATCGACGACGGAGATCGTGACCACGGCCAAACGCACCGGGGCGCGCGTGCGCGGCCCGATTCCGCTGCCCACGCATATCGAGAAATTCACCGTTAACCGTTCCCCCCATGTCGACAAGAAGTCGCGGGAGCAATTCGAGATTCGCACACATCGGCGTCTGTTGGACATCGTCGATCCAACGCCGCAGACCGTCGATGCGTTGATGAAGCTCGATCTCGCCGCCGGCGTCGATGTCGAGATCAAACTCTAAGGATCGAGCGATGCGTACCGGTCTCATCGCGCGCAAGGTTGGAATGACGCGGCTGTTCGGCGAGGACGGCGCGCATCTGCCCGTTACCGTGCTCGCGGTCGACGATTGCGAAGTTGTCGCCACCCGCAGCCAGGAAAAAGACGGCTATACCGCCCTGCAACTCGGGGTCGGCAAGGTCAAGGTGAAGAACGTGACCAAGCCGATGCGCGGTCATTTCGCCAAGGCCAAGGTCGAGCCCAAGAGAAAGCTCGCGGAATTTCGGGTCTCGCCCGATGCGGTGGTCGCCGTCGGCTCGAAGATCAACGTCGATCATTTCGTGCCCGGCCAGTTTGTCGACGTAGCCGGTATCACCGTCGGCAAGGGCTTCGCCGGCGTCATGAAGCGTTATAATTTCCGCGGCTTGCGGGCATCGCACGGCGTTTCGATCTCACATCGCAGCCACGGTTCGACCGGGCAGCGCCAGGATCCCGGCCGTACCTTTAAGAACAAGAAGATGGCCGGCCACATGGGCCAGGTCCGCGCCACCACCCAGAACCTCAAGGTCGTGGCCATCGATGGGCCGCGCGGCCTTATCATGGTCAGGGGTGCGGTGCCGGGCAGCGCCGGTGGTTTCGTTTTCGTGACCGATGCGGTGAAGCGTGCGCGTCCCAAAGACGCACCGTTCCCCGCTTCGTTCAAGGCGCCCGCCGTCGACGCTGGCGCGAGCAAGGGCTGATTGCGATGAAGCTCCAGGTCAAGAATCTCGATAATCAAAACGTCGGATCGATCGACGTCGATGACGAATTGTTCGGCCAGCGTGTGCGGCCGGATATTTTGGCCCGCGTGGTCAATTGGCAGCTCGCCAAACGGCGCGCCGGCACCCACAAGACCAAGGGAATCAGCGAGGTCAGCGGCGGTGGCCGCAAGCCGTGGAAGCAAAAGGGCAGTGGTCGCGCCCGTCAGGGCAGCTCGCGCTCGCCGCAATGGCGCAAAGGCGCGGTCATCTTCGGGCCGCTCGTGCGCAGCCACGGATTCGATTTGCCGAAAAAGGTGCGCAAGCTCGGTCTGAAATGCGCGCTGTCGAGCAAACAGGCGGAAGGGCGATTGGTGATCATCGATTCGGCCAAGCTCGATTCGCCGAAGACCAAATTCCTTGCCGAAAAGCTCGGTAAACTGGGCTGGGCCTCGGTACTGCTCATCGACGGTTCGACGGTGGACGGCAATTTCGCGCTTGCCGCGGCCAATATTCCGACCCTCGATGTGCTGCCGCAGCAAGGCGCCAATGTTTACGACATTTTGCGCCGCCATACTCTGGTGCTGACGCGCGACGCCGTTGAACATTTGGCAGCGAGGCTGAAATGAACCGCCGTCGTCCGCCCAAGCCGAACATGGCTCGCGAAGACATGTATCGGATCATTCTTTCGCCGGTGATCACGGAAAAGGCCACGCGCGGCTCGGAGCACGGCCATGTCACCTTTCGCGTCACCATGGATGCGACCAAACTCCAGATTAAGGCCGCGATCGAAGGGTTGTTCGGGGTCAAGGTGAACGCGGTCAACACAGCAATCGTCGGTGGCAAACTCAAGCGGTCCCGCGGCCGGCTTGGTCGGCGCTCGGATTATAAGAAAGCGATCGTGTCCCTGGCCGAGGGTCAAACGATCGACGTGGCGACGGGGATTTAGTCATGGCGCTCAAGACATTTAAACCGACAACGCCCAGCCTCCGCGGGGTCGTCCTCATCGACCGCAGCGAGCTGTTCAAGGGGCGGCCGATCAAGGCGCTCAGCGAAGGCTTGCGCAAGAATGGCGGGCGCAACAATCACGGCCATATCACCGTTCGCCACCAGGGCGGCGGCCATCGCCAACGTTATCGGATCGTCGATTTTCGCCGGCGCAAATTCGATGTTGCCGGAACGGTGGAGCGGCTGGAGTACGATCCCAATCGCACCGCGTTCATCGCGTTGATCCGGTATGATGACGGCGAAGTGGCCTACATCCTGGCGCCGCAGCGGCTGGCCTTGGGCGACAAGGTCGTGGCGGCCGAACGCACGGACATCAAGCCGGGCAATGCGATGCCGCTCAAGAACATCCCGGTCGGCACCATCGTTCACAACGTGGAGATGAAGCCGGGCCGTGGCGGGCAGTTGGCCCGCTCGGCGGGAACCTATGTGCAAATCGTTGGCAAGGATGCCGGCTATGCGCTGCTGCGGCTGGCGTCGGGTGAAGTGCGCATGGTGCGGGCCGAGGGCATGGCGACAATTGGCGCCGTTTCCAACCCCGACCAGCAAAACGTGAAGATCGGAAAGGCCGGCCGCAAGCGGTGGCTGGGTGTTCGTCCGACGGTGCGCGGCACCGCGATGAACCCGATCGATCACCCGCATGGCGGCGGCGAAGGCCGTACCAAGGGCGGCCGTCATCCGGTTTCGCCTTGGGGCCAGCCGACCAAGGGCTACAAGACGCGGTTCAACAAGGCGACCGACCGATTCATCGTTCGGCGCCGGAACGCGAAGTAGGAGGGGCGAAACGTGGCACGGTCGGTATGGAAGGGCCCCTTTGTCGATGGGTTCCTCCTCAAGAAAGCGGACAAGACGCGAGCCTCCGGTCGCAGCGAGATCATTAAGATCTGGTCGCGCCGCTCGACCATCCTTCCGCAATTCGTGGGCCTGACCTTTGGCGTTCATAACGGCCATAAATTTCTGCCGGTCCTCGTCACCGAGAACATGGTCGGACATAAATTCGGCGAATTCGCGCCGACCCGGACTTTCCACGGCCACGCCGCGGACAAGAAAGTGAAAAGGACGGCCTAAGCCATGGGCAAATCATCCCGCGAACGGCGTTTGTCCGACAACGAGGCGATGGCACGCGGCCGTGCGCTGCGCGTCAGTCCACGCAAGCTCAACCTCGTCGCCGGCCTGATCCGCGGCAAGACCGCGAGCCAGGCCTTGGCCGATCTGACTTTTTGCCAACGACGCATCGCCGGCGACGTCAAACGGATCCTGCAGGCGGCGATCGCCAATGCCGAAAACAATCACCAACTTGACATCGACCGGCTGTTCGTCGCCGAGGCGAGCGTCGGGCGTGCCTTTGCCATGAAGCGGATGCATGCGCGCGGTCGCGGCCGTTCCGCCCGTGTCATCAA
>CAMDDQ010000162.1 GCA_945892765.1 Asaia bogorensis
ATCCGCATCGACGCACCGACACTTTCGAGCTGCGGCGATGGACACGTGGCGGACGGCGGTTGCGGCCGCTTAACAAAATGCAGGACGCAGGCTTCTCGCGTTCTTGAATCGACAACGTGACAATGCCGTCGACGGCACCCGCATCCACCGTGTCATTGGTCTTGAAAGCGATCGGGTAACGCGCACCCAGGCCGAGGAGTTCATCGAGCAGGCCCGAACCGAAGCTCGCGAACGCCGATTGTCCCTGCCGAAGGGCAGAAAACTGCACGTCACCTTCGCGACCGCCGCCGACACTTACCTCGTGAAGCTCAAGGAGATCGGCGGCAAGGACTATACCGCCAACGAGCAGCACATCCGGCTGCACCTGAAGCCGTTTTTCGGGAGCATGCGGTGGGACGCCATCGCCGAGTTCAACGTGCTCAAGTTCCGCGCGCACTTGCGCCAGAAGGAGCTGAGCGAGGCGACCATCAATCGCACCCTCGCCACGTTTCGCCGAATGGGCAGGCGGCTGGTGCAATGGCGGGTCGTTCAGCAACCGCTGCCGAACGTCAAGCTGTCGGCCGAGGGCAACAGGCGCACCTGGGTTCTCTCGGACGATGAGGAGAAGAGCCTGCTCGCCGCGGCGCTGAAGGACAGCCAGGCCTATATCTGGCTCTTCATCAGGATCGGGCTAGCGACCAGTCTCCGGCATGCCGAGATCCTGTCGGCGCGCTTCGAGAACTTCGACCAGGGCCGCCGGCGCCTAAAGGTCAAGGTGAAGGGCGGCAGATGGCGCGAGCAGCCTCTCACGCAAGGTATCGCCGACGTCATCGCCAAGGAGCAGAGCATGGCCACCGATCAAGCCGGCTGGCTGTTCCCGCACAAGCGATCCAAGACCGGCCATATCGAGCAGATGTCAGAAGCCTTCGCCCGATGCGTCAAGGCGGCAGGTATGGATCCGGCCGTCGTGGTGCCCCACACGATGCGCCATACCGCCATCACGCGCTTTTCAGCGACCGGAGCCGATATCAAGACGATCCAGGAGTTTTCGGGTCACACCAGCTTGGCCATGGTGATGCACTACGTCCACGCCCGCGATCGGACGGTTGACGCTGCGCTGGCCAAGATGGAGGGCGGAACAGTGGTAGAACTTCCGAAGCCGTCCCAGGCCAAGAATTCCTGACACGATTACACAGGAATTACACAGACGACCAAGTTCCGCTGCGCCCTGGCGATGGCGGATGACGGGCTGTAACCCGCAGAAATGCTGGTGGTGCCCGCTGGGGGACTCGAACCCCCACCCCCTTGCGGGGAACGGATTTTAAGTCCGTTGCGTCTACCGGTTTCGCCAAGCGGGCCCGCCTGAAGCGGCACACAACCGCAGCGGACCTTCGGCGTCAACCGTCGATCTTGGGGAAGACCCGTCTACGCCACCCGCCAGGCTTGAGCGCCGCCGGCGGAAGGATCGTCCTGCATCGCCAACAGCCTGCGGTCGGCGAAGGGTATCGGCCGCTGGCGCCGCCGCCGATCCGGGCCTACAAAGTTCGGCGCCTTCACGAAGGGCCGGGGCAACGCGAAGGTCAGCGCGATATGGGCCAGCAGGGCGTTGGCCGAGATCGGTTTGACCAGGATTTCATTCACACCGGCGTCGCGCGCGTCGAACACGATCTTCAGGGTCGGCGCCGATGAGACGAGGATGATCGGCACGGCGGCGTCGGTCGTGTGCTCTTCCTGGCGGATGATTCGCGTGAATTCGATGCCGTTGACCGGGACCATGTGGCGGTCCGTGATGATCAAATCGGGGTCCATCCGCACCATTTCTCGCAAGGCGTGGGACAGGTTGGCGGCGGCTCGGATCAGGCCGACCCCGGCGAAGGTAAGAATATTTCTAATTTCTTCCGTAAGCTCCAAGTCGTCAGTGACCAGGAGTACGCTGTTGCGGCTAAAATCGTGATCCGTCATGAAAATCCTCCACCGTTCGGAAGGATTGCTGCAATTGGCATGCCAGAGGGCGGCCTTGGTTCCCCGCCGTTCTTGCCGGCCAAATCTGCCTACCCGGAAAAAATTGCCGGGTTGGGCGGCACAACTTGCCGGTCAGGCGCAGTTTGCGCTCGCCTTGGCCCGGATCGCCGATAGGCTTGTCCGTGTAGAGATCTGCTCCGGGTCGATTGTCAGCTCCAGCACCGCCACCCTCCCCGAGGCCAGCGCGCGTTCCATCGCCGGGATAAAATCGGCGGTCCGGGCCACGGCCTCGCCATGGGCGCCCATGGCCTGGGCGAGTGCCGCAAAATCGGGGTTGATCAGGTCGGTGGCGATGACGCGGCCGGGATAGGCGCGCTCCTGATGCGCGCGGATCGTGCCGTACATGCCGTTGTTGAAGACCAGGATCACCGGCGCCGCGCCATATTGCACCGCCGTCGCCAGTTCCGGACCGCTCATCATGAACCCGCCATCGCCAACGCAAGCCACGACAATGCGGCCGGGATGGGTAAGTTTCGCGGCGATCGCCGCCGGCACCGCATAACCCATGGCCCCGCTTGTCGGTCCGAGCTGCCGGCCGGGCCGTCGGTAACACAGGAAACGTTGTGCCCAACCGCTGAAATTGCCGGCATCCACGGTCACGATGGCGTCCGGCGGCAGCCAATCGCGCAGGCGCAGCATGGCCTCACCGGGATCAAACACGGCGTCATGGGACATGGGTTTCAGGGAGGCCAAATAGTCGCCGCGCGCTTCCTCCAGCCAGACCCTTCGGCCCGTGAAATCCACTTTCGGCAGCAAAGCGGCCGCGGTCGCGAATTCCGGTGTGCCCGATTGGATGCCGAGCGTGGGCACGAAGACCCGGCCAAGTTCGCCGGCATCGGGATACACATGCACCAGGCGCTGACGCGGTACCGGCGCATCCAGCAGCGTATAACCCTGGGTGGTCATTTCCCCAAGCCGGGCGCCGACGGCGAGGATCAGGTCCGCCCGCCGCGCCCGCTCGATCAGCGCGGGCGGCCCGGCGATGCCCAATTCACCGGCGTAGTTGGGGTGGTCGTTGGCGAAGCTGTCCTGACGGCGGAACGAACACGCCACCGGCAAGCCGTGGGTCTCGGCGAACGCGGCGAGGTCGCGGCAGGCCTGGTCGTTCCAACCGCCGCCTGCCGACAATGATCAATGGCCGTTCCGTCCCGGCCAGCAAGAGACGCAGCCTTTCGAGATCAGCCGCGCCGGGTTGGAGCCGCTCCGCGCGCGCGGGCGGGCGATCCGCGGCCGTGGCCGTTTCCGCGAGCGTATCTTCTGGCAGGGCGAGCACGACCGGCCCCGGCCGCCCCGACATTGCGACCCGGAAGGCCTCGCCGATGATTTCCGGGATACGGTCGGCGCGGTCGATCTGCGCCGCCCATTTGGCCAGCCCGCCGAACATGCGGACGAAATCGATCTCCTGGAACGCCTCGCGGCCGAGATGGGCGCGCGACACCTGTCCGGCCAACAGGATCATCGGGGTCGAATCCTGAAAGGCGGTATGAACGCCGATGCTGGCGTGGCAGGCCCCGGGACCGCGCGTGACCAGGCAAATCCCCGGCCGCCCGGTCAGCTTGCCATGGGCCTC
>CAMDDQ010000163.1 GCA_945892765.1 Asaia bogorensis
AACGTCCAACGCCACCTGACATCCGCATCGACGCACCGACACTTTCGAGCTGCGGCGATGGACACGTGGCGGACGGCGGTTGCGGCCGCTTAACAAAATGCAGGACGCAGACTTCTCGCGTTCTTCAATCGACAACGGTGACAATGCCCTCACGAGCCCTGACGGCGGACAAGCCTTTGACCACGGCAATGGCATCATATAAAAAAACAACGGTACAAAACGAAACGCCGATTAAGGAGGCTTGCATGGACAGGAAGATTTGTCGCCTGGCAGCGCTAACCACGATTCTATGCGGAACGCTCGCCGGTTTCCAACTCGACGCCCAGACCGCAGGTGTGCGCGTCGAGGTTCTGTCCTCGCTGCCGCAATTCGTCACCGGGGGCGACGCCCTCGTCAAGATTTCGGGCGCGTCTGCTGCCCCCAATGTGACGGTCGGCGGCGCCGATGCGTCTGCGGCCTTCAAATCAGATGGGAAGGGCGGTTGGGTCGGTCTCGTGACGGGCCTGAAGGACGGCAATAACCCGCTGGTCGCGAAGGCCGGCGGCAGTGAGGGAAGCCTGACCCTCGTCAATCACCCGATCAACGGCACTCTTTTCGCCGGGCCCCAGCAGAAGCCGTTCGTCTGCGAGAATGAAACCCACGGCCTGGCGGCGGCCAAGGACGAGACCTGCGCAGCCCCCACGCAAGTATCCTATTTCTATCGCAGCGCGACCGATAAGAAATGGAAGGCCTACAACGCTAATGGGCCGAAGCCGGCGGATCTCGATTCGACCACGACCAATGCCGGCGCCAAGGTTCCTCTCATCGTTCGCCTCGAACTGGGCGTCATCAATCGCGCCGCTTACGTCATCTCCTTGCTTCACGACCCGGCTGACCCCGCGCCGACCCCCACCGCCCGCTCCGCGGGATGGAACGGCAAGGTGATCTACGCTTCGCGCGGCGGCGTCGGTGCCGGTTACCATCAGGGGCCGACGATCGGCTCGCTCGACGTCTCGGGCGGTGCATTTGTTGCCGGCGAGAACAACAACCTGCACCAGTCGTTGATCGAGGCCGGCTACGCCCTCGTCGCCAGTTCGCTCAATGTCACCGGGACGACGGACAACGATGTCATCCAGGCCGAGACGACCGCCAAGGTCAAGGAGCGGTTCATCGAGCTTTTCGGCCAGCCCGTGTTCATGATCGGCATGGGCACCTCCGGCGGGTCGATGTCGCAGCACCTGGTCGCCAACAACTATCCCGGGCTCTATGACGGCATCATGCCGTGGCGGAGCTATCCGGACGTGATGAGCTTCTGGCAGCCTCTCTACGATTGCCAAATGCTGAACAAGTATTTCGGCGGCACGAAAACGCCTTGGACGGACACCCAGAAAACTGCGGTCTCCGGCAAGATCACCTGGGGCTATTGCCTCAGCAACGATCACCGTGAAGAAGGCAATATCGACCCGGCGGATTGCAATGCGGTGGTCAAGGCCGCGTTGGCATTCGACCCGAAGATGATCAAGCCGCGTTGTACCTACGCCGATAACAGCATCAACGTCTTCGGTATCGATCCGGCGACCGGCTTCGCCCGCATCCCTTGGGACAATGTCGGCGTGCAATACGGCCTGAAGGCGCTCAATGACGGCATCATCACCTTCGATCAGTTCGTCGAGCTGAACACCAGGATCGGTGGCCACGACCTCAACGGCAAGAACGTCGCCAACCGCAGCCATGGCGATCCCGAAGCCTTGCGCATCGCCTACGCGACCGGCCGGATGAGCACCGCCGGCGCCGGCCTTGCGTCGATCCCGATACTCGACGTCCGCGGGTACACGGACGGCATTTGCACGGTCGCAAAATGCCCACCCCGCGACCCTACGAATGTCGACGTGCATGATGGCTATCACTCGCTGACGACGCGTGCCCGGCTGATGAAGGCCAATGGCAACGCCAATAACCAGGTAAGGCTGGTGTCGACCGAAGTCGGCCACCGGAACGCGGATTCGGTACTCTCGATCATCTCGGTGCGCGCGCTGGCGCAGTTCGACAAATGGGTGTCCGACGTCGTCGCCGACACCTCCAACCGGCCGAAAGCCGAGAAGGTCGCCGCCCACCGGCCGAAGGACTTGGTGGATGCGTGCTTCACCGGCGTCGACGCGAAGGTCACCAACATGGACGTCTGCCAGGAGTTGTTCCCCCTGCCTTCAACGGGGGATGCGCGCCTGGCAGCCGGCGCGCCGCGGACCGACGATATTCTGAAATGTCAGCTGAAGCCGGTCTCCGCGTCTGATTACAAGACGGCGCCGCCGGCGGCCCAGATCGCGCAACTGCAGCAAGCCTTCCCTGAAGGCGTGTGCGACTACACCAAGCCCGGCGTCGGGCAAGTGGCGCTCACCGGTACTTGGGGCGTCTATAAGGGCGACGGAAAAGTCGAATTCCTCGCGCCCGCACGCTAAAGCCACATCGAGGGTGCAAGAGCCGTAACCCGGCGCTTGCACCCTCGAATTTCGGACACGAGCTGAGGTCCGATCCTCGCCCAATTGGAGGAGTTGCCCGATGTACGATTCCGTCAAAGCGTTCCGCCGGCTTGCTGGCGCGGTGATCGCCGCGGCCGGCCTTGCCTTGGCTGCCTCCGCCTACCCCGTGGCGGCGGTGGAGATCCCGAAGGCCAGCCCGCCGGTGCTGGTGACCTCGCTGGGCCAAAGCCTCGACGCCTTCCAAGTGCAGATCGTAACCCGCAGGACAGGAGTTCCATTCGAATATGAACCCCGGGCCGAAGTGGATACCTTGGCCAAGGCCAAGACCCTGTTCCTAACGGTAGGCGCCAGCCTCAAGGGCTTCGGCGATGCCGGAATCAGCATCCAGGACGAGATCGCTCGTTCTGGCCGCCTGCTGGACGAAGCCAAAAAGCTTGGCATCCTTGTCGTCGTCCTCCATCCCGGCGGCGAGGACCGGCGCGATGCCCTGACCAACCAGCTCATTGCCCTAGCTGCGCCGCGTGCCCAGCTCCTGATCATCCGCAACGACAGCGATGCCGACGGCACGTTTGCCCGCATCGCCAAGGCGGGCAACATCCCGCTGGTTACCTTCGCCAGCTTGCCCGAGCTGTTGGCGTCCATGAAGGCGATGTTCCCGGGCAGCTAGTGTCCTGAAACGAACAAACGATCCCCTTCAGGGTTGGCGCATGCGAAACTGCGCCGATGCGAAGCGGTGTGGAAGTCCGGCTTGGGCCGGGAGATCGCGAGCGGCTTGAGGCAGTGCTCGCGTCGAGGAACAGTCCCCCAGAAACAGCGCCTGAGCGGCGTCGCGGCGTTTTCGCGGCATTGTCACGTCGTTTTGCGACTTGCAGTTCCTTTGGCGGCCCGGTAGCCAAGGCGATGAAGAAAATCAGCTACAGCGGGTACCGATTTCCACCCGCGATCATTCAACAGGCGATCTGGCTCTATCTCCGGTTCACCCTTAGCTTCCGTGATGTGGAAGATCTGTTGGCGGAACGTGGGATCACGGTCTCTTACGAGTCTATTCGGCGGTGGGTGAACCATTTCGGGCCGGTGATCGCCGCGGACT
>CAMDDQ010000164.1 GCA_945892765.1 Asaia bogorensis
CGCCCTTTACGCCCAGTAATTCCGAACAACGCTAGCCCCCTTCGTATTACCGCGGCTGCTGGCACGAAGTTAGCCGGGGCTTATTCGGCGGGTACCGTCATCATCGTCCCCGCCAAAAGAGCTTTACAACCCGAAGGCCTTCATCACTCACGCGGCATGGCTGGATCAGGGTTTCCCCCATTGTCCAATATTCCCCACTGCTGCCTCCCGTAGGAGTCTGGGCCGTGTCTCAGTCCCAGTGTGGCTGGTCGTCCTCTCAGACCAGCTACCGATCGTCGCCTTGGTGGGCCATTACCCCGCCAACTAGCTAATCGGACGCGGGCTCCTCCTACAGCGACCGAAGTCTTTCTCCCGAAGGACGTATGCGGTATTAGCCTCAGTTTCCCGAGGTTGTCCCCCACTGTAGGGCAAATTCCCACGCGTTACTCACCCGTGCGCCGCTCCCCTTGCGGGTCGCTCGACTTGCATGTGTTAGGCCTGCCGCCAGCGTTCGTTCTGAGCCAGGATCAAACTCTCAAGTTGACTTAGCACGCCATCCCAGCCGGTTGCCCGGACGTGATGTCATGCAAGTGTGACCCGCTCGTCATTTATGCTGCGACATCCCCGTGTTATCAGGGTGTCACGAGACACACAGTACGAGCGGGCATGCTCCCAATTGGGAACGAGCCGCCGCCTGCGCATCCCTTCCGCGCTGTTTCACAATGTCCAATAACAGGAACGACCGGACCGATTAAACGGCCCTGTCGTAGGGGCGATTTATAGGGATGGCTTCTCGTCCTGTCAATCCAAACGTCGGGGACAATGATGCCCTACGCGCCGCGATGAATCGGGGCGCGTGGTCAATATGTAGCAGGGCTGGGTACAAAACACCACTAGATTTTTTTCTAATCGCTTGAATCCACGCCCCGCAAAGTTGACAGCAATGCCCCCTCGACCCATCCTGAACCGGCACTGGCGATGGTTTTTCGAGGGCGGCGCGGAGTGGCCATGTATTGCGCGCTTGGCGCGCGATTGTGCACTGCGGCAAGAATTTCGGCGGCAAGGATTTCGGCGGCAAGGATTTCGAATGGCCCGTCGGAAGGGCGATTCCCGATCTCGGCCCCCCTTCCGATCCGGCGTCCGCTCCGGGGGATACGGTGAACCCGGCAGGCCGTCGCGTCGGCCGGCAAATAGGCGGGCAAATAGGCCAAATATGATGGAACGCTTGCGCGGATGACGAACGGGCCCGACCACGCACCGTCCGCGACCGAGTCCCGCCCGGTGCCCGACGTGAACCGGATTGCGGACGGGAATCCGATTGCGGATGGGAACCCGATTTCGGATGGGAACCCGATTTCGGATGGGAACTGGGGAGCCAAGCGACGGCGGCAATGTTCGTGGCTTCTGGCCGGCGCGGCGGCTCTCGGCGCGGCGGCGTTCGGCCTGGCGCGCATGGGCGCGGATGTCGAAGAACTTGGGCGTTCGGCACTCGACCGGAAAACACTCGATATCTCGCTCGCACACCTCGCCCGCGACCGCGCGGCCGGGTCCGAACCCGACGCGCTCGAGACCACCGTGCGCGTGGGCCACGGCGATACCATCCTCGACATTCTCATCTCGGGCGGCGTCGCGCGCGCCGATGCCAACGCGGCCGTCGCGGCGCTCAAAACCCTGTTCGATCCGAAGAAACTCAAGGCCGGGCAGGAACTGACCTTGCGCTTTGGTCCCGGCAATGGCGCAAGCGGCGGCAAGGACGCGGGCTGGCTTCGGGAAATGATCGTGCCGGTCAATTATCTGCATGACGTGGCGATACGGCGCGGTCACGCGGGCGGCTTCGCCGCCGATCCGGTCGTCAAGCCGGTCGAGCGTCAACCAACCTATGCCGCCGGCATGATCGACAGCTCGCTCTATCAGGCTGGGCTCGACAAGGACGTGCCCGCGGCCGTAATGGCGCAATTTTTCCAGCTGTACAGCTACGACGTGGACTTCCAGCGCGAAATCCAACCGCGCGACCATTTCGAGGTGTTGTACGACCAATACGTCAACGAAGTGGGCGAGCTGGTTCACGCAGGCCAGGTGCGTTTCGCCCGACTCACGCTTTCGGGCAAGGCGCTGCGCGTCTTTCACTACGTCGCCGCCGACGGCAAGGCGGATTATTTCGACGAGCGCGGGGAAAGCGTGCGCAAGGCCCTGCTGCGCACGCCCATCGACGGCGCGCGCCTGACTTCGCGCTTTGGCATGCGCCAGCACCCGATCCTCGGCTACAGCGCCATGCATCGCGGCATCGATTTCGCCGCGGTCACCGGCACGCCCATCCAGGCGGCAGGCAGCGGCACCGTCGATATCATCGGCCCCAATGGCGGCTACGGCAATTATATCCGCATCCGGCACACCAACGCCTTCTCCACCGCCTACGCGCATCTTTCCGGCTACGCCGCGGGCCTGCGCAAGGGCGCGCGCGTGAGCCAGGGCCAGATCATCGGCTTCGTCGGCACGACCGGGCAATCCACGGGCCCGCATCTGCACTACGAAGTGCTGTCGGGCAGCAATCAGATCAATCCGCTATCGGTGAAGATGGCCGCCGCGCGCAAGCTCGAGGGCGGGGAACTCGTGCGCTATCGCTCCCACGTCACCGATATCGAGCGCCTGTTGCGCGCCGTCCCGCCCGAACAGCGCCTCGCGCGCCGCTGAACGCGCCCTCAGGCCGCCTTGGCCGCCACGCCGTCGATCGATAGGCCGTCCTTGCCCGCGCTCACGCGCACGCTTTGGCCGTCCTTGATCGTCCCGCTCAACAACCGCTCGGCCAACTTGTTCTGCAACGCGCGCTGAATCACGCGCTTGAGCGGCCTGGCGCCGTACGCCGGGTCGTAGCCCGCCTCGGCCAGCCACGCACGCGCGGCCGCGTCGATGTCGAGCACGATCTTGCGCTCGGCGAGAAGGGCGTCGAGTCGTTGCAACTGGATATCGACGATGCCCTTCATCTGCGCGCGGCCGAGGCGACGGAACAGCAGAATTTCGTCGAGCCGGTTGAGAAATTCGGGCCGGAACGCGGCGCGCACCGATGCCATCACCTGGCCGCGCACGTCCTCCACGTCCGCGCCCTCCGGCTGATGGGCGAGCACGTCGCTGCCCAGATTGGAGGTGAGGACGATGAGCGTGTTCTTGAAATCGACCGTGCGGCCATGGCCGTCGGTCAGGCGGCCGTCGTCAAGCACCTGAAGAAGCACATTGAAGACATCGGGATGGGCCTTCTCGACCTCGTCGAACAGAATCACCTGATAGGGTCGGCGGCGCACGGCCTCGGACAACGCCCCGCCTTCCTCGTACCCGACATAACCCGGCGGCGCGCCGATGAGGCGGGCGACCGAATGCTTCTCCATGTATTCGGACATGTCGATGCGCTGGAGCGCGGCTTCGTCGTCGAACAAGAAGGCCGCGAGCGCCTTGCACAATTCGGTCTTGCCGACCCCCGTTGGGCCGAGGAA
>CAMDDQ010000165.1 GCA_945892765.1 Asaia bogorensis
ACACCATCGCTGATGTTTTCGGAACACATATTGTCGTGGCTGGCCGCTTTGACCCAGTCAACCGTACCGACGGCTTGATGGCCGTCGGCGCCGGTCGGGCCTCGATGACGCAATCGGGCCTTGAGCGGGCGGCTAACATGGGCCGCGCCATCGCTGCACAGGTTATCGACCGGAACAATCGAGCCATTCTCATTCCTTGTGTCCCGGCGGCCGCCAACAGGCGTGACGATACCTGCGCCACCAGCACCGTTTCCAAAATCGGTCGTTTGCTGTTCCGCCGCCCGCTCGCCAGCGAGCAAATCGCCACCTACGCCAAGGTCGCGGGCGCCGCCGCCGACACGCGGAAAGATTTCTACAGCGGGCTTTCCTATGCCGTGCAGGGTCTGCTTTCGGCGCCGGACTTTCTATTCATCACCGAAACCGCCGAGCCCGACCCGTTGGCCAAAGGCACGACGCGTTTGGAGGCCTTCGCCAAAGCTTCGCGACTCAGTTTCGCGCTTTGGAATTCGACGCCCGATGACGCCCTGCTCAAGGCCGCCGAAAACGGTGATCTGCACACCGCCGCCGGCTACAAAGCCCAAGTCGACCGGTTGATGACATCGCCACGCCTCGCCACGGGCATGCGAGCTTTCTTTTCCGACATGCTGGCTCTCGATGATTTTTCGACTTTGGAAAAAGACACACTGATTTATCCGGCCTTCACCTTCGCCGCCGCGGTCGATGCCAAGGAACAACTTCTGAAAACGCTCGAGCTTCATCTGCTCGATCGCAACGGCGATTACCGCGATGTATTCACCACTCGCGAAACATTCATGAGCCGCGCGCTTGGGATGGTCTACCGCGTGCCGTCCGCCAATCCGGTTGGTTGGGTACCATACACCTTCCCGAATAATGACCCCCGCGCCGGCATTCAGAACATGCTGGGCTTCGTCGCCCTCCGCTCCCATCCTGGCAAAAGCTCACCCACACTGCGCGGCAAGGCGATCCGTGAACTGTTGTTATGCCAGAAGGTCCCGGACCCGCCGGCCGATGTGAACTTCGATCAATTCAACAACCCTAACTCGCCCAACAAGACCACCCGCGCGCGCCTAGATGCCCACGCCATCCAGCCGGCCTGCGCCGGATGCCACAAGATCATGGATCCCATCGGCCTGGCGCTTGAGAATTTCGATGGCGCCGGTCAGACCCGCGCGGCCGAGAACGGCGAGCCCATCGACGCCTCAGGCGAGCTGGACGGGATGAAGTTCACAGATGCCGTCGGACTGGGCCTAGCCATGCGCGCTAACCCGGCGGCCCCCGCGTGTTTAGTGAACCGGCTTTACGCTTATGCGGTCGGCCGCGCCGCAGAACCGGGCGAACGGGACTGGATGCGCGACCTTGAAAAACGCTTCGCCGAGGACGATTATCGCTTTACCGTCTTATTGCGGCGGATAGTCACCAGCCGGGCTTTTTTGGCAGTAAACGCGCCGCCAGTCACGTCCGCAGGCATCGGGCAAAAGGAGACGAAGTCATGAGTCTTGCGATCAAAAAACCCTTCGGACGCCGCGAGCTATTGCGCGGCACCGTGGGTGGCGTCGCGATCACCGTCGGCCTGCCATTCTTGGACTGCTTTCTAAACACCAACGGCACAGCGCAGGCCGCGGGCGCGCCGCTGCCTTTACGCTTCGGCACCTGGTTTTGGTCGATGGGGCACACCCCCAATCACGCCGTCGATCCGCGCACTGACAAATTGACGTTCTTGGAAGAATGCAAAGCGCTGACGCCCTATATTCCTCGGCTTTCGTATTTTGGGCAATTCAACTCGCCGCTCGATGGGCGCCCGAATCACGTTCATCAGTCGGGCTGGATTACACTACGCACCGGCGTCGCCCCGCAATCACCAGGCGACATTCCTTCGCCCACGATCGATGTGTTGGTCGCCGACCATATCGGCAAAGGCACTCGATTTCGGCAATTGGACATCAGCTGCACAGGCAATCCCAAAGACAGCTACTCCGCCCGTAGCACCCACAGCCGCAACGCCGGTGAAGTATCGCCAGTCGCGCTCTATGCACGGATGTTCGGCGCTGAGTTCGCCGACCCCAATAAGGCCGACTTCACTCCCGATCCAGACCTGATGCTGCAGCAAAGCGTGCTGACGGGTATCACCGAACAACGCAAGACTTTCGAAAAGCGCTTGGGCGCCTCCGACAAGGCGCGGCTCGACGAATATTTCACCTCGATCCGCCAGCTCGAAAATCAATTGACGTTCCTGCAACAAAGGCCCGTCCCCGCCGATGCTTGCAGCCTGCCCAAGGCGCCTGACGACGGCCCCGTCGGCCTCGAATTGCCGGTGGTGCAATCCAATCACAAAGCGATGGCCAAAATTTTGACCATGGCCTTGGCCTGCAATCAAACGCGCGTCTTCAACATCGCCATGGCCAATCCGCTGTCGAGCATCCGTCGGCCCGGCACCGCCTACACCCATCACACCCTGACTCACGAAGAAGCGGTCGACAAAGTGCTCGGCTATCAACCCGAGGCGTTTTGGTTCAATTGCCGTATGATGGAAGAACTGGCGTGGTTCATCGACACGTTCGATTCGGTGAAAGAAGGCGACGGCACGCTTCTCGACCACACGCTGGTGGTCGCCCACGCTGAGACCAGCTATGCCAAGATCCACGCCATCGACAATATCCCGGCTTTCATGATCGGCACCGCCGGCGGCAAGCTGAAAACCGGGCTGCACATCGCAGGCAACGGCGACCCGGTCTCCCGCATCGGCCTCACCGCCATGCAGGTCATGGGCCTCCCGCTTGAGAAATGGGGCGCCGGCTCGTTGGAAACCGCGAAGACCGTTACCGAAATCTTAGCCTGAACTTTTTCATCACTCCGCGGATTGAACGCGCAATCCAGAGGTTTTTCGTTTTGCAGCAGTCAGGGAAACAACTCGTTCCGGATTCAGCGCATAGGCCCGGAACTGCGGCCGGGCTTATCGCGGCGCTTTGGTTGCTGTCCGCGCCGACGTTCGCTGCTGCCGACAACTGGCTGCCGCCGGAAGTCACTGCCCGCGCCTCCGACGCTGGTACCTACTACCTCGATGCCAATGGCAAGGCGCTTTACACCTTTGCCCAGGACAACATGCCTGGGAAATCTGCCTGCAATAAGGAATGCCCGAACGTCTGGCCGCCGCTCACCGCCCCCAAGGGCGCGACACCACAAGACGCCTGGACCACCATTGCACGCGATGACGGATCGCATCAGTGGGCGTTGGACAACCGGCCTCTCTACCGCTACGTCCGCGACGTTCAACCCGGCAGTGCCCTAGGCGACCGCGTCGGCAATGCTTGG
>CAMDDQ010000166.1 GCA_945892765.1 Asaia bogorensis
CCGGCGATCGCGCTGCTGCCGCTGGCGCTCCTGTGGTTCGGGCTCGGCGCGCAGAGTCTGATCTTCGTCATCATCCATTCAGTGCTTTGGGCGGTCGCGCTCAACACCCACTCGGGCTTCACCTCGGTCAGCCAGACGCTGCGCATGGCCGGACAGAACGTCGGACTGCGCGGCCTGTCCTACGTGATCCTGCTGCTGGTGCCGGCGGCGTTCCCCTCGATCCTTACGGGCTTGAAGATCGGCTGGGCGTTCGCCTGGCGCACGCTGATCGCGGCCGAGTTGGTGTTCGGCGCGAGTTCGCGCTCCGGCGGGCTCGGCTGGTTCATCTTCGAGAACCGCAACCAGCTCGAAATCCCCTCGGTGTTCGCGGGGCTGCTGACCGTGATCCTGATTGGGCTGTTCGTGGAGAGCGTGGTGTTCCGCTCGATCGAGAACGTGACGGTGAAGCGCTGGGGGATGCAGAGCTGAGGACTAGCCGCTCTTCGGCACCACGCCATACGGCCGCGCCCAGCCGAGACCGTCCTCGGTGCGCGCGCGCGGGCGGTATTCGCAGGCGGTCCAGCCCGACCAGCCCAGCCGATCGAGCGCCTTGAAGACCTCGGGATAATTGATCTCGCCCTCGTCCGGCTCGTGGCGCGATGGCACCGCAGCGATCTGCACGTGGCCGATCAGCGGCTGATGCTTTTCGAAGCGGGTGATGAGATCGCCGCCAACGATCTGCACGTGATAGAAATCGTATTGGATCTTCACGTTCGGCCGTCCGACCTTGGCGACGATGTCGGCGGCGTGCTCGACCCGGTTGAGGAAATAATCCGGCCGGTCGCGCGGGTTGATCGGCTCGATCAGCAGGGTGATGTTCTTTTCCTTTGCGAGGTCGGCGGCGCGCGTCAGGTTGGAAACGAACACCCTTTCAGCCGCCGGGCGCTGCTCGGGCGGCACCTTGCCGGCAAGGCAATGGATTGCGCTGCCGCCGATCGCCACCGCGTAATCGAGCGCCTGCCGGAACGCCGCGTCCCAGTCCCGTTCGCGGCCGGGCACTGCTGCCAGCCCGAACTCCCCGGCGCCGCCCTGGATGGTGTTGAGGCCAAGCTGCGTCAGCCCATGCTTCGCAAGCTCGGCCTTCACCGCCGAGGCCGCGTGGTCATAGGGGAATTGCAGCTCGACCGCCTTGAAGCCGGCTGCGGCGGCCGCTCCGAAGCGTTCGAGCAACGGCCGTTCGGTGAACAGGTAGGCGACATTGGCGGCGATGCGGGGCATGGGAGGTCACCATTGCTTGCGCGGTTTCGCCGTTAAGGTATTCATGGGTCGACCCCTCCTGCGCAAGACCTCGGCCACACTTTCCGCGAAAGAAAAATCGATGCTCGCCAACGATGCTTTTCATATTGCCGTCCTCGCCGGTGACGGCATCGGCCCCGAGGTCATGGCCCCTGCCCTTGAAGTCTTGCGGAAAATCGAGGCGACGACGCCGAACCTGAAATTCCGTTTCACCGACGCCCCGGCCAGCGCCAACCATTACAAGGAGACCGGCAAATCGATGCCGGACTCGACCGTGAAGCTGTGCGAAGAGGCCGACGCCATCCTGCTCGGCGCCTGCGGTCTGCCATCGGTGCGCTATCCCGACAACACCGAGATCATGCCGCAGGTCGAGCTGCGCTTCATTTTCGATCTCTACGCCGGCGTGCGGCCATGCCGGCTGATCCCCGGCGTGCCGTCGCCGATCGTCGGCGCCGCCGAGCGCGGCATCGATCTCGTCGTGATCCGCGAATCCACCGAAGGCCTGTTCGCCTCCATGGGCAAGGGCGTGGTGACCCATGAGGAGGCGCGCGAGACCCTGGTCATCACCCGCAAGACCTCGGAGCGGCTGTTCGATTTCTCGTTCCGCTACGCGCAGCGCCGCAAATCGCGCGGCGCGAACAAGGGCCGCCTCACCTGCGTCGACAAGGCCAATGTGTTCAAGGCCTACGCGTTCTTCCGCCAGATGTTCGACGATTGCGCCGCGCGCTACCCGGCCGTCGCCACCGACCGGCTCTATGTCGACGCCTGCTCGGCCATGCTGGTGAAGCGGCCGTGGGATTTCGACGTCATGGTGATGGAGAACATGTTCGGCGACATCCTCTCCGACCTCACCGCCGGGCTGATTGGCGGCATGGGCATGGCGCCCTCGGCCGACATCGGCGACAAGCACGCGGTGTTCCAGCCCTGCCACGGCACCGCGCCGGACATCATGGGCCAGGGCAAGGCCAATCCTTCGGCGATGATCCTCTCCGCCGCGCTGATGCTCGATTGGCTCGCCGACAAGCACGACCACGAACCGGCGGCGCAGGCCGCGCAGCGAATCGAGCGCGCGGTCGATGCGGCCTATTCGACCGGCATCAAGCCGTTCGAATTCGGCGGCGGCGATGGTACGGCGGCCATCGGCAGCGCAGTGCTCAAAGCCCTGGAATTCGAATAGCTCTTGTAAGCCCCTGAAATAACAAATGTTTTGTCCACCATGGCAGTGGGCAGCCGTAGGATTATGCCCACAAGACACGGCCGAGTATCACATTTCCCGATGTGGATTCCTGAATAGATTCAAAATACCCGTTTTGCAGGTTCATTTCTTCTGTGGGATTTTGCCCATATATCAGCCCACTCAGCCAGTGGGCCATTTTGTGGTTGACCCTTCGGGGCTGGATTGGTTCGATTTCGTCGGGGTTCCGCGCCCTCACGAGAGACGGCGAAAAGCCGCGTGCGCGGAACGAGGGAAACGCGAAGGCCGCGCCATGAACGCCCAAGAACTCCTGGTCGAAATTTCCGACTACTGCCGCCAGACCGGTTTAGCGGAGTCGACATTCGGCCGACGCGCCGTCAATGACGGCAAGCTCGCGAGCCGGCTGCGCCATGGCGGCCGCATCACCACCGAAACGCTCGACCGCATCCGCTCCTTCATGGCGTCGAACAAGAATCCGGCTGCGCGCCCGACGGTGATCGGCCGCACCCAGGACTACCGGCCCGCAGTCAACCGGCCGCCGGTGCCGGTTGCGCCGCCTGCGCCGGTCGCGGCTGCCAGCAACGGCGCGCCCGATCCGCAGCGCAACTTCCGCTTTTTCGACAACCGGCAGAAGTATCTGCTGTTCGTCAACACCTGCAGCGAAAAGTGGGTGGTCGCCAACCGCGTCGCGCTCGAGCTTGCCAACGTCCACCCGCGTCCGCCGGCGATGCGCGTGTTCGACGCCG
>CAMDDQ010000167.1 GCA_945892765.1 Asaia bogorensis
CGGGCGCCAGGCGATTCTTGGACGGCTGGGACCGGAGGCCGCCGATCCCATCGATGAATTCCTCGCGTTGGCCCTGATTTATGAACGCGCGCACCCGCCCTCACTCGAAGGGTTCCTACACTGGATCGAGGCAGGCGCGGTCGAAGTCAAACGCGATCTCGAACATGGCGTCCGCGATGAGGTGCGGGTCTTGACGGTTCATGGCGCCAAGGGACTCCAGGCGCCGATCGTCTTTCTCGCCGATACGACGGACATCCCGCGCCAGGTGCCGCCGATTTTGTGGACGGACACCGGTCAGCCCTTGTGGTCGCGGCGTCGTGAGGATGATGACGAAGAAGCGACGCTTGCGCGGCTGGCGGCCGGCCGGCGCCGCGATCAAGAATATCGGCGGTTGCTTTATGTCGCGATGACGCGCGCTGAAGATCGCCTTTATGTTTGCGGCTGGACCGGCAGCAGGGGCACCCTGCCGCCGGGGTGTTGGTATGACCTTATTGCCAACGGCCTGCGAAACATTGCGACGACCGCCGCCATGGCGATCGAGGATGGCGTCCAACCGGGCCAGGGTCTTCGACTGGAAGTGAAACAACTGGGGCCGGCGGTCCCTCGGCCATCGGCGCCGGCACCTATCACCGCGCTCGGCGACATGCCTTCGTGGGTGCGATCACCGCCATCGCCGGAGCCGGAGCCACCCGCACCCCTGATTCCGTCGCGGCCCGCCGAAGAAGAGCCGGCAATCACTTTCGGACTGCGGCAGTCCGGAGAGTTACGATTTGTCCGTGGCCGCCTGGCGCACCGCTTGTTGCAGCGGCTCCCCGAGTTGGCCGAGCCCCAACGCGAGGCGGCGTGCCGGCGATTCCTTGCCAGACCGGTTCATGGGCTGCCGCCACCGGATCAAGACACATTGGCGCGGCAAATTCTGGCGGTGATCGCCGATCCGGCGCTTGCTCCGCTGTTTGCCGCGGGCTCCTTGGCCGAACTGCCGATTGTCGGTCAAGTAAGGGGGCGGGTGATCTCGGGTCGGATCGACCGGCTGGCCGTCGCCGACGGCCGCGTCATGGTGGTGGACTACAAAACCAGCCGGTCGCCACCGGCCTCGATCCAAGATGTTCCTATTTTGTACCTGAAGCAGATGGCCGCTTATCGAACGCTCCTGGAAGGAATTTATCAAGGTCTATCAATAGATTGTTTTCTTCTTTGGACCGATGGGCCGGCCTGTATGTTTTTGCCGGGCGAATTGCTGGACCGATATGCGCCTTGACCGGCTCCGAATCGCCCCAATATGCTTTCGGTGACATTGAGCCCAGTCATCGATCGCCGTGGCTCCTAATTATCAATCGGGAAATCGGGGAACATGAACACCACCAAGGTCACGGACAATTCGTTTGAATCCGACGTTCTCAAATCCGCAAAGCCAGTGCTGGTCGATTTTTGGGCGGAGTGGTGCGGCCCCTGCAAGCAAATCGCCCCGGTCCTCGACGAGCTTGCTCGCGATCTTGGCGACCGCGTCACCATCGCGAAGGTCAACATCGATGAAAATCCGGCGACCCCCAGCAAATACGGCGTCCGCGGCATCCCGACCCTGATGCTGTTCAAGAGCGGCCAGGTTGCGGCAACCAAAATCGGCAGCATCCCCAAGAGCAAACTCTACGAGTGGGTCGAGTCGGTTCTTTAAAGGCTGCGGCTTCCGGCAAGCGCCTAAAAAGTAGGCGCCTCGCCCGATAATTCATCACTATCTCGTCATAATGCATTGATATTTGTATAAAATATCAATGGACGAGCTTGGCGCGTTTCTTGCTCTAAGATGGATCAAGGAGATTGTCTAAAGTCTAGGGCGCGTCTCGCCGCCCGTCGTCTCCAACGATTTAGGAAAGGTAAGTTCCTCATGCGCAAGGCAACCCTATTGGGACTGATGGCGGCGGCGCTGATGGCGATTTCGCCGGCCCACGCACAGACCAAGCTAACCATGATTCCTGGAGAGGTCTCGGCCACTGCGACATTCACCACGGACTATGTTTTCCGCGGCATCTCTCAGAGCGATGGCGGTCCGGCGATCCAGGGCAGCTTTGACTACGCCTACAAATTCATGGATCCGACGACGTTCTATCTTGGCATCTGGGGTTCCAACGTCGATTTCGACGACGGCGACGAAGCCACGATCGAGGTCGATTTCACCGGTGGCTTCAAGGTTGAAATCGCCGGCTTCACCTGGCAGCTCGGTGGGATTTATTATTACTATCCGAACGCCCAAATCGGCACGCTCCGCCTCGAATATGATTACCTCGAAGGCATGGTCAAATTCGGCCGCGATTTCGGAATCCTAAGCGCGTCGGTCAATGCGAATTATTCATCGGACTTTTTTGGTGAGACCGGCGATGGGCTTTGGCTTGCCGGCGACGTCTCGGTGCCGCTTCCGATGCTGCCGTTGAGCACCGCGCTCACCGGTCATATCGGCCGACAAAAAATCGACAATAACCAGCGCTTTGGCACGCCCGACTTTACCGAATGGGGCGTTGGCGCGACGGCCTCGGCTTCCGGGTTTAATTTCGCCCTGCAATACACCGACACCAGCCTCAATGACCGCGAATGTTACGCCGGTACCGGGTTGACCAAGACCTGCGACGGCCGCGTGTTGTTCTCGGTGTCGCGCACGTTCTAAAGCCCCGCCGCCGGCATTTGCGGCCGGCGACCGGGGATTAGTGAAAAAAACGCCAGTTTACCGGTCTCGGTAAGCGGGCGTTTTGTTTGGCTGGGTGACGGTTACTCCGCGGTCGCTTGCAAGAAGAAGTATCTGGTGCTCAAATGGCACCATCGATTGTTCATAGGAGGGAATGGGATGATCACGCTCAATGTAAATGGGAAGAACTACAACGTCGACGTCACGCCCGACACGCCGTTGTTGTGGACCTTGCGCGACAATATGGGCATGACCGGCACGAAATATGGCTGCGGCATTTCCGAATGCGGCGCCTGCACCGTGCACGTCAATGGCCAAGCCAAGCGTTCTTGCGTCACCCCGGCCGGCTCGGTCGTCGGCGCGCAGATCACCACCATCGAAGGCCTGTCGGCCGATAGCAGCCACCCGGTCCAAAAGGCGTGGATCGAGCTGGACGTGCCGCAATGCGGCTATTGCCAATCGGGCATGATCATGGCGACCGCGGCGCTGTTGGCCCGCAAGCCGAAGCCGACGGATGCCGACAT
>CAMDDQ010000168.1 GCA_945892765.1 Asaia bogorensis
CAACGCTGATGGACGGGCTTGCGCTGTTTGGCCTTTTCTCGGTCACCGCGATGTTGGTGTGTTACGCGTTGGAAGACCGAAGCCCGTGGTTCATCTTCGCCTTCGCCCTCTCATGTGTCGCCGCGTCGGCCTATGGCTTCCTGCAAGGCGCCTGGCCGTTCGGCATCGTCGAAGCGATCTGGGCCGGGGTGGCGGCGCAACGCTGGCGGCGGCGGACGAACGCGGGCTGACCGATCGCTTGCCGGGCGGCGGGGGACGCGCTAAGGGGGTGCATGGCCCCGGTCCTTGATCCACCTCTCCCTGAAAATGCGCTGCGGCGCATTCGTGCGGCCGTCGGCAAGCGGGGTTGGATTGCCGATCCCGGCGCGATGGCGCCCTATCTGACCGAACAGCGCGGACTTTATCGCGGTTCCGCCGCCTTGGTCGTGCGCCCGGCCACGACGGCGGAGGTGGCGTCGGTCGTACGCATCTGCGCCGAGGCTGGCATCGCCATCGTTCCCCAAGGCGGCAATACCGGGTTGTGCGGCGGCGCGGCGCCAAATGAACATGGGGGCGAAATTCTGCTGTCGCTGGGCCGGCTGAACCGCATCCGCGCCATCGATCCCGCCAATTTTACGATCACGGCCGAAGCTGGCTGCGTGCTCGCGGATGTGCGAAAGGCGGCGGCGGTGGCGGACCGTTTGTTCCCGTTGAGCCTCGCCGCCGAGGGCAGCGCCCAGATCGGCGGCAATCTTTCGACCAATGCCGGCGGCATCAACGTGCTGCGCTACGGCACCGCGCGCGACCTGACGTTGGGGATCGAGGCCGTGCTGCCCGATGGCAGCGTCTTGGACGGGCTGCGCGGGCTGCGTAAAGACACCAGCGGCTACGACCTCAAACAGCTTTTCATCGGCTCCGAAGGCACGCTCGGCGTGGTTACCGCCGCCGTGCTCAAGCTTTTCCCACTACCGCGAGAAGTCGAAGCCGCCTTCGTCGCCCTGCCCAGCTCCGCCGCCGCGGTCGAGCTGTTGGCGCTCGCCCGCGCCGGCAGCGGCGATCTGCTCACCGCCTTCGAGTTGATGTCCCGCCGCACCCTCGAATTCGTGCTTAGCCACAGCCCCGGCGCGGCCGACCCGCTGGCCCGGCCGGCGGCGTGGTATGCGCTGATTGAAATGTCGTCCGGCGCCATCGGGGGCGCGCGGCAGGCGTTGGAGCAGGTGTTGGGGACGGCGATCGAGGCGGGTGTGGCGCAGGACGCGGTCCTCGCCGCCAGCGAGGCGCAGCGGGCCGCGCTCTGGCGCCTCCGCGAAAGCGCCAGCGAGGCGCAGCGGGCGGAAGGCGGAAGCATCAAACACGACGTATCCGTGCCGGTTTCCCGCATCGCCGATTTCATCGCCGGGGCTTCGCGGGCGGTCGAAGCGGTGTTGCCAGGCATCCGGGTCGTCGCCTTCGGCCATGTCGGCGACGGCAATATCCATTTCAATCTGAGCCAGCCGGTTGGCGCGGATCGAGCGGCCTTTCTGTCGCGCTGGTCCGAATTCAACCGCATCGTCCATGATATCGCCGCAGCGATGGGCGGCAGCATCAGCGCCGAACACGGCATTGGCCAGCTCAAGCGCGGGGAACTGGCGCGTTATAGGTCGCCGGTGGAAATCGAGCTGATGCGGGCCGTGAAACAGGCCCTGGACCCGAAAGGAATCATGAACCCGGGCAAAGTCGTCCCGTGAGCCCCTACGCGGCGCCGCTGGCCGAAATACGATTTGCGCTGCGTCATCTCGGCGGGTTGGACGAGCATGGCGACAACGCCGCGCCCGAATTGGTGAACGCCGTGCTCGACGAGGCGGCCCGGCTCGCGTGCGAGGTCATCGCTCCCACCAACCGCGCTGGCGACCGCGAGGGCGCCCGGCTGGACAACGGCGTCGTCCGCACCGCCACGGGCTTCAAGGAGGCCTATGCCGCGCTCGTCCAAGGCGGCTGGAATGGACTCGCGTTCCCGGTCGAACATGGCGGCCAGGGCCTGCCGGCGCTGGTCGCCATCGCGGTTCAGGAGATGTGGCATTCCGCCAACATGGCCCTGGCGTTGTGCCCGCTCCTCACCCAAGCCGCGGTTCATCTGCTTCTGCATGACGGCTCGCCGGCGCAAAAGCGGCTCTATCTACCGAAACTCGTCACCGGGGAATGGACCGGGACGATGAACCTGACCGAACCGCAAGCGGGTTCCGATCTGGGCGCCCTGCGGATGCGCGCGGTGCGCGACGGCGAACGCTACCTTCTCACTGGGCAGAAAATCTTCATCACCTATGGCGACCACGACCTCGCCGAAAACATCATTCACATGGTGCTGGCGCGGATCGAGGGCGCGCCGCCGGGGCCGAGGGGTATATCGCTGTTCCTGGCGCCGAAGTTCATGGTCGACGATGCCGGCAAACTTCTCGCCGCCAACGATCTGCGCGTCGTCTCCTTGGAACATAAGCTGGGCATCCATGGCAGCCCGACCGCCGTCATGGCCTATGGCGATACTGGTGGTGCTGTCGGATTCCTGGTTGGGGCGGAAAACCGCGGTCTCGAGGCGATGTTCGTCATGATGAACAACGCCAGACTCGCAATCGGCGTGCAGGGGTTTGCGGTGGCAGAACGGGCGTATCAGCAGGCGCGCGCCTACGCCGCCACGCGGCTGCAGGGCCGCGCGCCCGACGGCGCCGGCCCCGCGCCCATCCTGCTACACCCCGATATCCGCCGCATGTTGATGACGATGAAGGCGCAGATCGAGGCGGCGCGCGGCCTGACCTATATCGCCGCGGACGCGCTTGATTCCGGCCGGCATGGCAACCAGCCGGATCGGCTGCGTCTGGGCGAGTTGCTGACGCCGGTGGTCAAGGCCTGGTGTTCCGATATGGGCGTGGAGGTCGCGTCGGCGGCGCTCCAGATTCAGGGCGGCATGGGTTACATCGAGGAAACCGGTGCCGCCCAGCATTACCGCGACGCCCGCATCGCGCCGATTTATGAAGGCACCAACGGCATCCAGGCCAACGACCTCGTGCTGCGCAAACTTGGCCGCGATGGCGGCGAGGCCGCGCGTACGTTCATCGACGCCGTCGCGCTGATCGACGCCGAACTCGCGGCGCGCGATGGTTCGGATTTCGCCGCGATCCGCGCCGGCCTGAGCGCGGCGCGCGCCG
>CAMDDQ010000169.1 GCA_945892765.1 Asaia bogorensis
GAATCGAGCTACGTCACGGGAACCGAAATCTTCGTGACCGGCGGCCAGCATTTGTTATAGGTCCGGGGGCCACAACCGGGGATAGCGGTTACCGGCTCTGCGACGTGGCCGCCGACATCGATATTCAGCTCTTCAATTCCGTGCGCAGCCCCAATGACATCATCTTCCGCAAGGAAATCGAATACATGGCGGAGCGCTACCGCATGTTTTCATCGGTCGTGCTGAGCGAAACCCGTGGCCACACCGGCGAATGGCCGGGAGTCACTGGCCGCATTAGCCGGCCGATGATGGAGATGATCTCGCCCGATTTGCACGAGCGCACGATTTACATGTGCGGCCCGGACGGGTTCATGAAGGCCGTGCAGGGGATTCCCGCCGAGCTGAAATTCGATCTGTCACGGCTGCACACCGAATCCTTCGGCGGAGTACGTACATCGGTGGCCGAAAAGGCGGCCCCGGTCGGGGGCGCCTCGGGCGACGAAGCCGCCGCGACCGGCAAATTCGCGGTGGAGTTCACCGGCTCGGGCAAGGTCGCCCGCACCGATGGCTCCCTATCGCTGCTCGATTTGGCGGAGGCCTACGACATCGACCTCGATTATGGATGCCGGTCGGGCTCCTGCGGCGACTGCAGGGCGAAGCTCGTGAAGGGTGAGATCGATATGGGCGCCGCCGCGGGTCTGGACGCCGCTGAGAAGGCCGCCGGCTACGTTCTGACCTGCGTGGCCAAACCCAAGGGCGATTGCACCCTCGACATTTAACGGTGGAGCGGTCCTAGAGTTTCGCGCGCAGCTCGTTGAGCCAGACGAGACGCGATTCGGCGTGCCGGAGATCCTGGTCCAGCCAACCGGCGAAGACGGGGGTTCCCGGCTGCTTGCCGAGATCGGTAAGACGGGTGCGTTCCGCTTCCGAGATTTCGATCAGCGTGTCGATCTGCGCGCGGCGTTCTTCGGGCGGGAGAAGGTCGAGGAAGCGAAGCTTAAGCGCCACGACCACTTTGCTGACGTCGTTGATCGGCGCCCGCACGCGGGAGGCGAGCAGACGGATTAACTCGGCGCGGCCGGAATCGGTAAGCCGAAGCGGCGCGGATTCGGCGCCGCCGGCATCCTCCGGTTCAATCAGGCCCTCAAGCCGTAGAAGTTGAAGCGATGTGCCCATCAGATCCAGCGACGGCCCGATCAGCCGGCTGATAAAGCGGCGCACCGATACGGCCAACTCGCCATAGGGGACGGGGGCCTCTGCGAGCAGGCCGAGCGCCGCCAAACGGACGGCTTCTGTCGGAATTAATGAGCGGTCGCTGAACATCCGAGAGTTCCTACGCGCATACTATCAGGCGAAATCCCAACGGCGTCCATCGCGGTTTCACGCCGCTTCCCGTCGTATCTGAAGCCGGTCCCAGACCTCGCGCAAGGAGCCCACCAATCGGTCCATGTCGGTGTCGCTGTGAACCGGATTGGGCGTGATGCGAAGCCTTTCGGTCCCGCGCGGCACGGTCGGGTAATTGATCGGCTGAATGTAGATGCGATGACGTTGCAGCAACTCGTCGCTCGCCTGTTTGCAAAGCCGTGGATCGCCGACCAGCACCGGCACGATGTGGCTGAGGGTGGGCATGACAGGCAGCCCGGCCTGGGTTAAGAGGCGTTTGAGGCGCGCCGCACGCTCCTGATGACGCTCGCGCTCGGCCGTGCTCGATCGGAGATGCCGGATGCTCGCCAGCGCCCCCGCGGCGATGACCGGCGGCACGGCCGTGGAAAAGATAAAGCCCGGGGCGTAGCTGCGCACGGTATCAACGACAGTAGCCGACGCCGCGATATAGCCGCCAACGACGCCGAAGCCCTTGGCGAGGGTTCCCTGGATGATGGTGACTCGATCCATCACACCGTCGCGCTCGGCGACGCCGGCGCCGTGCCGCCCGTACAGGCCGACGGCATGAACTTCGTCGAGATAGGTGATCGCGCCATGGCGGTCGGCCACATCGCAGTATTCGGCGATGGGCGCGATGTCGCCCTCCATCGAATAGACCGACTCAAAAACGATGATCTTCGGTCTGGCCGCGTCGACCTGCCGGATGAGGCGTTCGAGGTCGGCGACATCGTTGTGCTTGAAGATGTGCTTTTCGGCGCCGCTATGCCGAATCCCGTGGATCATGGACGCGTGGTTGAGCTCATCGGAAAACACCACGCAATTGGGCAGAATCCGCGCCAACGTGCTTAACGTCGCTTCGTTCGCGGAATAACCCGAGGTGAAGAGGAGGGCGGCTTCCTTGCCGTGCAGCTCGGCCAGTTCCTTCTCGAGCACCACATGATAATGATTGGTTCCCGAGATGTTGCGTGTGCCGCCGGCGCCGGCGCCGGCAGTCTTGAGCGCCTCGGCCATCGCCGCCAACACCTTGGGATGCTGGCCCATCGACAAATAGTCGTTGCTGCACCACACCGTGACTTCGAAATCCCCGTTGGGGCCGCGATAGGTGGCCTGCGGGAATTTGCCGGCATGGCGTTCCAAATCAGCGAAGATCCGGTAGCGGCCCTCGGCCTTGAGTTTGGCGATAGAATCCGCGAAATGTCGTTCGTAGTTGATCATTTGCCTCATCGCACGGGGCGAAGTGCTTTTCTCGGGCACAAAAACCAAGCTTAACTAACTATTGAGGACCCTTCAAACCTTTGGTCGCAGGGTCAAATCGTCGCAAGGCCGCGTTCGCGCACCATCGCGGCCGTGTCGTCCAAGGCCAGCCCAAGCCGGCGCAGCAATTCCTCGATCTGGGCTTCGTTGACGATCAAGGGCGGACACACCGCGATTGTGTCCCCACTCAATGCGCGCACGATCAGACCATGCGCCTCGGCACGTTTGGCGCAAAAGGCGCCGACGCCGGCGGCGGGATCGAAGGCCAGGCGCCTCTTGCCATCCCTCATGAGCTGGACGGCGCCGATCAGCCCGATCCCGCGCGCTTCACCCACGACCGGGTGGTCGCCGAGCCGGCGCAGACCGTCCTGAAGGCGCGGGGACACGTCGCGGACGTGATCGACGATGCGGCGTTCCTCGTAAATCTTGAGTGTCTCGTTGGCGACCGCGCAGCAGACCGGGTGTCCGCCATAGGTGAAGCCATGGCCGAACATCCCGATTTTTTCGCTCTCCGCCGTCATCGCCCTGTAGATCGGCTCCGA
>CAMDDQ010000170.1 GCA_945892765.1 Asaia bogorensis
ACCATCGGCCGCGCGGTCGACGGTATAGCCGGTCTCGCGCAACCCCTTCGCCAGGTAATCGGCGGTTTCGTCGTCGTCTTCGATGATGAGGATGCGCATGGCGCCAAGCCGGGAAATTCCTCCACCCGCCCCGCCTTCGCTTTAGCGGCGCGAAGGCGGGGTTGGGGTGAAGGGTTTTTCGTCAGATCTTGGACAGCGGAATGGGAACGTAGCGTTCGTTGCCCTTGCGGTCGATCAGCAGCAGTACGGCCTTCTGCTTCTGGTCGCTCGCCTGCTTCACCTTGGAGACCAGATCGGTCACCGAGTTCACGCGGTCCTGGCCGATGCCGACGATCACGTCGCCCAACTGGATGCCGCGCTCGGCGGCCGGCGCATCGGCGTCGATGCCCACAACCACCGCGCCCTTGACCTCGTCCTTCAGGCCGAAGCGCGCGCGCGTGTCGGCCGATGCCGGCGCCAGCTTGAGGCCGAGCTGCTCGATGCCGGTTTCCGGCGTCTTGGCGGGCGCGGCCTTGCCGGTATCCGGCGCGGCAACGGCAACCTTGTCGGCGTTCGGCATGCCGGCGATCATCACGCCGATGGTCACGGGCTTGCCTTGGCGCCAGACCTGCACCTGCGCGGTGGTGTCCTTGCGCGTCGTCGCCACGACGCGCGTCAGGTCGCGCAGCTCGCCGATCTTGGTGCCGTTGAACGACAGGATCACGTCGCCCTGCTTGATGCCCGCCTTGCCGGCCGGGCTGTTGTCGGTCAGGCCCGCGACCAAGGCGCCCTTTGCCTCTTTGAGGCCGAGAGCCGAAGCCACGTCGTCGGTCACCGGCTGGATCCGCACGCCGAGCCAACCGCGGTCGACGCGGCCGGTGTTGCGCAGCTCGTCGATCACGACCTTGGCCATGTTCGCCGGCACGGCGAAGCCGATGCCGATGCTGCCGCCGGTGGGCGAGAAGATGGCGGTGTTAACGCCGATCACCTGGCCGTCCATGTTGAAGGACGGGCCGCCGGAATTGCCGCGGTTGATCGGCGCGTCGATCTGCATGTAGTCGTCGTACGGACCGGAGGAGAGATCGCGGCCGCGCGCCGAGATGATGCCCGCGGTCACGGTGCCGCCCAGGCCGAACGGGTTGCCGACGGCGAGAATCCAGTCGCCCTCGCGCGCCTTGTCGGAATCGCCCCACGGCACGAACGGCAGCGGCTTGGCCGAATCGATCTTCAGCAGCGCCAGGTCGGTCTTCTCGTCGCGGCCGATCAGCTTGGCGGTATGCTCGGAGCCATCGGTCAGCTTCACCTTGATGTCGGTCGCCTTGGCGATGACGTGGTTGTTGGTCACCACATAGCCGGTCGGGTCGATGATGAAACCCGAACCCAGCGCGTTCACCTTGCGCTCGGCCCTGGGCGCCTGGCCGGGGGCGCCGGGAGCGCCGGGACGGTTCTGGAGGAATTTCTCGAAGAACTCGCGCAACGGCGAATCCTCGGGCAGGTCGGGCATCTGCGGTACGTCGCCGCGCGCCTGCGGACCTTCGGACTTTTGCGTTGTGGAGATGTTGACCACCGCCGGCTTCACCTTGACCACCAGGTCGGCGAAGCTTTCGGGCGCGCCGCGCGCGAAGGCCGGAGCCACCAGAACGAAGCCGAGCAACGCCGCGCCGATCATGAGGCCGGCACGCCGGGCGTCGATCCGTTCGGACAATAGGGAGGAAGTCATACGCGTCTCTCCTTGGTCGACTGTCGGATAAAAAATCTGCGGCCGGCCGGGAACGCAGGGCATGGAGGGGGGGGGGTGCCGAAGCCCCCGACCGGCCGCATCGATGGCCCTTATTTAAGCCCTGCTATGTGTCGGCCCAATGGCCTAGGGATTAAATCGCGTTAATCCGCTAGGCCGCTGGATTCGCTGGCCTATCCTAGATCAGGCCGGCAGGCGCTTCAGGTACTGGGCTACGAAGTCGCAATCCACCAGCTTGATATAGGCGTCGCTGAGGCGCTTGGTCACCGGGCCGGGGATGCCGGCCTTGGCGAAACTGGCGCCGTTGAGGGTTGCGACCGGCGCTATGCACAACGACGTGGAGGTCAGGAACACCTCGTCGGCGGTATAGGCGTCGTACAGATCGATATCGGTCTCGTTGACCTTGATGCCCGCGGCTTCCGCCAGTTCGATCGTCGTCTGGCGGCTGATGCCGCCAAGGATGAAATTGAGGCGCGGCGTATAGAGTTCGCCGTCGCGCACGGTGAAGATATTGGCGCCGATGCCCTCGCATAGATTGCCGTTCATATCCAAGAGCACGGCCCAGGCGTTGGGGTCGATCGCTTTCACTTCCTGCTCGGCCACGATCATGTTCAGGTAGTTATGCGTTTTGGCCCGGGGGCTCAGCGCCTCGGGCGGGGTGCGGCGCGTCGAGGGCACGATCACCTTGATGCCATCGCGATAGAGCGCGGCGCGGGATTTGAGCGGCAGGGGGAAGCATTCGATGATGACGTTGACGCCCGGCTTTTCGTAATCGACATCCTCGACGCCGCGCGTGACGCGCTGCGCCACCCAGTAATCGTCGTCCTTGGGCAAAAGATGGAGGTTGCGCGCCAGCACGTCCTCGGTGACGCGCGACATTTCCGCCGGCGACATGCCGGGATCGAGGCGCAGATATTTGAGCGTGCGGTAATAACGGTCGATATGCTCCTTCAGGCGGAAGATGCGATGCGAGAAGGTGCGCGTCATGTCGAACGCGCCGTCGCCGTATTTCACCCCGCGGTCGCGGAAGCTAAGGCGCACCTCGCTCTCGGGCATGATCTTGCCGTTGAACCAGGCGACGCGCTGGTTGGCGAGGGCGGGTTTGGCGGCGGCGGCGGAAGCGGCGGTATCGGGCATGGGCACTCTCCCCTAACAATGCTTCAAGCGTAGCGCAGCTTTTGGCCCAAGCCTAGACGCTCGGCTTTCGTCAGCATGGCGTGGCCCAGGGCGATGTCGCTGAGGCTCAAGCCGCGATGCCAGAACAGGATGGTCTCCGCATCGTTCTGGCGCCCCGGCTTGTCGCCCGCGACGATCTGGCACAGTTCCGCGTGCAGGGTTTTTTCCGAAAGCTTCCCGGCATCGACATGCTGGC
>CAMDDQ010000171.1 GCA_945892765.1 Asaia bogorensis
GAAGCCGCCGACAGGCATGGTGTCCTGGCTTGGAAAGAAGCGATCATATGAGGCAAATCCTATCTCGGGACGGCGCTCCATGGTCTCCGTCAACATAGCAGCGCCAAGCTGTCGTGCAGTGCGCGCCGGAACCGGCTCGGAAAAGAAAATCCAGACGTGACCTCCATTGCCGGACCGAGACCGCTCAAGGGCGGCCGGCACCCCTTTGGTGCGGCACGTTTCCAGCATGGCCAACGCATCGGCTGCCCAATTCTCCTTGTCGAAATCGGCGGCAAGAAACCAACAGGTCTCGTCCGGAAGCAGCGGATAAACGCCCGCGACGAAGTCATCGCCAGAGGGGCGCAGACTGTCGCCGCCGCGTAGGTGCTTTTCGATTATGTCGTCGGAGACCGGGATGAAGGCTTGATTAGGGCACTCCCCGCATTTGACCTGGGGCTTACCGCATATTCCCCTGACCCACTCCTTGGCGCACGCGGGCGCATAGCCGGACTTGGCAGTCTTCCGGTTTTCCCATCGGACAGGGAATACGTCAGGGTGACCTGCGAATAGGCGCCGAAACAACGCGAACTTTTCCGTGGTGGATGACGCGGCCGTGACCCCCGGCGCGTCTGCAATGGCGGGCGCTGAATAATTTTCAGTCGCCGCCGAGCACCGGCTCATGAGATCCCTCAGCACGGCCTCGAGCTCTTTCCGCTCCGCTTCATTTGCGGCTAAACGGGATCGAATCCGTTCGATCCGAACTCCAAGCTCGTGCGCAATCTCGGCGTCACCGCCCAGCGCCAGTCGTTTCGACACATCTCCGCTCAGCCAGGTCTTCATGGAGTAGGCTCTCCATGCGGTCGCCGTCCTCGTCTCACGCGTGGCACCAGCGACTTGTCACCGGATTTCCAAGCTTTGACGTTCTGTGCTTTCCATCGCAACGCGGGAGATGCCTCTATCGCGGTGCGCACGGCTTCCGGAACACCCAGTGACGACGCATCGATATCACCCCGCTCCAGCACGCCATCCAGAAATGCCTTCTCGCCCGCTGTAAACTGAAACAGCGGCGCGAGCCTTTCGCGGCATTCAACCGTGACCCTCTCGATCCAGGCCGCTGGGCCGCCAAAGCGATCGAAATACCGGTCATGCAGGCACATGGTCAGCTTGCCGGTGATGTCGCCGACCTCGCATCCGATGTCGTCCGGCGAGGCTGTGCGCCAGTCGAAGCTCTTGGCGCTCGCACCGATCATCAAAGTGGCCGCCTTGATCTTCGCCCAGTCGAGATCCGGCATGGCGATGATCCGGTGCGCGTCGAACAGATCGCGCGCGGTGCGCCGCGTGACCAGCGCGGCCATCTTGCCGGCGACGATCTCATGAATGTCAAGAACCGGCACATTTGTAGCTCGATGCGATCCGATTGCCGCCGAGGACATGCGATCAACGCCGTACAGGGGACTGCGGTAGAGATAATTGATATCGATCTCGATGGTCCCCGCCCCACCGAGCGCGGAGGCATAGCGGTAGATCCATTTGCCTCCGGCATGCTCGGACGGCTCGCGCCGCGTGTTATAGCCCTTCGATTCCATCAACCGCTCGATCCGGTCCTCCAGTCCCGGTCGATCCGTATCCATCTGCTCCTTTTCGACCGCGCCGACATAGTTGACGTCGATATCGACAGAGAGGCGATCCAGATCGGAATGGAAAACGTTGAGCGCCGTGCCGCCCTTCAAGGCGATCCGCGGCCCGATCAGCGTATCGGCGCCAAAGGCATCGAGAATGTCGATCAGTCGGATCACCCGCTCCAGCGTCGCAGGCTGGAGCTGCCGCTCGGCCGCGATGTCCTGAAGGGTTTCTCGCGATGCGACCATCACACACCTTCAAAGGCGGCATCGACCGCCTCCGCCGGGAGAAGCACACGCCACGGCTTGATGAATACGGCATGACCTGGTTCAGCGCTCAGCGCGTAGTGCTTTGATCGCGGAAGCCGGGCCCGCAGACGCGCCAGGACATCGTCGGTGACGCCGAGCGCGCCGCGCCGCTTCTCGAGCCACCAACCTGAAACCGAGGCGAGCGATCGGTTGCCCAGTAGTTCAACATAGTCGGCGACCTTCGCCGGGTCGAGATAGCGCACCAGATCCAGCGACTTCAGGACTTCCTCGACGCCGCCGGCGAGTTCCGGCCGGTGCAGGACATCGACGATCGTGCGTTCGACCGCGGTCACACGAACCGCCACGCCTTGCCGATCTATGATCGTGGTCAGGTAGTCGGCCTTGTCGGCTGCCGCCAAGGCCTTGGGCGGAGTGACGAAGCGGCAAACCCCGAAGGGCAGGTCCACGCGTTCGGTCCGTCCCGCGCTGATGAGCTGGACCTCGTTGAACTCGGAATAGGCTATGCCATGCAGCTCAAGCGCGGAGTGAAACCCAAGGACGCCATCGGTGCGCAGCTTGCTCGCCGCAACGAAGCGGTCGATTACCATCCGGTCAGGCCCCAGATGGGCCGGTACGGCTGCGAACACCTCGCGACTAACCCGCTTGATGTTGCCGGCGCGCAGATGATGCCGTAGCAGGCTCGTAACATTGGCCGCGCCCGCCGGATGGCCGAAAGCCGCCGCGAACTCAGCCCGGGTGAAAACAGGATGAGCCGACAGGAAGCTGGCGGTTTTGTGCTGGCGAGGCTGCATGGCGAGTCTATAATTCTGCGTCATAATGGGTAATTTATAGCCATTATGACGCAAATTTGTCAACAAATCCTTCTCCGGAAAACGGGCCCGCCAGTCGTACCTTTCGGGCGTCAAAAACGTGCCGAACAGGCTATGAATTACCCCTCCCAACGCATTTTCCAGAGCAAGCCGCCCTACGGAAAAGACCGTCAGCGCTATGCGCTCTATCTGACGGTCTTTTGGTTTTGGCTGGCGTGCATTTCAAAATTGGAAGTTGGATACCGACAGCACGCGTAAATCTATGACGGTATCCTTTCAGCCTCCGAGATCGGAGATCAAAGATGCCGTCAAAACGACCATCAAATCTCTTCGCTGAACAGGACACCTTGGCGGCAAACCGGAGAATAAGCCTTGCAAATCCAACCACTTTCCGAAGCGCGTGGTCC
>CAMDDQ010000172.1 GCA_945892765.1 Asaia bogorensis
GATGAAAGTCGCCACCGCTTGGACGAGTAGAAGCGGCGTCACCAAGATAAGAAGCGACCGGCCAAACAGGCTGCGTGGCAGGAATTGCTTCAGCATGGCGGGGGGTCAATCAACGCGCAGCACATAACCCGAGCCGCGTACGGTCTGAAGGTAACGTGGGAGTTTGGGATCATCCTCGATTTTCCGCCGAAGCCGCGTCACTTGAACGTCCGCCGTCCGCGGATTGCCGATGCCGCTGCACTGACGCATCAGTTCCTCTCGGGAAAGGACGGCGCCGGGGTTGGCGGCAAAGGCGCGGAGCAGTCCGGACTCCACCGATGTCAGCCGAATGATATCCTCACCCCGGTAGAGTTCCTCGCGCGTGGCCGAAAACCTGAACGGCCCAAAACTGATGTCGGTGGGCACCGCGGGCAGCGACACGCGGCGCAGGATGGTACGAATGCGCAGAACAAGCTCGCGCGGCTCGAAGGGTTTGACCAGATAATCTTCGGCGCCGGCCTCAAGCCCCGCGATTCTGTCCTCGGCCTCCGCACGTGCAGTCAACAGCAGGACCGGCACCCGCCCGTTGTCGCGGAGCCATGCGGTCAAGGCAATGCCGGTCTCTCCGGGCATCATAACGTCGAGAACGAGGAGGTCGAAAGCAAGGCCGGCGAGGCGCGCACGCGCTTCTTCCGCCCCAGCCGCAATCGTGACGCGGAAACCATTTTCTTTCAGATACTTGCGAAGAAGTTCCCGAAGTCGGACGTCATCGTCGACGACCAGAATATGAGGGGCTTCCGCCGTCATGTCCCAACTATATCGACACCTTGCGCCCGGGGCCAGCGATTGACTTGACCGCGTCACAATGTACTTGCGGCGCGCCGTTTCCCGCCTGATCATCAGCACCCAAACCGCAAGGAAAAATCTCATGGCTGCGACCCCGCCTTTCGACGATCGCGACGGATTCATTTGGTACAACGGCAAGCTGGTTCCTTGGCGCGAGGCGAAAATTCACGTCCTGAGCCATGCCCTCCATTACGCGAGCGCGGTTTTCGAGGGCGAGCGAGTCTATGGCGGCCGCATCTTCAAACTCGCCGAACACAGCCAAAGGCTGATCGATTCCGGCCGCATGCTCGGTTTCGAGGCGCCCCATAATGTCGCCGAGATCGATCGGGCGTCCAACGAGGTGGTCAAGGCCAACAAGATCGTCGACGGCTATGTCCGGCCAATCGCCTGGCGCGGCAGCGAGATGATGGGTGTCTCGGCGCAGGCATCCCGCATCAACTTGGCAATCGCGGCATGGGAATGGCCCGCCTATTTCAGCCCGGAGGCTCGGATGCGCGGCATCCGTTTGACCATGGCTAAATGGGTTCGTCCCGATCCGCGGACGGCGCCGGCCAAGAGCAAGGCCGCTGGGCTTTACATGATCTGCACAATGTCCAAACACGCGGCCGAGGCCGCCGGCTACAATGATGCGCTGATGCTGGATTGGCGCGGTCAGGTGGCCGAAGCGACCGGCGCCAACGTTTTCTTCGGCTTTTCCGGGGAACTGCATACGCCGACGCCGGACTGCTTCCTCGACGGCATCACCCGCCGCACCGTCATCGGTCTAGCGCGCGCCCGCGGCATCAAGGTCGTCGAACGCGCCATCATGCCGGAAGAATTGGGCAAGGCCGATGAGGTGTTCATCACCGGCACGGCGGCGGAAGTAACCCCCATCGCGGAAATCGACCAACACCATTTCCAGGTTGGGACGATGACCCGCAGCCTCAGCGGCGACTACGACAAGTTGGTCCGCGCCAAACCCGCGGTGGCGGCTTAAGCGAAGCCAACTGCGGCCCGCGTTCCCACGAAGCTGCTCGATTTTTCAGCGCCGCGCCGAAGTTCTTGGTGAAAGCCGGTCACCGATTAGCCGTTCAATGACCGAGACGGCGGCGGTCGATTTGGCCTTTACGGAATCTGCGGTAATTGGCGGTTCGGTTCCCATCAACAATTGTAGCGGAGAGGAGCCGATCAGAACCGAGAAAAAGATATGGGTCAGCCGACCCACCTCGTCTCTCGCCAGAAGGCCCTGTTTCGCCGCCTTACCGAAGTAGCGGCTAACCGAATTCACGACAGGAAGTCGTCCACCCGCCTCCAGCTCACGTGCGACCGTGCCGCCGCCACGGCCAGCCTCTGTGATGGCTAGGCGATACAGCGCCATCCGGTGGGGGTGGAGATATACATTTAGGAACGTCTCGCCGAATCCTCTCAGGCTCGCCAGGAACTCTGCTCGGCTTCCGGGAGGCGGAAGGTCGGGCGACACCTTCATGCGTTGCGCACCACCCGCGATGAGCGCAACGAGAATTTCCTCCTTACTGGCAAAGGTCTCATAGAGCGCCCGCTTCGAGGTCCGCGCACGCCGCACGATTTCGAGCGTGGTGCTCGCCTCGAATCCCTTCTCCGTAAACACCATGAAGGCAGCGCTCAAGATGTTGTCGCGGCGCACCGATGCCGCCTCCGAGGCTAGTTTTCTGCGTGTTCCCGCCATACCACTCCGGCTCGAAAAAATACTGGTACCCAAAGGTACCAGACTGGGCTATTGGACGCCGGTACCAACCGGTACCGTTTGGTTGGTTGATAGCACGAATCCATCAGAGATGTCGCTTCAACGGAAGGAGAAACTCGATGTTCCATCCAATACCCCCAAGTTCCGCGTTGTTTGTCACTGCAGTCATGTCCGCACCTTTGGGGTCGTTGGCCGCCGATCTCCACGTCGAAGTCACTGGCGTCGAAGTTGGCACCGGCGCTGTCAAATTGGGGCTGTTCAATCATGCCGTCGGATTTCCCTCGGCGCCGGTCGCTGGGCAACACGCCATTGCGACTGCCAGAACAATCACCGCAGTGTTTCGCGATCTTGCCCCCGGAGTCTACGCGGTGATTGCGTTTCAGGACAAAAACGGAAACGACATCCTCGACCGAAATCTGCTTGGGATTCCTACCGAAAGCTACGGCTTCTCACGCGACGCAACCGGATTTATGGGGCCGCCATCCTTTGACGGAGCAAAAGTCACGCTCACCGGCGACATCGAGACCGTTACCGTCACTCTT
>CAMDDQ010000173.1 GCA_945892765.1 Asaia bogorensis
AACGAAAGCGAGGATGATGAATGTCTCTTGGCAAACAAGCGTATCCCTACGCTGGCGGCCGCCTAGCATTGATGTCGCTGTTGGAGATAGCTGTCTGAAGAGTAGCACGATGATCGTGTCTGCTGCCGGATGATGGACACTATCTCTGATGTCGGTGGGCAATGACGGTGATTTTAGGCCTGGCGCGCGCAGGCGTCGATCCTGGACTCGGGACGAGAAGCGCCGGATCGTCGAAGAGAGCCTTCAGGAAGGGGCCTCGATCGCCGGGGTCGCTCAACGTCATGCGCTCAACGCCAATCTATTGTTCACTTGGCGCCGCAAGATGGGCGTTGAGGCGATTGAGCAGCAAGACCCGATGCCAATCCTGCCCGTGACGATTGCGCAGGGATTGGCCACGGAACGGGACTGCCCGGGCGCGGCCGGCCAGATGGAAATCGTTCTTGCGGAAGGCAACCGGATCATCGTCTGGGCTGACGTCGAGACGGCGGCGCTGACGCGCGTGTTGAAGGCGCTGTCGCGGCGATGATTCCGATTCCGAGCGGCGTCAGAGTCTGGATTGCGACAGGTCACACCGACATGCGGCGCGGCATGCAGGGCCTGGCGCTGCAGGTTCAGGAGAGTCTGAAACGCGATCCTCATGCGGGCGACCTCTATATTTTCCGAGGTCGCCGCGGCGATCTCGCCAAGATCCTCTGGCACGATGGAATCGGGCTCTCGCTTTACGCCAAACGATTGGACCGCGGAAAGTTCATATGGCCATCGGCGTCAGGTGGCGCGGTGTCGATCTCGGCGGCGCAGATGGCGTACATGCTCGAGGGGATCGACTGGCGAAATCCACAACTGACGTGGCGGCCCAAGAGCGCCGGTTAGCATATGCGCGATTGGGTCGGAAAAAATTGCGACCGCGTGCATTTTAGGGCGCCTCAAATCACGCGATTTATGATTCACTTCGTGGCATGGATGCCGCTCGCGCCACTCTTACCCGAGAAAACGCCGCCCTGAAAGCGGCGCTGACCGCTGCGCAGACCAAGGGCCTGGAAGTCGCCGCGGAACTGGCGGTCGCCCGCGCGAAAGCGTCCGAAGACATGGCGCTGATCGCCCAGCAGAAGCTTCGGATCGCGAAACTGGAGCGCCAAGTCTACGGGCAGCGGTCGGAGCGCTCGGCGCGGCTGATCGACCAACTGGCGCTCACCTTCGAAGAGCTGGAAGCCAGCGCCACGCAAGACGAACTTGCGGCCGAAAAGGCTGTCGCCAGAACGACGACGGTCGCCGGATTTACGCGCAAACGTCCCGAGCGCAATACGTTCCCCGACCATCTTCCTTGCGAGCGCGTGGTGATCGACCCGCCGACGGCATGCGAATGCTGCGGCGGCAATCGCCTGCGCAAGCTCGGCGAGGATGTGACGCGCACGCTGGAATCGCAGCCCCGTCAGTGGAAGGTGATCGAGACGGTGCGGGAGAAGTTTACTTGCCGGGATTGCGAAAAGATCTCGCAAGCGCCGGCGCCGTTCCATGTGATTGCGCGGGGCTGGGCAGGTGCGAACCTCCTGGCGATGATCGTGTTCGAGAAGTTCGGCCAGCACCAGCCTTTGAACCGTCAGGCCGAGCGTTATGCGCTGGAAGGGGTGCCGATCGCGCTGTCGACCATGGCCGACGCGGTGGGCTCGGTCTGTACGGCGCTCGATCCGCTCCTTCGCTTGGTGAAATCTCATGTCATGGCGGCCGAGCGCCTGCATGGCGACGACACGACCGTGCCGGTTCTGGCCAAAGGCAAGACCGATACCGGGCGGTGCTGGGTTTATGTTCGAGACGACAAGCCCTTCGGCGGCACCGGGCCGCCCGCAGCGATGTTCTATTACTCGCGCGATCGCCGGGGCGAGCACCCGCAGGCGCATCTGGCGGGATATGCCGGCATCCTGCAGGCGGACGCCTATGACGGCTACAACAAGCTCTATCTGGCGGACCGCAAGCCCGGCCCGGTCCAGGAGGCGGCATGCTGGGTGCACGCGCGGCGCCCGTTCTTCGCCATGGCCGATCTGGAGGAGAACACGCGTCGCAAGGCCGCGGGCAAAAAGGAAATCCCTCTGTCGCCGATCGCGATCGAGGTTGTGCGCCGCATCGACGCCCTGTTCGAGATCGAGCGGTCCATCAACGGCAAATGCCCCGAGGAACGGCTGGCGGTCAGACGAAATCTGAGCCAGCCTCTGGTCGACGATCTGCGGGTCTACATGCGCGAGCAGGCGGCCGGGCTCTCGCGTGGGCACGATCTGGTCAAGGCCGTCAATTACATGCTCAAGCGCTGGCCGGCCTTCACCTTGTTCCTCGAGGACGGACGCGTGTGCTTGTCCAACAATGCCGCCGAACGCGGGTTGCGCGGAATCGCGCTGGGAAGAAAATCGTGGCTGTTCTGCGGGTCCGATCGCGGCGGGCAGCGTGCTGCGGTCATGTACAGTCTCATTGTCACGGCCAAAATGAATGGCGTTGATCCGCAGGCCTGGCTCGCCGACGTCCTCTCGCGCATCGCAGCCCATCCCACGCACCGGCTTGCCGAGTTGCTGCCGTGGAACTGGCGACCTTTAGCCATCGCGGGTTCGGCCCTGGCGGCCTGAAATGCACGTTAACAAGGTTCATCGTGTAACGACCATCGAACGCGTCGCCGCAGACCTCGGCGAGAGCGTCGACTGGCTTTACGATGTCGCCGTGGAAATGGATGCCGAGGATGGCGTGATCTGGGTTTACGGGCCCGGCGACCACCAGGTCTTGGCATTCACCGACTTCGGGATCGAAACCCTGGTCGAGTTGATCAAGATCCACAGAGAGCTGTCATCCACCCAATCCTGAGACCGCAATCGTCACACCTGCGGCCCACGGCGGATGGGTACCCAGATGCGTTGGTCGCCGGAACAGGTCAGCGGCTGGTTGCGCGACCAGGGCATCGAGCTGAGCCATGAGCGCATATACCAGATGATCTGGCATGACAAACGCGACGGTGGCAACTTGTGGCGCAGTCTGAGGCGGCGCGGAAAA